>JAEZGJ010000223.1 GCA_023416965.1 Pseudomonadota bacterium | reverse complement strand
GGCTGAACCAGGCGCATCTGGGCGGTGCGCGAGGACGCCGCGGCGCTGCGCGTGGCACGGCCGGCGACGAGGGCGGGCGGCGCCTGGCGCGGCGAGGTTCCCTCGATGACGATGCGGGTGCCGCCGCGCTGGCGGGCGACCAGCTCGAAGAGGGTGCGGGCATTGCCGGGGGCGAGGCGGATGCAGCCGTGGCTGTCGACCCGGCCGAGACGGCCCACCATGTTGGTGCCGTGGATGGCGTAGCCGCCGCGGAAGAAGATGGAATGGGGCATGGGGGCCATGCCGTACTTCCGCGAGCGCCAGTGCCGCTCCAGGCGCTGCGGCCGATAGGAGCCGTTGGGCGTGTTGTAGCCGGCGCGCCCGGTTGAAACCGCCCAGGTGTAGCGGTGCTCGCCGTCGACGATGACGCGCATGGTCTGGCTGGTCTTGTCGACGCGGACGACAATGGAGGCGGCCGCTTCCGCCGACCACAGCAAGAGGCCGACGAGAAGAGCGGCCGCGCAATGGAATGCACGCATGGATTCCCCCTCCGACGCGATACGAACAGAGCTTCCCTCGCGGGGCCGCGCCTCAGTGATTCCCAAAGCGCGGGCGCGTGTAAAGGGGTGCGAGGCGTCAACCTTAAGAAGAGCATCGCCGCGTGGCCTCCCCTTCCCTTGCGCGAGACCCGGGTCGGGCCTGCGACAAGGCACCGCCGCGGCGGACAGGAATGGTTAATGCAATCCTGACTAGGGTGAAGGCAGACGATTCACGGGACCTGCCAGACAATGACCCGCCCCCTCCTCATCGCCGCGCTGATGCTCGCCTCTATGGCCAGCGCCTCGGCGCAGACGCCCGGCACGGTGAACCCGCGGCCGCTTACGCCGCTCGCCAACCCCAACGATCCGAACCTGCCGGCCAAGGAACTGTTCGGCCGCGCCACCACCGGCGCGCCCATGGAGGCGCGCGCCTTCGGCTTCTATTCGCGCGGCTGCGTCGCAGGCGCCGTGGCGCTGCCGGTCAACGGCGAGACCTGGCAGGTCATGCGCCTGTCGCGCAACCGCATGTGGGGCCACCCGGACATGATGGCCTTCCTGGAGCGCTTCGCCGCCAGGGTGCCGCGGGTGTCGCGCTGGCCGGGGATTCTCGTCGGCGACATCTCACAGCCGCGCGGGGGGCCCATGCTCACCGGCCACGCCTCTCACCAGATCGGCCTCGATGCAGACATCTGGCTCACTCCGATGCCGCAGCGGCGGCTGACGAATGAGGAGCGCGAGATGACCTCGGCGGTGAACATGGTACGCGCCGACCGGCGCGACATCGATCCGGCCACATGGACGGCCGACCACCTGAAGGTGATCAAGGCTGCGGCCCAGGACCCGGTGGTGGAGCGGGTGCTGGTGAACGCAGCCATCAAGAAGGCGCTGTGCCGCGAGGCGGGCGCCGACCGCTCGTGGCTGTCGCGGGTAAGGCCTGTACCAGGCCACAACTACCACATGCACATCCGCATCCGCTGCCCGGCGGCAAGCCCCGGGTGCCGACCGCAGGACCCGCCGCCGACCAGCGACGGCTGCGGCACCGAGCTCGACTGGTGGTTCACCGAGGAGGTGCTGAACCCGCGGCCGAACCCGAACTGGCGGCCGCCGCCGCCGATCACCATGGCCGGGCTTCCCGAGGCCTGCCGGCAGGTGCTGGTGGCGCGCTAGGCGCCGACGGTCCTATTCCGCCGGCACCGGCACAGGCTGCTGCACCGGACGCTCCTTGATCGGGATGTTGATCAGGCCGGAGCCGATGCAGAACAGGATCGAGAGATACCACATGATCTCGTAGGACCCGGTGCGCTCGTACATGACGCCGCCGAGCCAGGCGCCGAGGAAGCCGCCGACCTGGTGGGAGAAGAAGACGAAGCCGTAGAGCATGGCCATGTAGCGCGTGCCGAACATCAGCGCGACGAGGCCCGAGGTCGGCGGCACGGTGGAGAGCCAGAGAAGGCCCATCAGCGCTGCGAAGACGAGGGCGAGCGCCGTGCTCGGCGGGAAGACGAAGAGCAGGACCACCGCCGCGCCGCGCGAGAAATAGATCCAGACCAGCAGCCAGCGCTTCGACATGCGCGAGGACAACCAGCCGGCACCGAGGGAGCCGACGATGTTGAACAGGCCGATCAGCGCCAGGGCGACGCCCGCCACCCAGGCCTCGATGTTCAGGTCCTTCAGGTAGGTCGGATAGTGGGTGGTGATGAAGGCGAGCTGGAAGCCGCAGGTGAAGAAGCCGATGACGAGATAGATGTAGCTCGGATGGGCGAAGGCCTGTTTCAGCGTCGCGGCGATGCTCATCTCGGCCCCTGTGCCCTGGCCGACCCCCGAGGAGGGGCGGGTCGCCAGGGCGAAGGACAGCGGGATGATGAGGACCGGCACGCAGGAGAAGACGAGGAGCGCCGCCTTCCAGCCGACCAGATCGATGAGGAAGGGCGTCAGCGGCGCGAAGACGAACTGGCCGAAGGACGAGGCGGCGGTGCCGAACCCCATGGCCGAGGCGCGGCGGCTCTCGGGAAGCAGCTTGGCGAAACAGGCGAGGACCAGATTGAAGGAGACGCCGGCGAGGCCGAGGCCGACCAGCGTGCCGGAGAGGACGTGCATGGCCAGCGGCGGCAGCGGCAGCACCATGCAGGCGAGGCCGAGCCCGTACATGAGCGCGCCGGCCCAGAAGACGCGCAGCGTGCCGAAGCGGTCGGCGATGGCGCCGGCGAAGGGCTGACCGACGCCCCACATCAGGTTCTGGATGGCGATGGTCAGCGAGAGGATGTCGCGGGTCCAGCCGTTCTCGGTGGAGACCGGCATGAGGAACATGCCGACCACCGAGCGCGGCCCGAAGGACAAGAGGCCGATCAGGCAGCCGCAGAGGATGATGACGAAGGGGGTGCGCCAGCTATCCGGACGGGAGGACGAGGTGGTGGCGGTCATCGGGGGAGCTCCGGGCCTGCATCGTGCAGCTACACGTCCGGCAGTCTAGTTCCGGCTCGGCGCGTCCGGAAGCCAAAAGCCGTGATGGCTCCCATACCAATTCCCGATGCCGGAGCCTGTCAGCTGCCGGCGGAAAGCGATCAGCTCTCGTTGGCGGCGCCGGCGGTCAGCTGCACCTGCGGGCCCGTTCCCCAGTTGCGCGGCCGGTAGAAGACGTGGATGCCGATCTGCTGCAGCCGGTTCATCGAGCGCGCCCACCAGGGCCGGACATAGGTGGCGTGGTAGTGGGTGGCGTGGCCGACTTCCGGCAGCCAGATGCGGCCGGCCATCATGTCCTTGGCGATGGTGGTGGCGCGGGTCCAGGGGCCTGCTTCCGTCGGCACCAGGCTGCGGCGGCCCTCGCAGGCGAAGGTGAACTGGCAGGCGAGGTAGCGGTGGGCGTTCTGGTAGACGACGCCGCAGACGTCGCGCGGATAGAAGCCGGAGACCGACCGGTTCAGCAC
>JAEZGJ010000195.1 GCA_023416965.1 Pseudomonadota bacterium | reverse complement strand
GGGCTGAAGCGCAAGCTCTCGCGCGGCCGGCGCGACGCCGACGCCCGCATCGACCTGCACGGCCTGACCCAGGACGCCGCCCACCGGCGGCTCATCGCCTTCCTGCGCCGGTCGCAGGCGGCCGGCCACGGCCTCGTCATCGTCATCACCGGCAAGGGCGCGCCGAAGCGGCTGCGCGAACTGGACGAGGACGCGTTCACGCCCGATCCCTATGCCGGCCGTGGCGTGCTGCGCCGGGTGGTGCCGCAATGGCTCTCCCTGCCGGAAATGCGCTCGCTGGTGATCGGCTTCGAGGAGGCCTCCGTCGGCCATGGCGGCGCCGGCGCGCTCTATGTCCGCATCCGCCGTCCCTGACGCGCGGCGCCGAATTACCATCCCCTGTGGCCCCGCCGCTCTTGACCGGCGCCCGCGGCGCATGGATCGTCCGTCATCATCCCGATCCGTGCCCGGAACAGCAGCCATGCGGACCCGCCTCCTCGCCCTCGTCCTCGCCGCCCTCGTGGGCGCCCCGGCGGCCGGGGCCCAGACCCTCGCCTTCAACGACGGGGGCCCCCGCGGGCTCGCCGGCTCCACCTATACGACGGGCCGCGTGCCCGGCGCCGCCTATCCCGGCGCCGTCGAGGACGACCTGCGCATGCGCGGGCCGGTGGGCGTCGTCCTGTTCCGCGACCCGCGCTTCCAGAACCGGCTGCTGCCCTGCGACGAGCCGGCGGCGCTGGAGCGCATCCAGGACACCTTCGCGGAGAAGGAGGCGCGCTTCTGGAACTCCTCCCTCGGCATCCGCGGCTTCGACCGGGTGCGCCTCGTCACCACCAATCCGCACGGACAGAACTTCATTCCGCGCCGCTACTGCACCGCCCGGGCCCATCTCTCCGACGGCCGGGTGCGCACGGTCAGCTACGCCATCCTCGAGGATCAGAGCATCATCGGCTCCACCTGGGGCGTCGAATGGTGCGTCCACGGCCTCGACCGCGGCCGCAGCTTCGACCCGGCCTGCCGCATGGCGCGGCCCTGATCCGGACGAATACGGGGGTCTCTCCAGGTTCTTGATTTGTTCCAGTGGCGCGGCTAGCCTCGATCCGCTGAGAGGGGGGAGGTTGCCCATGGTCGCCCGCATGCTCGCCTGGTCCCGCCGCGCCGCGGCGTGGCTCTTCGCCGGCCCGCTGGTCCTCGTGCTCGCCGGAGCACCCCCCGCCCTCGGCCAGGCCCGGCCGGGCGCGACCCCCGGCGAATTCGACTTCTACGTCCTCGCCCTGTCCTGGTCGCCGTCGTTCTGCGAGGCGACGAGCGACCGCACCTCCCGCTCCATGCAATGCGCCGGCGACCGGCCCTTCCATTTCGTCGTCCATGGCCTCTGGCCGCAGTTCCACCGCGGCTTCCCCGAATATTGCCAGGTTCCCGCCCCGGTCCTCGAGAACCGCACGGTCAGCGCCATGTTGGACATCATGCCGGCACCGGGCCTCGTGCGGCACCAGTGGTCGAAGCACGGTACCTGTTCCGGAGCCCGCTCGGCTGCGGCCTTTTTCGAGCAGGTGCGCCAGGCGCGCGCCAAGGTGCGCATCCCCGCCCAGTACGAGAACATCGCCGAGCCGCTCACCGTCACCCCCGACGAGGTGGAGGAAGCCTTCGTGCGCGCCAATCCCGGCCTCACCCGCGAAATGATCGCCGTGCAATGCGACCAGCGCCGGCTGCGCGAGGTGCGCATCTGCATCGGCCGCGACATGAACTTCACCGCCTGCGAGGAGATCGACCGGCGCGCCTGCCGCCGCGACCGGCTGGTCATGCCGCCGGTCAGGCCGGGCCGCAGCTGACCCCGGTGCGGCTGCGCTAAGCTCGGGTCCGGGGCAAGAACGAAACCTGTCCGAATCACGGACATCGGCCGGATCGCCCTTCGTTCCGGGCGGGAAATGGCCGTTTTCCCCAGGATGGCGGTGGAGGCGTCGCCGGGTTCGGCCGCCCGGGAGCCTCTGCGGCGGCAGACGATTTAACGGATTCGTGCCGTTTCGGGGCAGGCGCTTTCCGGAGGGCGGCTGGCGGTCCAGGGGCGAGCTCCGCGCACCTGCCCGGCCTCGTCCGTTAACGGACCGATCAGCCGGCGAACGAATCGCGTCCGAATCAGGAGCATGCCCGGGTTCCCGCTTCGTCCGGGCCACGACGCCCGCTCTGGGGGGTGGTCCCGGGCAGCCCGGGCCCGGCTCCCGCGCCGCCGCGACCACTCCCGTTAACCCCTCCGTCCCGCGGCGGGACGCT
Organism: Pseudomonadota bacterium; assembly: GCA_023416965.1. Classification (GTDB taxonomy): domain Bacteria; phylum Pseudomonadota; class Alphaproteobacteria; order Rhizobiales; family Phreatobacteraceae; genus Phreatobacter. Next base: position 15,480 of record JAEZGJ010000195.1, on the reverse strand, counting down.
TCACGCCAGCGCCTTCAGATACCGGACCGGCCGCGCCCCGAGAATGGCCTGCGCCGCGTGCAGGATGGCGTTGGTGTCGATGCCGTGGTGGCGGTAGAGGTCGCCGACCGTGCCGGTCTGGCCGAAATGCTCGACGCCGAGCGACTTCACCCGGTGGCCGTGGACGGCACCGAGCCAGGCGAGCGTCGCCGGATGGCCGTCCACCACCGTGACGAGGCCGCAATCGCGCGTGAGGCCGCCGAGGAGGCGCTCCACGTGGCTGGTGGCGTGGTGATGGCCGCGCTGCCGGGCGCGCTCCGCCGCGGTCCAGCCGGCATTGAGCCGGTCTGACGAGGTGACCGCGAGAACGCCGACGTCGCGGTGGCTCTCCGCCAGCAGGCCGGCCGCGGCGATCGCCTCGGGGGCGGTGGCGCCCATATAGGCGATGACGACGCCGGCATTGGCCCCGGGCCGGCGCAGCCAGTAGGCGCCGTTGATGACGTCGCTCGCGAGCGTCTCGTCCATGGCGCGCTGCGGCTGGTCGAGGGTGCGGGTCGACAGGCGCAGATAGACAGAGCCGCCGGTCTCGTCGCGCAGCCAGGTCTCCTCGTCCGGATCACCCTCGCCGTCGCGCTGCATGTAGTCGAAGCCGAACCGCATGATGGCGGCCAGTTCGTCGACGAAGGCCGGCTCGAAGGCGGCGAGCCCGTCCTGCGCCATGCCGATCAGCGGGGTGGCGATCGACTGGTGGGCGCCGCCCTCCGGGGCGAGCGTCACGCCCGAGGGCGTCGCCACCAGCATGAAGCGGGCGTCCTGGTAGCAGGCATAGTTCAGCGCATCGAGGCCGCGCTGGATGAAGGGGTCGTAGAGCGTGCCGACCGGCAGCAGCCGCTCGCCGTGGATGGAATGGGTGAGGCCGAGCGCCGACAGGAGGATGAACAGGTTCATCTCGGCGATGCCGAGCTCGATGTGCTGGCCCTTCGGCGAGAAATCCCAGGTGAAGGTTGAGGGAATCCGTTCCTGTCTGAACGTGTCGGCCAGCGCCTCGCGGGCGAAGAGGCCGCGCCGGTTGACGAAGGCGCCGAGATTGGTCGAGACCGTGACGTCCGGCGAGCAGGTGACGATGCGCTCGGAGAAGGGCTCGCTGCCGCGGGCGATCTCGTTGAGGATGAGGCCGAAGCCCTGCTGCGTCGACATGGCCGGCTGCATCGGCACGGCGAGCCTCTCCGGGATCGGCAGCTTGGCGCCCTCGTAGCGGCGACGGCCACGCGCCGCGAAGGGCACGCCCTTCAGGAAGCTCTCCAGCGTCTTCGCCGGCACGGTGAGGCCCTCGAACCGGTCCCATTCATGGCCCGGCCTGACGTTCATGGCGGCGCGGAAGGCCTCCATCTGCGCCGGCGTCATCAGGCCGGCATGGTTGTCCTTGTGGCCCTGGAAGGGCAGGCCGAAGCCCTTGATCGTATAGGCGATGAAACAGACCGGGCGGTCGTGGTCGATGCCCTCGAAGGCCTCCAGCAGCGAGGGCATGTCGTGGCCGGCGAGATTGGTCATCAGGCGGGCGAGCTCGCCATCCGAGCGCCGGCCGATCAGCGCCGTCACGGCGCCCTGGTCGCCGATGTCGTCCTCCAGCCGCTTCCGCCAGGCAGCGCCCCCCTGGTAGCAGAGCGCCGCATAGAGCTGGTTCGGGCAGGTGTCGATCCAGTGGCGCAGCCTGTCGCCGCCCGGCTCGGCGAAGGCCGCCTCCAGCAGCTTGCCGTATTTGAGGATCACCACGTCCCAGCCGAAATTGCGGAACATCGCCTCGAACCGCTCCCACAGCCCCTCGCGCACCACCGCGTCGAGGCTCTGGCGGTTGTAGTCCACCACCCACCAGGTGTTGCGGAGCCCGTGTTTCCAGCCCTCGATCAGCGCCTCGTAGATGTTCCCCTCGTCCATCTCGGCATCGCCGATCAGCGCCACCATGCGCCCCTCGGGCCTGTCGAGGCCCCAGCCGTGGGCGCGCACATAGTCCTGCGCCAGCGAGGAGAACAGCGTCTGCGCCACGCCGAGGCCGACCGAGCCGGTGGAAAAATCGACGTCGTCGACATCCTTGGTGCGCGAGGGATAGCTCTGCGCCCCCTTGAAGCCGCGGAAGGCCTCCAGCTTCTCGCGCGTCTGGTTGCCGAGCAGATACTGGATGGCGTGGAAGTTCGGGCTCGCATGCGGCTTCACCGCCACCCGGTCCTCCGGCCGCAGCACGGCGAAGTAGAGCGCTGTCATGATCGTGGCGAGCGAGGCGGAGGAGGCCTGGTGGCCGCCGACCTTCAGCCCGTCGGAATTGTCGCGCAGGTGGTTGGCGTTGTGGATCGTCCACGAGGCGAGCCAGAGGATCTTCTGCTCCAGCGCGGCGAGGGCGGCGAGACGGTCGGTCATGGGATCTTCCCTCAAGGGTGGGCCATCATGCCGAAAGGTCCCGGCAGGCTCCTGCCAAAGATCACCTGACAGCCGCGACACAATTGGCATCTTCTGCTAACCAGACGGGTAAGCGGAGAGGAAGATGCTCATGACCCGTCTGGACGCCATCGATCTCCGCATCCTCGCCGAGCTCCAGCGCGACGGCCGCATGACCAACCAGGCCCTCGCCGAGAAGGTAGGCCTGTCGCCGACCCCCTGCCTCCGGCGGGTGCGGCGGCTGGAGGAGACGGGCATCATCGGCGGCTATGTGGCGGTGGTCGACCAGAAGGCGGTGGACCTGCCGGTCTCCGTCTTCATCTCCATCAAGCTGGAGCGCCAGCGCGAGGAGGATCTCGACCGTTTCGCCGAGGCCGTGTCCCGCTGGCCGGAGGTGATGGAATGCTACCTGATGACCGGCCAGCGCGACTATCTCATGCGGGTCGTCTGCGCCGACCTGCCGGCCTACGAGCGCTTCCTGAAGGCCCGCCTGACCCGGCTCGACGGCATCGCCTCGATCGAGAGCTCCTTCGCCCTCTCCCAGGTGAAACACACGAACGTGTTGCCGCTGGGCTGACCGCGCGGCGTGCCGCCGCGGCCGCGGGCTTTGACAGGCGGCGGCGAGCCTCTACCCTTCCCTTCAGACCCGACCGGAAGGAACCGCCATGCCGCGCCTGTCCCGCCGCACCGTCCTGACGTTGGCCGCCGCCGGCGCCGGATCCGGCCTTCTCGGCCGCGGCGCCCTCGCCCAGGCGGCGACCGAAAGCCACGGCATCTCCTATTTCGGGGACCTCAAATACCCCGCCGACTTCCCGCATTTCGACTACGTCAATCCGCAGGCGCCGAAGGGCGGCACCTTCATCCACACCGCGTCGAGCTGGGCCTTCAACCAGAACCCCACCACCTTCAACACGATGAACACGCTGGTGCTGCGCGGCGACGCGCCGCCCGGCCTCGACGGCATCTTCGCGAGCCTCATGGCCGGCGGCGGCGACGAGCCCGATTCCCTCTACGGCTTCGTCGCGGAGAAGGTCGCCATCGCGGCGGACGGCCTCACCTACCGCTTCACCCTGCGGGACATCGCCCGGTTCCACGACGGCACGGCTATCACGGCCGAGGACGTCGCCTGGTCCATCATCACCCTGAAGGAGAAGGGCCACCCGCTGCTGCGCGTCGTGCTGCGCGACGTCGCCGGGGCCACCGCCGAAAGCACGAAGGTGGTCGCGGTCTCCTTCGCCCCGGGCCGCTCCCGCTCGCTGCCGCTCACCGTCGCCGGGCTGCCCATCCTGTCGAAGGCCTGGTACGCGAACCGCGACTTCGAGGCCTCCACCATGGACGTGCCGCTGGGATCGGCCGCCTATCGGGTCGGCCGCTTCGAGGCCGGGCGCTTCATCGAATATGACCGCGTGAAGGACTGGTGGGGTGAGAAGCTCCCCGTCTCCGTCGGGCAGAACAATTTCGACACGATCCGCGTCGAATTCTTCCGCGACCGCGACGTCGCCTTCGAGGCCTTCAAGAGCCGCACCTACACCTTCCGCGAGGAGTTCACCTCGCGCGCCTGGGCGACGCAATACGACTTCCCTGCCGCCCGTGACGGCCGCGTGGTGCGCCGCGAGGTGCCGGACGAGACGCCGTCGGGCGCCCAGGGCTGGTTCATCAACACGCGGCGCGAGAAATTCGCCCATCCGAAGCTGCGCGAGGCGCTCGGCCTGGCCTTCGACTTCGAATGGACGAACAAGAACGTCATGTTCGACAGTTACAGGCGCACCCATTCCTTCTTCCAGAACTCGCCGATGATGGCCGTGGGCAAGCCCTCCGCGGAGGAACTCGCCATCCTCGAGCCGTTCCGCGGCAAGGTGCCGGACGAGGTCTTCGACGAGCCCTATGTGCCGCCCGTGTCGAACGGCTCGGGCCAGGACCGCAACCTCCTGCGCCGGGCCACCCAGCTCCTGCGCGAAGCAGGGTTCACACTGAAGGACAACCGCCTGCTCGACGCTGCCGGCCGCCCCATGACGGTGGAATTCCTCGACTTCGACAACTCGCTGGAGCGCCACACCCAGCCCTTCGTCGCCAATCTGCGGCGCCTCGGCATCGAGGCGGCCATCCGGCGGGTCGATTCGGCCCAGTACCAGGCGCGGCTCAAGGACTATGATTTCGACCTCACCATCCGCCGCTATTCGCTCTCGCTGACCCCCGGCGAATCGCTGCGGACCTTCTTCGGCTCGGAGAGCGGCAGGCAGCCGGGCTCGCAGAACCTCGCTGGCATCGCCGATCCCGTCGTCGACGCGCTGATCCAGAAGATCCTGGCGGTCAACACTCGCGCCGAGCTGACGACGCTCTGCCTCTGCCTCGACCGGGTGCTGCGCGCCGGGCGCTACTGGGTGCCCAACTGGTACAAGGCCTCCCACTGGATCGCCTACTGGGACCAGTTCGGCTTCCCCGAGCGCAAGCCGAAATATGCCCGCGGCGTGCCGGCCACCTGGTGGTTCGACCCGGCCAAGGCGGCGAGGATCGAGCGGACGTGAGGATTGGCGCGCCTCGCACAGGTCCTTGAGCGGCGGGCTTGATCGAGGACAAGGTCTTGTCCGGGTCCTCGGTCATCATCACGGCGGTACCGTCCCGGCCGATCTCCTGCGCATCCCGCGCATCGGCGCCCGCCGGACCGGACCACACCGGAGGCGCCCCATGTCGAGCCGATCGCCATCGTCCCCAGGTCTTCGCGCGGTCCTCGCCCTGGGCTTGGCCGTGTCCGCGGCCCCGGCCATGGCCGCCAGCATCCAGCGTGGCCAGACGCTCGCCCGCACCCATTGCGCCGCCTGCCATGCCATCGACCGGGTCTCGCCGAGCCCGCTCGCCATCGCCCCGCCCTTCCGCGACCTCCATCGCAGCTATGCCGTGGAGAACCTGTCGGAGGCCCTCGCCGAGGGCATCATGACGGGCCATCCCTCCATGCCGCAGTTCCGCTTCGAGCCCGACCAGATCGAGGACTTCATCGCCTTCCTGAAAAGCCTGGAACGGCGGCGGTGACGCGGCAATGACCGGGGCGTGAAGCAGGGAGGAAGATGGTGCTGCGAGAGAGGATTGAACTCTCGACCTCTCCCTTACCAAGGGAGTGCTCTACCACTGAGCTACCGCAGCGAGGGCACCAGGGGCTGGAAGCCTCAAGCGGTGCGAACGGGACGCTTCCCTGCCACAGGGTGCGGCGCGATGCAAGGGCGGGTCTGCGATTTGGCGCACGGCGGTGATGTGCGCGTTGCGCCGGGCCGCCCGTCGCGGCAGTGTCAGCGGCGCTGATGCGGACGGGATGCGGCGATGACCGGAAGTGCGGACGAGGGCAAGGACGGGGGCCGGGAGCAAGCCGCCGGCACTGCGCCAAAGCCGAGAGACCCCCGCGCCGAGCGCCTCGCCGCCCAGCTCAAGGCCAATCTGAAGCGCCGCAAGGAGCAGGCGCGCGGCCGCGCCGCGGGCGAGGACCAGGCCGGCTGAGCGGCCGGGCGGAATTCCGCCGCGGCGCCTTCCTTGTTTCGCCTCCTTTGGTCGGCTAGACGGAGGCCCCCGCCGGGCGGCAATGTTCCGAAACGCTGCCGGGCGATTCGATGTCGGGCGCCCGTCGAGGCCAGCCCTCCCTCCGAGGAGTTCCGCATGGACCGCATCCGCATCACGGGCGGCCGCCCGCTTCACGGCACCATCCCGATCTCGGGCGCCAAGAACGCCGCGCTGCCGCTGATGATCGCCTCGCTCCTCACCGAGGACGAGCTGACGCTGGCCAATGTGCCGCGCCTCTCCGACGTGTCGAACCTCGCCCGCATCCTCGGCAATCACGGCGTCGACGTCACCATCGCCGGCAAGCGCAACGGCGACGAGGTGCTGACCGGCCAGACCGTGCGCCTCAACGCCCGCTCCATCGTCGATACCACCGCTCCCTACGAGCTCGTCTCCACCATGCGGGCGAGCTTCTGGGTCATCGCCCCGCTCCTTGCCCGCATGGGCCGCGCCAAGGTCTCGCTGCCCGGCGGCTGCGCCATCGGCACGCGCCCCGTGGACCTGCTGCTCATGGCGCTGGAGCGCCTCGGGGCGAAGATCGACATCGACGCCGGCTATGCCGTCGTCTCCGCCGAGAAGGGCCTCAAGGGCGCCGAGATCGATTTCGCCAAGGTGACCGTCGGCGGCACGCACGTGGCGCTCATGGCTGCCTCCCTCGCCGAGGGCACCACGGTCATCCACAACGCCGCCCGCGAGCCGGAGATCGTCGACCTCGCCGACTGCCTCATCAAGATGGGCGCCCGCATCAAGGGCCACGGCACCTCGACCATCGAGGTCACCGGCGTCTCGCGCCTGCGCGGCGCCCACCACGCCGTGGTGGCCGCCCGCATCGAGACCGGCACCTATGCCATGTGCGTCGCCATGGCCGGCGGCGACGTGCTGCTGGAGGGCGCCCGGCCCGAACTGCTGCAGGCCGCCCTCGACGTGCTGGTCGAGGCCGGCGCCGAGATCTCCTCGACCAACGAGGGGATCCGCGTGAAGCGCAATGGCCACGGCATCAGTCCCGTCGCGGTGACCACCGACCCTTTCCCCGGCTTCCCCACAGACCTTCAGGCCCAGCTCATGGGCCTCATGACCCGCGCCAGGGGCACCTCGCGCATCACCGAGACCATCTTCGAGAACCGCTTCATGCACGTGCAGGAGCTCGCCCGCCTCGGCGCCCATATCCATCTCGACGGGCAGACGGCGACCATCGAGGGCGTCGACACGCTGAAGGGCGCGCCCGTCATGGCGACGGACCTGCGCGCCTCGGTGTCCCTCGTCATCGCCGCGCTCGCCGCCCAGGGCGAGACCACGGTGAACCGCGTCTATCACCTCGACCGCGGTTTCGAGCGGCTGGAGACCAAGCTCTCCGCCGTCGGAGCCGATATCGAGCGCATCTCCGGCGGCTGAGGCGGCCGTCTCCCCGAGCGTCAAGACTTCCGCAAGGGGCGCCGTGGCAGTCTGCCGCCGAGGACGGATTTCGCATGGCGCCACTGGCCCCTTCGAGCACACGTGACCGCCGTCGCGGACGGCGTCAGGATCTGCGTTACATCGCGCGGATCGAGCGGCTCGCCGACGGCGCCGAGATTCCCTGCACCCTTGTGGACGTCTCGCAGACCGGCGCCCGCCTCATAGCCCGCGAGCCCGAAGGGGTCCCCGACGATTTCCTGCTGCGCCTCGCCGTCGGCCGTCAGGCGCTCCGGCGCTGTGCCGTGGTCTGGCGGGACGGCGCCCAGCTGGGGGTACGCTTCGTCGTGGAGCCCGACGACGGCATCTGACGCGAGCCGGAACGGCAAGAGGCGCCCCCTCGCGGGAGCGCCTCCTGCCGACGTCGTCGATGGGGCGGCAGGCTCAGCTGCAGCGACGCTCGCGGCGCACCACCACCGTGCCGTTCGGCCGCTCGGTGCGGATCACCACGTTGCGGCAGCGCTCGCGCACCACGACGCGCGGGGCGCGGCGCTCGCGGATGATGACCCGGTCGGGGCCGCGATGGCGGCGATAGCCCGGGCCGCCGTCGTCGCTGCGGATCGACACGCCGCCCTCGCCGGCGCGGATGCGCACGTCCTGGGCGAAAGCGGGAGCGGAGAAGAGGAGGGCGGCGGCAAGGGCGCCGAGCGTGAGAGCTTTCATCGGGGGATCCTTTCGGAAGGTCAGGACCCCGGAAACCTCTGGCGGGACGGAATGTTCCCCCACTCGTCCCTGTGCAAACGGAAACGCCCGCATGCCTGACGACATGCGGGCGTCCTGAAATTGGTGCCCAGAAGAGGACTCGAACCTCCACGCCTCGCGGCGCTGCTACCTGAAAGCAGTGCGTCTACCAATTCCGCCATCTGGGCGAAGGCGGCTCTCATAGCGAGTGCGGCGGGACCCGTCAACGTGCTTTGCGCAAAAGCTGCCGCCCGGCCTCACGGTCCGAAGACGAAGACGCGTTTCGGCACGAGCTCGCCGGCCTCCACCTCGCAGAGGGCGATGGGATCGCCCGCGGACGAGGCCCAGACGGCGCCCGCGACCGGCGCGTCGCGGCCGCGCAGGATGGCGCTCTGGCCGCGCAGCAGGCGGGCGGCGACGTCGCGCGTCACCTTCACCTCCGGCACCTCGGCCAGCGCCGCCTCGACGGGCAGCAGCGCATCCTCGAGCGTCTGCCCGGCGATCTTGCCCTCGGCGAGTTCGCGCAGCTCCTCGAGCGTCACCGTGTCGTCTTCGCCGAAGGGGCCGACGCGGGTCCGGCGCAGGGCGGTCACATGGCCGAGGCAGGACAGGTCCCGGCCGATGTCGCGGGCGATCGCCCGCACATAGGTGCCCTTGCCGCATTCGGCCTCGAACTCGGCGCTCTCGGCCGAGAAGGCGGTGAGCCGCAGGCTGTCCACCGTGATGGGCCGCGCCTCCAGCACCACCTCCTCGCCGTCGCGGGCGAGGTCGTAGGCGCGCTCGCCGCCCACCTTGAGGGCGGAGAACTTCGGCGGCACCTGCATGATCGTGCCCGTATAGCGCGGCAGCAGCGCCTCCACCGCCTCACGGGTGGGGCGGAGGTCGGAGCGTGCGGTCACCTCGCCCTCCGTGTCGTCGGTGCTCGTCTCGCTGCCCCAGGCCACCGTGAAGCGGTAGGTCTTGCGGCCGTCCATGACGAAGGGGACGGTCTTGGTCGCCTCCCCCAGCGCGATGGGCAGGAGGCCGGTGGCGCGCGGGTCCAGCGTGCCGGCATGGCCGCCCTTCCTGGCGTTGAACAGGCGCCGAACCTGCGACACCGCATGGGTGGAGGTCTGGTCGAAATCCTTGTCGAGGACCACCCAGCCGTGGACGTCCACCTTCTTCGAGCGCGGCTGGTTCATGCCTCGTCGTCCTTCTCGACGTCGCGGCGCACCTGGTCGCTGTCCAGCAGGCGGTCGATGCGCGAGCCCTCCTCGAAGGATTCGTCGATGCGGAAGCGCAGGTCGGGGGCGAATTTCAGGTTGGTGCGGTGGGCGAGCTCGCCGCGCAGGAAACGCTTGTTGCGGGCCAGCGCCTGGATCACCTCCTGCTGGTCCTTGCCGCCCAGCGGCATGACGAAACAGGTGGCGATCTTCAGGTCCGGCGACATGCGCACCTCGGGCACGGTGACCACGTGGCTCTGCAGGACGGGATCGTGGATCTCGCCGCGGGAGAGCACTTCGGAGAGGGCGTGGCGCATCAGTTCGCCGACGCGCAATTGCCTCTGGGACGGGCCCGAGCCCGTGTCGAATCGCTTGGCCATGGTCTTTGTCCTTCGCCCGGGGTCGGACCGGGTGGAAGTGGAACGGGGAGGCGGGCACATACACCCGGAAGGCGTGAAAGGGAAGGGTTGCGGGGCCGGCCCGGCGACCTCGGGCGCCAGCACGTCTGGCCCGACCGACTACCGCGGTCTTCTTCCCAACGCCCGTTCGGCGTCGCCGATCGCCTCCGGCGTGCCGACATGGAGCCAGAGCCCGTCCAGCACCAGCCCGTGCAGGCGGCCCTTGGCCAGCGAGGCGTTCCACAGGGCGTTGAGCGAGAAGACCTCGCCGTCGGTCCGGCCGGCGAAATCGGCACGGCGCATGATGGCGGCGCCCGCATAGGCATAGGGCGCCCGCGCCGCCGTGCCGCGCCGGGCGAGGCGCCCCTCGGCGTCCAGGAAGAAGTCCCCCGGCCCGTCGAAGCCGACGCTGCCCTCCATCGGAGCGAGCAGCAGCAGCGTGTCCATCCGCGCGGGATCGAAGGCCTCCATCATCCGCGCGAGGTTGGACGGTCCCCGGTCGGTCCAGAAGGAATCGGCGTTGCGGATCAGGAAGGTCTCGCCGAGATGCGGCAGGGCGCGGGCGACGCCGCCGCCTGAATCGAGGATCTGCGCCCGCTCGTCGGAGATCACCACCGCTGGCGTACGGCGCCCCGCCACCGCCTGTTCGATCTGGTCGGCGAGGTGGTGGACGTTGACCACGGCGCGCCTCACGCCCGCCTCCGCCAGCGGGTCCAGCACGTGGTCGAGCAGGGTCCTGTCCCCCACCTGCACCAGCGGCTTGGGGATGCGGTCGGTGATCGGCTTCATGCGGGTGCCGAGCCCCGCCGCCAGCACCATGGCCGTGTCGATGCCGCTCACGGCGGCGGCACCCGGTCGTCGACCCAGCGCTTCACCTGGGTCAGTGCGGGATGGGCGAGGCAGCGCTGCAGATAGGCCCAGATGCGCGGCAGGTGGGCGAGGTATTGCGGCTTGCCGTCGCGCTTGTCGAGGCGGGCGAAGATGCCGAGGATCTTGGTCGCGCGCTGCGCCCCCATGATGGCGTAGAGCCGTGCGAAGGCGGCCATGTCGAAGCCGGGATCGGCGGCCTTGCGCGCCGTGGCGTAGCGCGACAGCAATTGCAGCTCCAGCTCCTCCGGCACGGTGATGCGCGCATCCTGCAGCAGCGAGGCGACGTCATAGGCCGCCGGCCCCATCACCGCGTCCTGGAAGTCGATCAGGCCGACCTTCTCCACCCCCTCGCGCCCGGCGAGCCAGATGAGGTTGGGCGAATGGAAGTCGCGCAGCACCCAGGTCTGCGGCGCCGCTTCCACCTCGGCAAAGAGTTCGCCCCAGCGCTGCAGGAAGACATATTTCTCGCTCGCGGGAATGCGAGCGTCCTTCATCGGCAGGTACCAGTCGAGGAGCAGCTCCACCTCGATGGTCAGCGCCTCCCTGTCATAGGCCGGCAGCGCATAGGCACCCTTCGGCGTCGCCAGCGTCGCGGGCCGCGGTCGCGCATGGATCAGCGCGAGGACGTCGACCGCCGCCATGTAGCGCTCGGGCAGCGGCGCGCCATCCCGGATCACGCCCTCGCCGCCGAGATCCTCGATGATCAGGAATCCCTGGTCGAGGTCGACCGCCTCGATCTCGGGGGAGGACAGGCCGATGTCGCGCAGGCCCTCGGCCATGGCGACGAAGGGCACCATGTCCTCGGCGAGATGGGCGATGCGGCTGTAGGGCAGGCCGTTCTTCACCGGCGGGCCGTCGGGCTTCTTCGGCGCGTTCATCAGCACGGCCCGGCGCTGGCCGTCGAGCAGCCGCTCGTAGGAGCGCGAGGAGGCGTCGCCCTGCAGGTGGCGGCGCAGCGAGCCGCCCCATCCCGCATTGTTGAGGAAGCTCCGCAGCGCCACCAGCCGCGCCAGGCGTCCGGCCCAGGCGCCATGGCCGGTCAGCACCGCCTGGCGGGCGCCCGGTCCGCGCGCGGGGACGAGGGTCAGCGCCACCTCCAGCCGGTCGCCGGAGAGGGCGCCGCCGAGCCGGTCCGGCCATTCCACTATGAGCAGGGCGCCCTCGGCCGCCTCGTCCCAGCCCAGTTCGGCGATTTCGTCGGGCGAGGTGACGCGGTAGAGGTCGGCGTGGATGACCGGCAGCCGCTTCAGGTCATAGGGCTGGATCAGCGCGAAGGTCGGGCTCGGCACTTCGAGCCTCTCGTCCTCGGCGATGGCGCGGATCAGGGCGCGGGCGAGCGTCGACTTGCCGGCGCCGAGATCCCCCTCCAGGGTCACGATGTCGTGGGCCTGGGCGGCCATGGCGAGGTCCATGGCGAGTTCGCGCGTCTCCGCCTCGTTGGCGAGAATGCGGACGTGACGGAAGGGTTCGGTCATTCGGCGGCCTTGGAGAAATCCTCGAGATGGGCCGGGAAGGTGACCTTCACCTGCGTGCCGCTGCCCGGGGCCGTCTCCACCTCGATGCGGCCGCGATGCAGCTGGACGAAGCTCTGGACGATCGAGAGGCCGAGCCCGGCGCCGCGGTGGCGCGTGCCGGTGGAGCGGGTCTCGAAGCGCTCGAACATGCGGCCGACCATGTCGGGGGCGATGCCCGCTCCCTGGTCGCGCACCTTGAACACGATCTCCTCGCCCTCGCGCGCCGCGTCCAGCACGACGAGACCGCCGCGGTCGGAGAAGCCGATGGCGTTGGAGAGGAGGTTGAACAGAACCTGGCGCACGCGCTGGGCATCGGCCCTGAACGTGCCGATGTCGCGCGCCACCCGCGTCTCGATGCGGATCTGGTTCTCGGCGATGCGGTCGCGCACCGCCTCCACCGCCGCCTGGATCGTGGCGCGGATGTCGACCTCGCCGAGCTCCAGCTCCATCACCCCGGCATCGATGGTGGCGAGGTCCAGCACGTCGTTGATGATCGACAGCAGCGAGGCGGAGGAGGCGCCGATATAGCCGAGATATTCCCGCTGCTTGTCGTTCAGCGGCCCGATCGCCGGGTCGTCCAGCACCTGGGCGAAGCCGATGATGGTCGTGAGCGGCGTGCGCAGCTGGTAGGAGACGTGGTGGACGAAGTCGTTGCGCAGCTTCGCCGCCGATTCCAGCGCCTCGTTACGTTCGGTCAGGGCGCGCTCGACCATCACCATGTTGGTGACGTTGCGGAACGTCACGAGGGTCGCCCCGCCCGGCAGCGGCGCCGTGCCGGTGTCGAGCACCGAGCCGTCGGTGCGCTCGATGCGGAACGAACGCTGGCGCCGTTCGTCGGCGAGCGCGGTCACGGCGGCGCGGATGTCGGACCAGATGCCGCCGTCGCGCACATAGGGCATGCACAGGCTGGCGATCTGGTCGATCTTGGGCCTGCCGTCGAGCACCTTCGCGTCGAAGTCCCACAGGGCGGCGAAGGCGCGATTCGACAGCGACAGGCGGCCGTCCGAGCCGAACACCGCCACCGCCTCGTCGAGATTGTCGATGGTCTCGCGCTGGACGCGCCCGAGCGCCTGGACCTGTGTCTCCAGCTGCAGGCGCTGGGTGAGGTCCTCGAAGACATAGGTGACGCCGCCGGCCGGATCCGGGTTCTGCACCACGCGGAGGAAGCGCCCGTCGGGCAGCGGCCATTCGAGGATGCGCGGCTCGGTGTCCACCGCCTCGTAGACCCGGTGCAGGGTCTTCTTCCATTCCCGGTAGTTGGACTGTTCGGGCAGCAGCCGCCTCTCGCGCAGCCGGTCGAGAATGTCGCCGTCGGTCGGCCCCTGGTGCAGGAAGGCGGGCTCCAGGTCCCAGAGCTGGCGGAAGGCCTCGTTGTTGAAGACGAGACGCTTGCCGGCGTCGAAGATGGCCACTGCCGTCGCCAGCTGGTCGAGCGTGCGCTTGTGCGTCTCCATCTCCACGGAGAGTTCCGAGCGCACGGTCTCCAGCTCGGTGACGTCGACGGCGAGGCCGGCCGACCCGGCTCCCGCCGGCGTCTCGATGATGTCGAAGATGCGCCGCTGGCCCGCCGCCACCGCCGCGACGCGGCGGGCGAAGGGCATGCGGGCGGAGCGGCAGCGCGCCGCCTCGTTCCTGTCGGCGGGGTCGAGCAGTTCGTGCCCGGCGGCGACCGCCCTCACGCCGTCGGGAGCATCCGTCGCGGCGGCATAGGCGGTGTTGACCCAGGTGATGCGCCCCTCCGCGTCGCGCAGCCAGACCGGCAGGGAGAGCGCGCCGAGGAAGGAGCGGATCGTCGCCGTCTCGCGCACCAGCGCGTCATGACCGGCGCGAAGCTGCACGAGCTCCTCGCGCACGCCCGCTACCAGGCGCAGGCGCAGCACCGCCCGGCCGCCGATGGGGCGGCCCTCGGCCTCTATCGGCCGACCGCCCTGGCTGACCACGTCGAGGCGGAAGGGGGTTCCCGAGGCCCGCAGGGCATCCACCGCGCGCTCCAGTTCCGCCGCCCGGTCGGCGGGCAGCCAGGAGCCGAAGGCGAGCACGCGCCGCGCCGCCGGAAGGTCGGTGACGAGGGAGACGTCGCCGGCGATCTCGGGCTCGTCGCGGTCGCCGCCCCAGACGACGACCACGTGCGGATCGAGGGTCAGCAGCTCGGCGTTGCGGTCGAGGGCGAGCCTGAGTTCGTTGATCTCGCGGCGGGCCTGGCGCGCGGCCGCGGCGGCGCTCGCGCGCGTGCGCAGGAGGCCGATGGCGGTGACGACGCCGAAGACCACGACGCCGACATTGAGCCCGAATGCCGCCCATTCGTGGGCGCGGATGGCGCCCATGACTTCGGACAGGGTGGGAACCGCCTCGCTGGCCGCGACGAGGGCGGTGCTGGCGAGAAGGGCGGCGGCGGTTGCCGGGACGAGCCGCAAGGCCCGCCGCGCGGGCGCCGGTTGCGGATCGCCGTCCCCACCGGATGCGTCGTCGACCCTCGGCAGGCCCGGCATCTCGTATCCTTACGTCACGGTGCGGCACGCGAGTGGGCTCGAGGGGATCAGCGCCGGTGCCGCCCACGGCGCGAATCAGGATCAATCTAACCTTGCGGGGACTCGCGGTCTAAGAGTCCAGAACGGGAACGGCGGCGGGAAATTTCGCGGTTTGGACCTGTGCCTCAGATCGCCGGGAGGTCGCGGCGCATGGTGATGGCGTCGGCGGTCCCGGCGGCCGTGCGGTAATAGCCCTTGCGACGGCCAATGGGGACGAAACCGGCCCGCTCGTAGAGCTTCAGGGCGGGGGCGTTCTCCGCCTCGACCTCCAGAAAGAGGCGGCGCACGCCGGCGCGCATCAGGTCAGGCAGGTGGGCTGCGACCAGCCGTCCGCCATAGCCTCGGCCGCGCAGCCGCGGCGCGGTCGCAACCGTGAGGATCTCCGCCTCGTCCGCCGCGATGCGGCTGAGGATGAAGCCTCCGGCGGGCGCCCCCCCCCCCCCCCCCCCCCCAAGGGCGCCCCGGGCGGGGGGGGGCCCCCGGCCCGCCGCCGCACCACATGGGCGACGATGGCGGGGTCGCGCAGCATGGCCGCCAGATCCTCGGCTCCCCAGCCGCGGTGAAAGGAGGCGGCGTGGATGGCGGCGAGGTCCTCGCAATCCCCGGTGGCCGCCCGCGCCAGGACCGGCTCGGAGCGCGGCCACCAGACCACGAGGTCGGCGAGGGACGTCATGGCCGCGCCTCCGCCGCACCGGGCCGCTGGGCCTGTGGCTTGGCATCCACCGCCTTGAGGTAGAGGGGCCGGCAGGGCGAGAGGGCGGGATCCGCCGCTGCCCCCAGCTGGGCGACGACGGCAATGTCCGGCGCCGCCCGCCCGTCGAGGACGGCGGGCGGGGAGGCGCCCTCCGGCCAGGCGGCGAGAACCGCCTCGGCACCGGGCCCGACC
>JAEZGJ010000158.1 GCA_023416965.1 Pseudomonadota bacterium | reverse complement strand
GCGCAAGGGCGGCGACTGGACCATGCGCTTCTCGCTCGACGCCGAACCGCTGGGGCCGATCCATGCCGCCGTGCGCTGGCACGATGGCCGCGTCGGCATCCAGCTCTGGGCCGAAAGGCAGGGTGTGGCGGCCGCGCTCGACGCCCAGCGCGCCGGGCTGTCCGACGCCCTCGCCGCCTCCGCCTTCACCATCGATCGGCTGACAATCGCCGCCGGCGCGCCGCCTGACCCGCGCCCGCCCTCCGAGCCGCCGCGCCACCGCCTGGACCGCTCGTCATGAGCGGCGAGGGGAGCCCGCCCCGCCCCGCCGTCGCGGTGGCGCTCGAATACGACATCGGCAAGGACGCGGCCCCGCGCGTCACCGCCTCCGGCCGCGGCCTCATCGCCGAGAAGATCATCGCCACGGCGCGCGAACACGGCGTGGCGGTGGAAGGCAATCCGCTCCTGGCCGAGGCCCTTTCAGGGGTCGCCATCGACGACCATATCCCGGAGGAGCTCTACCGGGCCGTCGCCGAGGTCATCGGCTTCGTGCTGCGCGCGGCCGGCAAGCTGCGCTAGTCCCCCGGGGGCGGCATTCGGCCGGCTGGCGGCCCCTGCGGCATTGGATTATAGGCTGATGCCATAGAAAATCCCGGGAGGATGGCATGACCCACGTCGATACAGCGCCGGCTAGGCCCTGGACGAAGTTCTATTCCGTCGGCATGCGCCACACGATCGACGAGGCCCCGCATCCCAACCTCGCCGCCATGGTGCGCTCCGTCGCGCGCACCTACGGCACGAAAACCGCCTTCTCGCTCTGCCTGCCCAACGGCATGGGCGGCTCTCTCACCTATGCCGACATCGACCGCCTCTCCGACGATTTCGCCGTCTATCTGCGCGAGGTCCTGAAGCTGGAGGCCGGCGCCCGCGTCGCGCTGCAGACGCCCAACGCCCTCGCCTTCCCGATCGTCGCCTTCGGCGTGTTCAAGGCCGGCTGCGTCCTCATCAACATCAATCCGCTCTACACGGCGGAGGAGATGGGCAACGTCTTCGCCGACGGCGATCCCGACCTGCTCGTCATCATCGACATGTTCGCCGACAAGCTGCCCGCCGCCTTCTCGCGGCACAGGGTGCGCCACGTCGTCGTCTCCTCGATCACCGACTTCATGCCCTGGCTGCAGGGCACGCTGGTCGGCCTCGTGCAGAAGTACAAGGACAAGTCGGTGAAGCCGGTGCCGGTGGAACACACCACCTTCCGCGCCGCCCTCGCCGCCGGCGAGTCCCGCAAGGGCGGCGTCAAGGTCTCCGCCTATGCCGAGACGGTGGGGCTCGATACGCTCGCCGTGCTCCAGTACACGGGCGGCACGACCGGCGTCTCCAAGGGCGCCATGCTGACCCACGGCAACCTCGTCATGAACATGGCGCAGTCGCTGGAGATGGTCGCGTCGAACATGGTCCGGGGCGAGGAGACCATCCTCACCGCGCTGCCGCTCTACCATATCTTCGCCTTCACGGTGAACATGCTCGGCTACTGGGTTCTGGGCGCCCACAACGTCCTGGTACCCAATCCGCGGCCGCTGACCAACCTGCAGAAGGCCTTCGAGAAGTTCCCGATCTCGACCATGACCGGCGTCAACACGCTGTTCAACGGCCTCAACAACGAGCCCTGGTTCCGCGACAACCCGCCCAAGAGCCTGAAGAGCTCCTGCGCCGGCGGCATGGCGCTGCAGGACGCCGTCGCCAAGCGCTGGCGCGAGGTCACCGGCACGCCGGTGGTCGAGGGCTACGGCCTCACCGAGTCCTCGCCCGTCCTCACCTTCAACCCGCTGGACGCGGTGAAGGAGGGCACGATCGGCGTTCCCGTCCCCTCCACCGACATCAAGTGCGTCGACGACCAGGGCAAGGAAGTGCCGGTCGGCCAGCCGGGCGAACTCATCGCCCGCGGCCCGCAGATCATGGCCGGCTACTGGCGCAAGCCCGAGGAGACCGCCCGCACGGTGCGTGACGGCTGGCTCTACACGGGCGACATCGCCATCCAGGACGAGGACGGCTATTTCAGCATCGTCGATCGCAAGAAGGACATGGTGCTGGTCTCCGGCTTCAACGTCTTCCCCAATGAGGTCGAGGATACGCTCGCCAAGCATCCGGCCATCCTCGAGGTCGCGGTGGTCGGCGTTCCGGACGGCGCGGCGGGCGAGGCGGTGAAGGCCTTCGTGGTGAAGAAGCCCGGCGCCGAGGTGACGGTCGACGAGATCCGTGCCTTCTGCAGGGAGCACCTGACCGGCTACAAGGTGCCGAAGCTCGTGGAGTTCCGCAGCGAACTGCCGAAGTCCAATGTCGGCAAGGTCCTGCGCAAGGACCTGCGCGCCGAGGAGTTGGCCCGGGCGCCGAAGGCCTGAGCCGTTCCGTCCCGCGAAGGCGGTCGCCGGCGGCGGCCGCCTTTCCCTGACGCCGGGACCGCGCTAGCCTCCGGCGATCCGAGAGGCGCGTCATGAGCGATCACGATCACCACGATCATCACCACCACGACCATCACCACGATCACGACCACGACCATAGCGAACTCTCGCCCATGGACGCGCGGGTCAGGGCGCTGGAGACCATCCTGGTCGAGAAGGGCTATGTCGACCCGGCCGCCCTCGACGTGCTGATCGAGACCTATGAGACCAGGGTCGGCCCGCACAACGGCGCCCGCGTCGTGGCGAAGAGCTGGGTCGACCCGGCCTATCGCGGACGCCTGCTGGCCGATGCCACCGCCGCCGTCGCCGAACTCGGCTATGCCGGCCGGCAGGGCGAGCACCTCGTGGCGGTCGAGAACACGCCCGACACCCACAACATGGTCGTCTGCACCCTCTGTTCCTGCTACCCGTGGCCGGTGCTCGGCCTGCCGCCGGTCTGGTACAAGTCGGCGCCCTACCGGGCCAAGGCGGTGCGTGACCCGCGCGGCGTGCTGGCCGATTTCGGCGTGACCCTGCCGGCGGGCAAGGCCGTCAAGGTCTGGGATTCCACCGCCGAGATCCGCTACCTCGTCGTCCCCGAGCGCCCCGCCGGCACCGAGGGCTGGGACGAGGCCAGGCTCGCCGCCCTCGTCACCCGCGACTCCATGATCGGCACCGGCCTGCCGCTGCCCGCGGGAGCATCGGCATGACCTATGTGACCTATGCCGACCTCGGCGGCCGGAAAGGCCTCGGCCCCGTCGCGCCGGAACGCGACGAGCCGCTGTTCCACGCCCCCTGGGAGGCCCGCGCCCTCGCCATCACCCTCGCCATGGGCGCCACCGGCTCCTGGAACATCGACCAGTCGCGCGCCGCCCGCGAGCAGCAGCCGGGCTATCTCGGCATGAGCTATTACGAGGTCTGGACCGGCGGCCTCGAACGGCTGATGGCCGACCGCGGCCTCGTCACACCGGCCGATCTCGCCGCCGGCCATGCCGTCGATCCGGCAAAGCCCGTCCCGCGGGTCCTGACCGCCGACATGGTTCCCGCCGTGCTGGCCCGCGGCGGCCCCACCGAGCGAGAGGCGACGAGCCCCGCCCGCTTCGCCGTCGGCGACCGGGTCAGGACCGCCACCATGGCCGAGCCGAAGGGCCACACCCGCCTGCCGCGCTACGTCCAGGGCAAGACCGGCACCGTGACCCACCTGCACGGCGTCCATGTCTTCGCCGACGCCAACGCCACCGGAACGGGCGAGGCGCCCGAATGGCTCTACACCGTCCGCTTCGACGGGCCGGAGCTCTTCGGCGACGAGGCCGATCCCGCCTCCAGCGTCTCGGTGGACGCCTGGGACAGCTATCTGAGCCCGGCATGACGAACCTTCCCGCGCCTGACCTTGCCGCCCTGCCCCACATCCCCTGCGGGGCCGAGGGCCCGGTCTTCCGCGAGCCCTGGGAGGCCCATGCCTTCGCGCTCGCCGTGACCCTGCACGAGAAGGGCCTGTTCACCTGGGCCGAATGGGCCGAGACGCTGTCGGCGGAGATCCGCGCGGCCCAGGCGGCGGGAGATCCCGACACCGGCGAGACCTATTACCGCCACTGGCTGCGGGCTCTGGAGCGGCTGATGATCGCCCGCGGCGTCACCACCGCCCCGGCCATCGAGGACACCACCGCCGCCTGGCATCGCGCCGCCGAGGGGACGCCCCACGGCCAGCCGATCGTGCTCCCGGCGGGCCGCTGAGCAGCCCATCCGCGACGGCGCCTTCTCCCGAGGGCGGGCCCGGTGGCCTAGGCCATCGGCGATAAAGCGCGACCGGTTGACGCAGGGAAAGGTGTCTGCGCAGGGTCCCCGCCCGGTGCACTCCCTTCATCCCTCCGTCATCGCACCGCCGGCGGAAACCGAGACATTCCCATGCGAGCCTTCCTCATCGCGGCCTTCGCCGCGCTCAGCCTCACCGTGGCGACGGGCGACGTGCGCGCCCAAGCCCAGCAGGACTTCGTCCTGGTGAACCGGACCGGCTACACGATCGACGAGGTCTATGTCAGCGCCTCGAACGTCAACAGCTGGGAAGAGGACCTGATGGGTGACGATTCGCTGGAGAACGGCCAGCAGCTGAACGTGCGCTTCGCCCGCAACACGTCGCAGTGCATGTTCGACATCAAGGTGGTCTACGACGACCAGGAGACGGCCGAGTTCCGCGGCATCAACCTGTGTCAGGTCAGCCGCGTCACCATCTTCTACAACCGGTCCGCCGGCACCACCCGCTTCACCACCGAGTGAGGATGTCGGGGCGGGATCGCGAGAACCCGCCCCCTCTCCTCACTTCACCGAGGAGAATGCCGTCGGCGTCAGGAAGGAACTGGCGACATTGGCGAGGATCGGCCCGTCGGCCTCGCTATCGTTGCGCGCAGCGATCCAGGCGGGATCCTGCTGGAAGGCACTCCACTTGGCCTCGCGCTCGGCCATGGATTCCCAGGCCACCAGATAGGTCAGGTCGTTGTTGGACGGGCCGATGACGGTGGTGAAGAAGCCGGCCTGGCGGATGCCGTGCTTCTCCCAGAGCTTCAGCGTGTGGTTCTGGAAGCGGGCCAGCAGCTTGGGCAGGCGGCCCGGCAGGCAGTTGTAGATGCGCAGTTCGTAGATCATCGGCGTTCCCTTCCCTGATGGGAGGCACACCATGCCGCGCGGCCGCAGCCTTGGCCACCGGCGCCGGCGTATGGCCGGCCCCCGCCCCGCTCAGCCGCCGAGGAGCTCGGCCACCGCCTGGCGCAGCACCGCCTCGTCCGCCGGATTGAGCGACGGATTGCCGGCGCGGTGGCCCCAGATCGAGCGGATCGGCCTGAGCTCCGCATTCGGCATCCGCGCCGTCTCGATGGCGCTGTCCTCGACGGGAAAATAGAGATCCGTCTCGGAAGGCATGATGATCGATCGGGCGGTGATGGCGCCGAGCGCGCGCGCCAGATCGCCGTTGAAGACGGCGTTGTCGGAGATGTCGGAGGCCATCCAGGTCTCGATCATCGAGAGGAGGTCGGCCGCATCGCGCCTGAGGAAATTCGCCTCCCAGCTGCGCACCAGGAAATCCTCCAGCGAGGCGAAGCCGACGGTGCGCCACAGCTCCTCCCGGTAGAAGGCCTGGCTCATCGCCCAGCCCGCATAGACGCGGGCGAAGGCGCGCAGGCCCTTCACCGGCCGCTCCGTAAAGCGTCCGTCGCGCCAGGCGGCGTCGGTGGTCAGCGTCGCCCGGATGCCCTCCAGGAACACCTTGTTGTGCGGACTGGTCCGAGCCGATGTGCAGACAGCGCAGATGGCGCCCACCCGGTCGGGATGCAGCGCGCCCCAGTGCAGCGCCTGCTGGCCGCCCATGGACCAGCCATAGACGAGGGCGAGCCGCTCGATGCCGAAGACCTCGCGGAGCAGGCGCTCCTGCGCCGCGACATTGTCGACATGGGTGAAGACGGGATTGCGGCCGAGGCCGAAGGGTTCGGGCAGCGTGCTCGGCGAGGAGGAGAGGCCGTTGCCGAACTGGTTGGGTATGACGATGAACCAGCGCTCCGGGTCGAGCACGCGGCCGGGCCCGATCAGCCAGTCGATGTCGTTGTGATGGGCGCCGTAGGAGGTGGGATAGAGGATGGCGTTGCTGCGCGCCGCGTTCAGCGTGCCATAGGTCCTGTAGGCGAGCCGGGCGAGCGGCAGGGTCAGGCCGCGCTGCAGCGCGAAGGATGGAATGTCGAAGAAATCGTGGCCAGCCATCGCGTCCCCCTGCGGCGTCCGGTGCAGCTTAAGCGGATGGCGGGGGAATGGGGAGGCTGCCCGGGCCAGGGCAGCCTCCCGCGCGGGCCGATGGGGGAGCGGCACGCGCAGTCTCAGCCAGGGCCTGGCTGGCGGCGTAGGCGCGCTGTGCAGCGCCTCGCCTGTATCCCCTACGCCAGGGATGGGCCGGCGGATCAGCTCCGCAGTCCCGGCGCCTCCTGCCCGGTGCGGGCGACATAGTCGGTATAGCCGCCGCCATAGGCGTGGATGCCCTCCGGCGTCAGCTCCAGAACCCGGTTCGACAGGGCCGCGAGGAAATGCCGGTCGTGCGAGACGAAGAGCATGGTGCCCTCGTAGCCGGCCAGCGCCTTGATCAGCATCTCCTTGGTGGCCATGTCGAGGTGGTTGGTAGGCTCGTCGAGCACCAGGAAGTTCGGCGGGTCGTAGAGCATGCGCGCCATGACCAGGCGCGCCTTCTCGCCGCCCGAGAGGACGCGGCAGCGCTTCTCCACGTCGTCGCCGGAAAAGCCGAAACAGCCGGCCAGGGCCCGGAGCGAGCCCTGGCCCGCCTGCGGGAAGGACTCCTCCAGCCACTGGAACACGGTCTGCTCGCCGTCCAGCAGTTCCATGGCGTGCTGGGCGAAATAACCCATCTTGATGCTGGCGCCGAGCGCCACCGTGCCGTCGTCCGGCTCGGTGGCTCCGGCGACGAGCTTCAGCAGCGTCGACTTGCCGGCGCCGTTGACGCCCATGATCGCCCAGCGCTCGCGCCGGCGCACCTGGAAGTCCAGCCCCTCGTAGATGGTGCGGCTGCCGTATCGCTTGTGTACGCCCTTCAGGCTGACCACGTCCTCGCCCGAACGCGGCGCCGGCTGGAACTCGAACATCACCGTCTGGCGGCGGCGCGGCGGCTCCACCCGGTCGATCTTGTCGAGCTTCTTCACACGGCTCTGCACCTGCGCGGCATGGGAGGCGCGGGCCTTGAACCGCTCGATGAAGGCGATCTCCTTGGCGAGCATGGCCTGCTGGCGCTCGAACTGCGCCTGCTGCTGCTTTTCCGCCAGTGCCCGCTGCTGCTCGTAGAAGGCGTAGTCGCCGGAGTAGGTGGTGAGCGACCCCCCGTCGATCTCGATGATCTTGCCGACGATGCGGTTCATGAACTCGCGGTCGTGCGATGTCATCATCAGCGCGCCCTCGAAGCCCTTGAGGAAGGATTCGAGCCAGATCAGGCTCTCGATGTCGAGGTGGTTCGACGGCTCGTCGAGCAGCATCACGTCGGGCCGCATCAGGAGGATGCGGGCGAGCGCCACGCGCATCTTCCAGCCCCCCGAGAGCTTGCCGACATCGCCTTCCATCATCTCGTGGGAGAAGCCGAGGCCGGCGAGAACCTCGCGCGCCCGTCCGTCCAGCGCATAGCCGTCGAGTTCCTCGAACCGGCCCTGCACCTCGCCGTAGCGGGTGATGATCTCGTCCATCCGGTCGGCCTGCTCGGGGTCGGCCATGGCCGCCTCCAGCGCCTTGAGCTCGGCGGCGACCTCGCTGACAGGCCCGGCGCCGTCCATCACCTCGGCCACCGCGCTGCGGCCCGCCATGTCGCCGACGTCCTGGCTGAAATAGCCGATGGTCACGCCGCGGTCGGTGGAGACCTGACCCTCGTCCGGCGGCTCCTCTCCGGTGATCATGCGGAACAGGGTCGTCTTGCCCGCGCCGTTAGGCCCCACGAGGCCGATCTTCTCCCCCCGCTGCAGGGCGGCCGAGGCCTCGATGAAGACGATCTGCTTGCCGTTCTGCTTTCCGATGCTCTCGAGTCGAATCATACGCGTGGACTGCCCGGTGACTGGTGTTGCCGGGGGCCATACGCCATGCGGCCGCGGGGAGGAAGGGTGAGCGGCCACAAAGGCCCGCCCGGGCCCATACCGGAACGGTTGCAGCGGCCCCACCAGGCGCTGCCTCGGCGCCGCGATGCCGATCGCCATCGGTCCGGCGCTGGCCTGTGGAAAGGAACAGGACGGCGTCCCGCCGCGATATTCTCGTTCCATCACAGCGCGATGGGACATTCCATGACGAATCTGTAACAGAATACCCGATCGCCTGCCTTGAGCTGGCCATGAGGCGCTGCCATCGGTGATGGTCGCCGCCACCAGGCGACGGGAGGGACCTTACATCATGCATGCGGTGGACCGCCGGGAGACGACTGAAACGGGCGAGGAGGCTGATGCCGGATCGGTCGCGGTCGAGCACGCCGGGCCCGTCGAGCGGAACCGCCTGCAATTCGCCGCCCTCCCCTATCGCATCACGCAGGAGGGCGGACTGGAGATCCTGCTCATCACCTCGCGCAGCACGCGGCGCTGGATCATTCCCAAGGGCTGGCCCATGGGCAAGCGGCCCGCCCACAAGGTGGCGGCGCAGGAGGCGGCCGAGGAGGCGGGGGTCGAGGGCAAGATCGGCAAGCGCGCCATCGGTTCGTATCACTACGACAAGGTCCTCGCCTCCGGCGCCGTCGCCCGCTGCCGCGTCGACGTCTTCTCGCTGGAGGTCAGGCGCCAGAACTCCGCCTGGCCGGAGCGCAAGCGCCGCGAGCGCCGCTGGATGGACCTGGCGGAGGCGGCGAGCCTCATCAACGACATCGAGCTCTCGCCGCTGATCCGCGGCTTCACGCCCCCCGGCGCATGAGGGACTGGCCGCGCGGGCCGGAAATCGCTAAGGGCGATGGCGAGCGGCGGCGGTAACGTCGCCGGAAGTCCCTCTACCTGGCGAGCCGACCTTTCATGACCGACCATTCCGTCATCATCGCAGGCGGCGGCATCGGCGGCCTCGTCACCGCCCTGACCCTGCACCAGATCGGCGTGCCCTGCACCGTCTTCGAGGCGGCGCGCGAGATGCGCCCCCTCGGCGTCGGCATCAACCTCCAGCCCAATGCCGTGCGCGAGCTCGGCGACCTCGGCATCGGCGAGGCCGATCTCGACCAGGTGGGCCTGCCGGCCAAGGAATGGGCCCTGGTCGGCCTCAACGGCAACGACATCTATGCCGAGCCGCGCGGCCTGCTGGCCGGTTACAGATGGCCGCAATACGCGGTTCACCGCGGCCTCCTGCACATGCTGCTCCACGCCAAGGTGGTGGAGCGCCTCGGCCCGGACGCCGTGAGACTCGGCCGGCAGGTCAAGGGCTATCGCAAGCGCGAGGGAGGGGTCACCGCCTTCATCGAGGCGGCGGACGGCAGCCGTTCGGAGGAGCACGGCACGCTCCTCGTCGGCGCCGACGGCATCCACTCCGCCGTCCGCGCGCAGATGCATCCGGACCAGCCGCCCATCCACTGGGGCGGCGCCCTCATGTGGCGCGGGACCAGCCGCGGCAGGCCCATCCGCACCGGCGCCTCCTTCATCGGCCTCGGCACCCACCGCCACCGGGTGGTGATCTATCCCATCTCGCCGCCCGACGCCGACGGCCTCGCCACCATCAACTGGATTGCCGAGGTGGTGGTGGACAATTCCGAGGGCTGGAAGCAGCGCGGCTGGTTCCGCGAGGTCGGTATCGCGGATTTCGCCCACCACTTCGCCGACTGGCGATGGGACTGGCTCGACGTCCCCGCCCTCATCGGCGGGGCCGACAAGGTCTACGAGAACCCGATGATCGACCGCGATCCCGTCCCCACCTGGCGGGACGGGCCGGTGGTCCTCCTCGGCGATGCCGCCCATGCCATGTACCCGACGGGCTCGAACGGCGCCAGCCAGGCCATCGTCGACGCCCGTGTGCTCGGCGCCGCCATGGTGGCCCACGGAGTGACGCAGGAGGCGCTCGCCGCCTATGACGACAAGCTCTGCGGTCCGATCTCGCAGGTGGTCCTGCGCAACCGCGGCGCCGGCCCCTTCGGCCTGCTCAACCTCGTGGACGAGCGCTGCGGCGGCACCTTCGACGACATCGACGCCGTGGTTCCCCCCGCAGAGCGCTCGGCCTTCATGGCCGGCTACAAGGCCGCGGCGGGCTTTGCCGTCGAGCAGCTCAACGCGGCGCCGCCCACCATCGCGCCCGGAGCGCGGGCCCGGGCCGCCTGACGTCGGCGCCCCGCCTCAGCGCAACGGCCAGACGAAGGCGATGGTCGGGATCGACACGACCAGCACGACGATCTCCAGCGGCAGGCCGAGGCGCCAGTAGTCGCCGAACCGGAAGCCGCCCGGTCCGAGGATCAGCGTGTTGTTCTGGTGGCCGATGGGGGTGAGGAAGGCGCAGGAGGCGCCCACCGCCACCGCGATCAGGAACGGGTCGGCCTGGGCGCCCATCTGCGAGGCGGTACCGATCGCAACCGGACACATGACGGCGGCGGTGGCGGCGTTGTTCATGAAGTCGGACAGGGTCATGGTGACGATGAGGATCACCGCGAGGGCGAGAAGCGGGCTGTCGCCGGCGAGCGTCCCCACCACGCTCTGGGCGATCACGTCGGCCGTCCCCGTGGTCGCCAGGGCCCCCGCCACCGGGATCAGCGCGGCGAGGAGCACGATCACCGACCAGTCGATGGCGTCGTAGATGCGCCGCACCGGCACCACTCCCGTGACCGCGACGCCGAGCAGCCCGCCCGCGAAGGCGACCGCCGCAGGCATCAGGCCGAAGGCGGCGATGCCGACGGCCGTCGCCATGATCAGCGACGCAATGAGCGCCTGGCGCGGCTGGGGGATGCGCAGGGCCCGCTCGGCCAGCGGCACGCAGCCGAACCGGTTGGCGAATTCGAGGATTACCTCCGGCGGCCCCTGGACGAGCAGCACGTCGCCCTCGGCGATCGTCATGGTGCGCAGCCGGGCGCGCGACGGCTTGCCCTGCCGCGACACCGCCAGCAGGTTGATGCCGAAGCGGGTGCGCAGGCGGATGGAACTCGCCGAGCGGCCGGTGATCTCGGCGCGGGGCCGGACCGCCAGCTCCATCAGCGTCACCTCTTCCGACTGCAGGCGTGTCGGCGGCTCGGCGGCGATCGACTCGGCATCCGCCGGCGGCGTCGCCGCCTGCGGCTCGGTCACCGCCTCCTCGGCGGCCGCGGCGGCGAGGGCCGCCTTCTGCGTCTCCTCGAGGGGCGGCGGCGCCACCGCCTCCTCCAGCGCCAGCCCCAGGCTGGTGAGGGCGTTCGTCAGCGCCTGCGGCTCCGCCTCGATGACCAGCACGTCGCCGGTGCGCACCTCGCGATAGGGATGGGGGGCGGGAATGCGGCGCTCGTTGCGCACGAGGCCGAGGATCTGCGCGTCGGCCTCGGCGAGGGCGTTCTCGACCTCGCGGAGCGTCATGCCCGCCGCCTTCGACCCCTCCGCCACCCGCGCCTCGGTGAGGTAGGCGCCGGTCTCGAAACTGTCGGCGCCGGCCCGCTGGCGCGCCGGCACCAGCCGCCAGCCGCCCAGCACGATGAAGGCGATGCCGGCAAGCGCCACGGCCAGCCCTACCGGCGTGAAGTCGAACATGGCGAAGCTCGCGCCGCCGCTCTGCTGGCGGAAGCCGGAGACGATGAGGTTCGGCGGCGTTCCGATCAGCGTCGTCATGCCGCCGAGGATGGACCCGAAGGCAAGCGGCATCAGCACCCGGCCGGGCGGCAGCGACAGCCGGGCAGCGACCTGCAACGCGAAGGGCATCAGCAGCGCCAGCGCGCCGACATTGTTCATGAAGCTGGACAGCAGCGCCGCGAAGGCGCTGACCGCGCCGATCATGACCGCCGGGCTCGCCGATTGCGGCAGGACGCGCCGGGCAAGGACATCGATCGCGCCGGTGGATTGCAGCGCACTGCTGAGCACGAGCACCCCGGCGACGGTGATGACGGCTGGATGGCCGAAGCCGGCGAAGGCCTGATCGCCCGGCACCAGCCCGACGGCGACGCAGGCGAGCAGCGCTCCGAGCGCCACCATGTCGTGGCGTACGCGCCCCCACAGGAACATGCCGATCGCAATCGCGAGAATGACGAGGATGAGAATCTGGTCGCGGCTCACCGGCGCGGCCCTTTCATGCAGGCGGAGGAGGTCGGAAGCGTCCGGCCGCGCCGCGCGGGCCGGCAGCCGATCTCGCCTGCGGGCGTCCGCCCCCTCGCTGCTGCGGCGCGCCCGACCCTGCACAATGTGCGGGCGGGCGGAAGGTTCCTCAGCCGTTGCGCTGGTCGCGGCGGAGCGTCGGCAGGCCGATGCCGGCGGCGTCGAAGCCGCCGTCCACCGCCAGCGTCTGGCCGGTGATGTAGCTGGCGCCGGGGCTGCAGAGATAGACGATGGCGTCCGCCAGCTCCTCCGGCAGGCCGTAGCGATTGAGCGGGATGGCGTCGTGGTAGTCGGCGCGGATCTCCGGCGAATGCACCTTCTTGGCCATGGCCGTGTCGACCGGGCCCGGCGCCACGGCGTTGACGCGGATGCCGGAACTCGCCAGTTCCACCGCCATCTGCTTCGTCAGGTGGCCGAGCCCCGCCTTGGACGTGCCGTAGGCGACGCGCAGCGTCGAGGCGCGCAGGGACGAGATCGAGGTGATGTTGACGATGGCCCCGCCCGTCTCGCGCATCAGCGGCACCGCCGCCTTGGTCATGATGAAGGGTCCGGTGAGGTTCACCGCCATGACCTCGCTCCAGGCCTCGAGCGAGGTCTCCATCAGCGGACCGAAATGGGCGATGCCGGCATTGTTGACGAGGGCGTCGAGCCGCCCGAAGCGGTCCTTCACGGTGGCGACCGCGCGCTCCACGTCGGCGGGGTTCGACACATCCGCGGTGACGGCGAGCACCCGCTCCGGCGCGCCCCTCGCGGCGGCTGCCGCCGCCAGAACCGGCCCGTTGACGTCAAGCATGGCCACCGCCCAGCCCTCGGCCAGGAACCGCTCGACCGTGGCGAGGCCGATGCCCTGGGCGGCTCCGGTGACGAGTGCGACGCGCTGCTGATCCTTCGCCATGGGTGCTGGTTCCCTCATCGTGTTCGCCGCGAGGCCTATCACGAAGCCCCGCCGCGCGTCGCCCCGGCCATCCGTCCGAGCGCGATGGCCTGCCGCCCGCCGGAGCCCCTGCCGCCGCCGCGGCGACGATGCTATGCGGGCAGTGCCACGAGAGCCGAGGGAGAGACGCAGATGAACGAGGCGACGACCGCGATCACCGGCACGGACGAGCTGCGCCGGGTCTATGACCAGCCCGCCGAAATGACGATGAAGAAGATCCTCGACCGGCTCGACGACCATTGCCGGCGCTTCATCGCCCTCTCGCCCTTCCTCACCATCGCCAGCACCAGCGCCACGGGCACCGACTGCTCGCCGCGCGGCGACGGGCCGGGCTTCGTCACGGTGCTGGACGATCGGACCCTGCTGCTGCCTGACCGCCGCGGCAACAACATCCTCGATACCCTGCAGAACGTCCTCGCCCGCCCCGATGTCGGCCTGCTCTTTTTCGTGCCGGGGCTCAGCGAGACCCTGCGCGTCAACGGCAAGGCCCGCATCGTCACCGATCCCGCCCTGCTCCAGGCCATGGCGATCAAGGGGCGGATCGTGCCGAGCTCGGCCCTGCGCATCGACGTCGAGCAGGTCTATTTCCACTGCGGCCGCTCGCTGCTGCGCGCCGATCTGTGGAACCCCGACAAGCGCGTCAGCCGCCAGGACTTCCCGCTCCTCGGCACCATCCTCGCCGACCAGATCAAGGGCGTCGACGCCGACGCCACCAACACCCGGCTCGAGGCGGCCTATACGACCAACCTCTACTGAGCCCGGCCTATTCGGCAGGCTGCACGGCGCCCTGCTCCCCCGCGGGAGCGGCGGCGGCGTGGGACCGTGACAGGAGGCTGTAGGCGACCGGCACCACGTAGAGCGTCAGCAGCGTGCCGAAGGTCATGCCGCCGACGATGACCCAGCCGATCTGCGAGCGGCTTTCCGCGCCCGCACCCGTTGCCAGCGCCAGCGGCACGGCACCCAGCACCATGGCGCCCGTCGTCATCAGGATCGGCCGCAGCCGGAGGATCGCCGCCTCCACCAGTGCCTCCCCCTTCTCCCGGCCCTCCTCGCGCAACTGGTTGGCGAATTCGACGATGAGGATGCCGTGCTTGGTGATGAGGCCGATCAGCGTGATAAGGCCGATCTGGCTGTAGATGTTGACCGAGCCGCCGGTCAGCGCCAGGGTCGCCAGCGCCCCGGTGATCGAAAGCGGCACCGAGACCATGATGACGAAGGGATCGACGAAGCTCTCGAACTGGGCGGCGAGCACCAGGTAGATGAAGCCGAGCGCCAGCAGGAAGACCAGCACGATGCTGGCGCCGGACTGGCGGAACTCGCGGCTCTGGCCGCCATAGTCGATCTGCACGGTCGGCGGCAGGACCTCGGCAGCCGCCGCCTCCAGCGCGGCCAGCGCGTCGCCGAGCGTATAGCCGGGCGCCGGCGTCGCCGTGATGGTCGCCGCGCGCAACTGGTTGAAGCGGTTGAGCTCGCGCGGGGCGATGGTCTCGGTCGCCGTCACCACGCTGGAGAGCTGCACCATCTCGCCGCGCGCCGATCGCACGTAGATGGCGCTCAGCACGTCGGGCGTGGCGCGCTCGGCATCGGCCACCTGCACCATCACGTCATACTGCTCGCCGTTCTGGGTGAAGCGCGTCACCTGCCGCCCACCGAGGAGCGATTCCAGTGTCCGCCCGATGACGTCGATGGACAACCCGAGATCGGCCACCCGCTGGCGGTCGATGTCGACGCGGATCTGCGGCTTGTTGAGGATCAGGTCGGTGTCGAGATTGGCGAGCGCCGGAGAGGCCGCTGCCGCCTCCAGCAGCCGGTCCGAATAGTCCTTCAGCTTCGCATAGGGCTCGGAGGTGCGGATGACGAACTCGACCGGGCTGCCCTGCCGCCCGCCACCCAACGCCGGCGGATTGGCCGCGAACATGCGCACGCCCGGGATCTTCGCCAGTTCGCGGTTGATCTCGGTGACGATCTCCTGCTGCGTGCGGCTGCGCTCCTCCCAGGGCTTCAGCCGGGCGATCACGATGGCGCGGGTCACGTCGGGAAAGCCGACGATGGAGAAATAGGCCTGGACCTCGGGAATGGCGGCGAGCACCGGCTCGATGCGCCGCGCCTGCTCGGCGGTGAAGGTCAGGGTCGCGCCTTCCGGCGCGGTGCCCTGGGCACGGATCGAGCCCTGGTCCTCGACGGGGGAGAGCTCCGAGCGCAGAAGCGAGAACGACCAGGCGCCGATGCCCGCCGATCCCAGCGCGATGAGGATGACCAGCCAGCGGGCGGAGAGCGCCGCCCGGAGCGACCGGCGATAGCCGTTGGTCATCGCGACGAAGCCGCGCTCCAGGATCATGTAGATGCGCCCGTGGCTCTCCTGCCGGCGCAGCAGCTTGGCGCACATGACGGGGGTCAGCGTCAGGGCGACGAAGCCGGAGACGACGACCGCGCCCGCCAGGGTCAGGGCGAATTCGACGAAGAGCTTGCCGATGCGGCCGGTGGCGAAAGCCATGGGCGCATAGACGGCGACCAGCGTGAGGGTCATGGCGATGACGGCGAAGGCGATCTCGCGGATGCCGCGGATGGCAGCGGCGACCGGTGCCATCCCCTCCTCGATGTGCCGATAGATGTTTTCCAGCACGACGATGGCGTCGTCCACCACCATGCCGATGGCCAGAACCAGCGACAGAAGGGTCAGCGTGTTCACCGAGAAGCCGAACATCAGCATCAGCGCGAAGGCGCCGATCAGCGAGATCGGGATGGTGACGAGCGGGATCAGGGTCGCGCGGAACGAGCGCAGGAAGAGGAGGATGATCAGCACGACCAGCACCACCGCCTCGGCGATGGTGACATAGACCGCGCTGATCGAACGGGCGATGAAGACCGAGGAATCGAAGGAGACGGCGAGGCGCATGTTGGGCGGCAGGTCGTCGGAAATGGCCGGCAGGGCCCGGCCGACGCCGGCCGAGACGTCGAGCGGATTGGCGGTGGCCTGCTTGACGATGCCGAGCGTGACCGAGGGCACGCCGCCGAACCAGGCCGATGTGCGCTGGTCGCGCGGTCCGATCTCCACCTTCGCCACGTCGCCGAGCCGCACCACCGCACCATTCTGCTCGCGCAGCACGATGGCGCGGAACTGTTGCGGCGTGGTCAGGCCCGTCTGGGTGAGCACCGTGAACTCCCGGGACCGGCTCTCGATCAGGCCGGCTGGGATCTCGACGTTCTGCGCCCGCAGCGCCGCCTCCACCTCCTGCACCGTGAGCTGATAGGAGGCGAGCCGCGCCCGATCGATCCAGATCCGCATGGCGAAGGTGCGCTGGCCGAGGATGCGCACCTCGGAGACGCCGGTGACCGTCTGCAGCCGGTCGACGATGAAGCGGCTGGCGAAGTCGGTCAGCTCCAGCGCGCTCAGCCCCTGCCCCGTCAGCGACAGGTAGATGACCGGCTGGGCGTCGGCCTCGACCTTGGCGATGATCGGTTCCTCGATCTCGTCGGGCAGACGCCCGCGCACGCGCGACACCCGGTCCCTGACGTCCGACGCGGCGACATCGGGATTGATCTCCGGGCGGAAGCGCACGGAGATGTTGCTGGTCTGCTGCCGGCTCGCCGAGGTGATGATTTCGATGCCTTCGATGCCGGCGATGGAATCCTCCAGCACCTGAGTCACCTGGGTCTCCATGATCTCGGCGCTCGCCCCCTGGTAGGTGGTGCGCACCGAGACGATGGGCTCGTCGATATTGGGGAACTGCCGGACGGCGAGGCGCGAATAGGACACCGCGCCGATCAGCACGACGAGGATGCTCAGGACCGTGGAGAAGACCGGCCGCTGGACGAAGACGGCGAAGGGGTTCATGGCCGCCGCTCCGGCTGGATCGAGGCGGTCGGGCCGGAGCTTTCGGGTTCCCGGGACGGCGACCGCGGCGGCTCGATGACGTTCACCGGCGCGCCGTCGCGCAGCCGGATCTGGCCGGCCACCACCACGGTGGCGCCTGCCTCCAGGCCGCTGACGATCTCGACCCGGCCGTCGAACCGGCGGCCGGCCGAGACCGTCGTCATCGCAGCGCGGCCCTCGCGGACGACATAGACGGCGAGGTCGCGCCCGGAGGCCGAGGCGACGAGCGCCGCTTCGGGAATGACGACCGCATTCTCGCGGACGGCGGTGGTGAGCGACACCCGGGCAAAGAGCCCCGGCCTCAGCGCCCCGCCGGCATTGGGGATGGTGGCGCGCAGCCGCAGCGCCCGGCCCGAAGCATCGATCACGGGATCAATGGCATAGACCTCGCCCCGATAGCGCTGGTCGGGAAAGGCGTCGACGCGCACGTCCACCGTCTGCCCCGCCGTCGCAGCGCCGATGAACAGTTCGGGGATCGAGAAGTCGAGCTTGATCGGGTCGAGCTGGGTCAGCGTGGTGATCGCCTGGCCCGCCGGGACAATGGTGCCGACGCTGACCGAGCGCAGTCCGACGACGCCGGAAAAGGGGGCGGTCAGGGTCAGCTGCTGCAGCTTGGATTCAGCCGACGCCACGTTGGCCCGCGCCACGGCGAGCTGCGCCGTCGCCTGTTCGAGGGCGACCTGCGTGCCCGCACCGCGCTGGACGAGGGTCTGGCTGCGGTCGAAGACGTCCTGCGCGAGCGAGAGATTGGCTTGCGCCTGGCGCAGTTCGGCATTGGCGATGGTGGCGTCGAGTTCGACCAGCTTCGCGCCCGCCTCGACCCTCTGCCCCTCGCGGAAATGCAGCGCCACGACCCGGCCGGCAACCTCGGGGGCGACGTTGATCTGCTCGTTTGCCGCCAGCGTGCCGATGGCGTCGACCTGGTCGGCAACGCGCTCGCGCGCCGCCCGGGCAACCTCCACCGGCAGGGCCTGGCCGGTCGGTCGGGCGGGCCTCGCCGTCTCCGCCGCCCCCCCCGGCAGCCCGAGGCGCGCGAGGAAGGCAGGCTGCATCCACCAGACGCCGGCGGCGGCCACGGCGAGGAGGAGCAGGACGAGGGCGGAACGCCGCATGGTCGATACGGTCATGGAGTCCTCTCGGGGGGAGAAGCTGCTGCGCGACCGCGTCGGGCGGGAAGGGGTCGCGCCGGCGACGGCCTCGGGGCCGGCGGCGGGCAGAAGGCGTCGGCACACCCGGCGGGAGGGCAGTCCGACCCTCTCCAACAGATGATGGCGGGATGTGTTCCCCGGGTGGCGCGGAAGGGCGACATCGCGCCGCAGGGTCTTCAGCGGCAGGCGGGCATGCACCCGCCGGTTGAGCCGGGAGCCGCGAACGGGCAAGGTCGGCGGCCGATTCCGCGCCGGCTCCCGAGGATACCGCCTTGCCCTTCCGCTTCGTCCACACAGCGGACATCCACCTGGATTCGCCTTTGCGGTCGCTGGCGCTGCGCAACCCGGCGCTTGCCACCCTCGTCGGCGATTCGACGCGCCAGGCGCTGGTCGCCATCGTCGACCTCTGCCTCGACCAGAAGGTCGATGCACTGGTGATCGCCGGCGACCTCTATGACGGCGACCAGACCTCGATGAAGACGGCGCGGTTCCTCGCCACCCAGCTCGCCCGGCTCGACCAGGCAGGCATTGCCGTCTTCAAGGTGCGTGGCAACCACGACGCACTCTCCAAGATCACCCAGGAACTGATCCTGCCGCCGGGGGTGAAGGTTTTCGGCGGACGCGGCGAGACGGTGGAGATCACCGGCAAGGGGGTGGGCGTCGCCGTCCACGGCATCAGCTTCGCCCGGCCCCATGCGCCCGAGAGCCTCCTGCCGAAGTTCCGCGCGCCGGTGGCGGATGCGGTGAACATCGCCATCATGCACACCAGCCTCGCCGGCGCGCCCGGCCACGACGCCTATGCGCCCTGCGCCGTGAAGGACCTGCACGAATCCGGCTTCGACTACTGGGCACTCGGCCACATCCATGCCCGCGCCCAGCATGCCGGCGCGCGCACCGTCGTTATGCCCGGCATGCCGCAGGGCCGCGACATCAACGAATCCGGCGCGAAATCCGTTTCCCTCGTCACCATCGGCGACGACCGCCGCATCACGGTGGAGGAGTGGCCGACCAGCATCGCCCAGTTCGAGCGCATTCCCGTCGATCTCGGCGGCGTCGTAACCTGGCGGGAGGCCGTCGACGCCATCGAACTGGCGATCGGCCGCGAGCGCGACCGCACCGAGGCGCCCCATCTCGTCGGGAGGCTGATGCTCTCCGGCGCGACGCCGCTCGCCTGGCGGCTGCGGCGCGACCGCGACCTGCTCACCGCCGAGGTCGAGCAGCGCGTGGAGGCGGGACGGACCTGGATCGACCGGATCGAGCTCACCGTCGCGGCGCCGGGACAGGCGGTCGAGCCCGGCTCCGCCGATCCCGTGCGCGAACTCGCCGATCTCCTGCGCGGCGGCGCGCTCGGCCAGCATGGCCTGCGGGAAGCGGTGCGCGACCTCGTCCGCGACCTGCGCGATGACCTGCCGGGTGATGCCCGCGGCTTCACCGGCAGTTCGGAGGAGGAATTCGAGGCCTTCGTCGAGACGCTGATCGGGGAGGCCGGCGAGGACGTGCTGGCGCGCCTCGGCGCCGGAGCGGACGGAGAGCGGTGATGCGGCTGCAGCGCCTCGACCTCGTCCGCTACGGCCGCTTCACCGACCGCGTCCTCGACTTCGGCGAAAGGCCGGCGGAGGGGCCCGATCTCCACATCGTCTACGGGCCGAACGAGGCCGGCAAGTCCACCTCGCTCAACGGCTATCTCGACGTGCTCTTCGGCATCCAGGAGCAGAGCCGCTACGCCTTCCTGCATCCCTATGCCTCAATGGAGGTGGGGGCGATGCTGGACGTCGACGGCACGGTCCACGAGGTGCGGCGGATCAAGCAGCGCAGCAATTCCCTGCGCGACCTCCGCGGCGAGCCGCTGCCCCCGGCGCTCCTCGCCGCGCCGCTCGGCGGCCTCACCCGCGACAGCTACCGCATGATGTTCTCGCTCGACGACGAGACGCTGGAACTGGGCGGCGAGGCGATCCTCGACAGCCAGGGCGATATCGGCGAGCTGCTGTTCTCCGCCAGCAGCGGTCTCGCCGACCTCTCGCGCAAGCTCGACGCCGTCACCGAGGAGGCGGACAAGATCTTCCGCAAGCGCGCCAGCACGACGCGCATCGCCGCGCTCAAGCGCCGGCTCGCGGAGCTGAAGGCGAGCCGCGACGAGATCGACGTCCAGGCCTCCGAACATGCCCGCCTTGCCGAGGCCCTCGCACGCGCGGAGGAGGCCTATGGCACCTCCGCCCGGAACCTCGGGGCCGCGCGCGCCCGAGCGGAAGAGCTTGCGCGCATCCTCCGCGCGCTGCCCCTGCGCGCCGAGCGCGCG
>JAEZGJ010000106.1 GCA_023416965.1 Pseudomonadota bacterium | reverse complement strand
TCCTGCGTCAGCCTTGGCGGTTGCACGCGGGTGATGCCGTGCTAGGGTCCCGTCAAAAGACGGGGCGAGCCCGCGCATTCATTTCAGGAGGACCTATGACCAAGGCTATCGACAGGCGCACCGTGCTCGGCCTGGCGGCGGGAACGCTCGCCACCCCCCTCATCGGCAGCGCCGGCTTCGCCCAGAGCTATCCCGCCCGCCCGGTAACCTGCATCGTGCCCTTCGGTGCCGGCGGCTCGACGGACGTCATCGGACGCATCGTCTGCGAGCGCCTCTCGGTCAAGCTCGGCCAGAGCTTCGTCATCGAGAACCGCGCCGGGGCCGGTGGCAATGTCGGCGTCGCGGCGCTCGCTCGCGCCCAGCCGGACGGCTACGTGATCGGCATGACCACCATCGCCAACCACGGCATCAACCCGAACCTCTTCGGGGACCGCCTGCCGTTCAAGCCGCTGGAGGATTTCGAGTTCCTGTCGCTCTCCTCGGCCCAGCCGAACTTCATGTGCGTCCATCCTTCGATCCCGGCCCAGACGCTGCCCGAGTTCATTGCCTATCTCAAAGCCAATCCGGGCAAGGAGAATTTCGGCTCCTCGGGCATCGGCACGTCGATCCACCTGTCGGGCGAACTCTTCATGCAGCTGACCGGAACCAAGATGACCCACGTTCCGTTCCGGTCCTCGGCGGCGCTTGTTCAGGGGCTGATCACCGGCGAGGTCAAGCTCTCCTTCGACAACTTCACCTCGCCTTATCCGCACTACAAGGCCGGTGCCATCCGCGGCTTCGCCGTCACCTCGCTGAAGCGTGCGGCCATCGCGCCGGAAATTCCGCCGCTCGCCGACACGCTGCCCGGCTTCGACATCACCTCGTGGAACGGCTTCGCGGCACCCAAGGGCACGCCGAAAGAGATCACCGAGCGTCTGTCCAAGGCCCTTCAGGAGGTCTTGGCCGAACCGGCCGTCGTCAAACGCTTCGAGGAGATGGGTGCTGAATCGACCCCGTCCACGCCGGAGCAGATGCGCGAGAAGTCGGTGACCGAAATGGCCAAGTTCAAGAAGATCATCGATACTGCAGACATCAAGCTGCAGAACTGACGGCTCCGTCGCGCAAGGCCGCCATCGCGCTCAAGCGCGGTGGCGCTCCCGGCTGTCGTCCGGAGCCTCGTCCCTGTGCTCGGTCATGTCGTAGTCGCGCAGCACCGCCGCGACACGCAGCCTGTACCCGTCGAACATGCCCTCGCGTCCCGCCGCCTGGGTCGCCCGGTGCATGGCGTGGTTGCGCCAGGCCTTCACCGCCTCCTCGTCCCGCCAGAACGACAGCGACAGCAGCTTGGCCGGGTCGGTCAGGCTCTGGAAGCGCTCCACCGAGATGAAGCCGTCGATCGCCTCCAGCTCGGGCCGCAGTCGCTTGGCATGGTCCATGTAGGCGGGCAGGCAGCCCTCCGCCGGCACGACCTCGAAGATCACCGCGATCATCGCCGCTCCTTCCCCTGTCTGTCTGGCCCCGTGTCTAGGACGGATCGGCCGTTCTGTCAGGAACTTCTCCCCGGGGCGCCAGACTGTCGCAGGAACCCCTCCGGCATGCGCCGGTTGGTCCCCCGACAGGTTTGTCGGGCTGGGCGTTCAAAAAGGAGGACCGATGATGAAACGCGTTTTGGTCGCGGCCGCACTGGCGACCGCTTTCGGTGCCGGTGCCGCCGCCGCTGCCCCCGCCGTGGTGACGACCGATCTCAATGTCCGTGCCGGCCAGGGCACCAGCCATCCGGTGGTCGGCGTGCTGCCCGAGGGCAGCGTCGTGGAGACCCGCGGTTGCGGCAGCGGCTGGTGCTTCATCCCGCAGTTCGGCGGCTATGCCAGCGCCAGCTATCTGCAGCCCGCCGGACGCGGTGCCATGCGCGTCGAGCGCGGGCCCCGGGTGGTGGAGCGCTACGAGCGCTATGAACCCTATGCCGGCCCCATGGCCTATGATCCGGT
Organism: Pseudomonadota bacterium; assembly: GCA_023416965.1. Lineage (GTDB taxonomy): Bacteria > Pseudomonadota > Alphaproteobacteria > Rhizobiales > Phreatobacteraceae > Phreatobacter. Next base: position 19,986 of record JAEZGJ010000106.1, on the reverse strand, counting down.
CTGGCGCGACGGCTACTACGAGCGTCCCTACGTGCGTGGTGGCGGCGTCGGTTTCAGCATCGGCACCCCCGGCGTCCATGTCGGCGGCTGGCGCTACTGACGCGATCCCTGCCGGGTGACAACCGGCCATAACGGGGATGATGGACGCGGATGATTTTGCCGGTTTCTGTCCGCGGCAGCAACGCATAGGCATGCGTGGCGTCTGACCCGTTCCCGGCAGGTGGCCCGCCGCCCTTCGCACAGGAGGGCGGCGGGCCTTTCTCTTGAGCCACGCCCCCGCGCGTGCTCCGCTGAGAGCGCTGCTGTCCCGCGCGAGTCGCTCTCATGACAATCGGCCTGTTCTTCGCCACCCTCGCCGCGGCGATGATCTATGTCCTCACCCCGGGGCCCGCCTTCCTGGCGCTCTTTGCGCTGGCGGCGAAGGAGGGGCGCCTGTCCGGCACCTGGTTCGTCACCGGCCATCTCGTCGGGGACGTGCTGTGGGGGACGCTCGCACTCGCGGCCATCGTCGGCGTGAACCAGCTCGGGCCGCTGCTCTTCGAGGTCCTTGGGCTTGCCTGCGGCGCCTATCTCATCGTGCTCGGCGTGAAGGCACTGCTGGCGCGGGAGGCGGCCGGCACCGCCGTCATCGGCAGCCGGCACCCGCTGCTCGCCGGCCTTCTGTTCGGTGTCACCAACCCCAAGGCCTATCCGGTTTCGGTGGCCATGTTCACCGTGCTGGTCGGCCATTATTCCGGCCTGCTGACCTGGGACCTCGCGCCGCTGGTCATGCTGGTCGCCTTCCTCGGCTTCGTCCTCGCCGACATCGTGCTCGTGGCGGTGGCGGGCCTGCCCGCCGTGCGCCGCTTCTTCATGACCCACGGCCTCGTCGTCACCCGCCTCGTCGGGCTCACCTTCGTGCTCTTCGGTGCCAAGTCGGTCTCCGATGCGGTGCAGAGCTATCGCCAGCGCGCCTGATCGGCTAATCCCGCGCCATGACGGCAGCGCCCGGCGACAAGCCCTTCTCCTTCCTTCCCGGTGATCCCGCGCGCGCGGCGCTGGCGCTCATCCTCGGCTTCACCCTGCTGCGGATCGCCTTCGCCGCGCTTCTCGGCTTCGGCGTCGACGAGAGCTACACGCTGGGACAGGCGCGCCGCCTGGCTCTCTCCTATTTCGATCACCCGCCGCTGCATCTCTGGCTCGCCCATGTGTCCATGGCGGTCTTCGGCGCGACTTGGGCTGTGCGCCTGCCCTTCATCCTCCTGTTCGCCGGCACCTCCTGGCTGCTGTTCGTGCTGACGCGCCGACTCTTCGGCGCCTGGCAGGGCGTCTGGGCCATTCTCGCGCTCAATGCTTCGCTGTTCTTCCTGGCATCCCCCGGCACCTGGATCGTCCCCGACGGACCGCTGCTCTTCTTCCTCGCCGGCGGCATGGCGGCCCTGGCGCGGCTGTTCTTCCCCGCCGAGGGCGAGACACCGTCAGCCTGGAGCGCCTGGCTCCTCGCCGGCCTCTGTTTCGGCCTCGCCGGACTGTCGAAATATTCCGCCGTCTTCGTCGTGGCGGGGCTGGCGATCTTTCTCCTCGCCACCCCGCACCGCCGCTGGCTCGCTCATCCCGCCCCCTATGCGGGAGCGCTCGTCGCGGTGCTCGCCGTCTCGCCGGTCATCCTCTGGAACATCGCCAACGACTGGGCATCCCTTCGCTTCCAGGCGGGCAGGGGTGGCGGCCGCGGCCTGACGCTCTCCGCCTTCGCCCAGATGCTGGCGGGCCAGTTCGTCTGGCTGGCACCCTGGATCGCCGTGCCGCTCGCCACCATCGCGGCGCAGAACCTCGCACGGCTGACGGACGAACGCCGCCTGTTCCTCATGGCGCTGGCGGCGCCGACCATCCTCTATTTCACGCTGCAATCGCTCTGGTCCGGCTGGGCCCTGCCGCACTGGCCCATGCCCGGCTGGTTCTTCGTCTTCCCGCTGCTCGGGGCCTGGATGGTGGCGAATCCCGCCGCCAGCCCATCGCCCCTCGCATGGGCGCGCTGGAGCGCCGCTCTCGCCGTCGTGCTCGCCCTCGGCATCGGCGCGCTCGGCGCGACGGGGATCCTCACCCGCCTCGGCGTCCCCTCCCGCGCCGATCCCACCCTCGACGCCTTCGACTGGAAGGCGCTGCGCCCGGTCCTCGCCGCCCGCGGCGTCATCCGCGGCGGTGGGCCGGTGGTCGTCGGCCTGACCTGGAACGAGGGCGGCAAGATCGACCTCGCCGTCGGCGATGCCGCGGACGTCATGGTGATCGGCCCGGATCCGCGCGGCTTCGCCTTCAGGCAGGTCCGGCGCGCCTACGAAGGGGCGGATGTGCTCATCGTTGCGCAGGCCGGTACCTGGGCGCGCCAGCAGGCGGCCCTCCAGGGCCAGTTCGCCGTCATCGGCGAGCCGGAGCGTCTGTCGATCGGCCGCGGCGGCCGGCCGGAGATCGACCTCGTCATCGTGCCGGCGCGGGGCCTGAAATCGCTGGCGCCGGTGAGCCTGGCGGCGCGCTGAGGGGCTATCGTGGTGTTGTAGGCCCCACCCGCACCCCCCCCGCGCAGGGGCGAGGGGAGGGGGACCACCACGTCGCGTGACCCTTGCATGGTTGGGCCAGGCACAGCCGAGCAGACTGAGCGGGACGCCGAAGTCCCCCTCTCCTCGCGAGAGCGAGGGGAGGGTGCGGGTGGGGCCATTCCAGGTCCCAGAACAAGTTCGGCACGATAAAAGAGGGCGGCGCCTTGCGACGCCGCCCTCGAAACATGCCTGATCGGCCGTGAGCTTACTGGATGCCGCCGAGCATCATCAGCTTGATCTCGACGAATTCGTCGAGGCCGTAATGCGAGCCCTCGCGGCCGAGGCCGGATTCCTTGACCCCGCCGAACGGCGCCACGTCGGTGCCGACGAGGCCGGTATTGATGCCGACCATGCCGTATTCCAGCGCCTCGGCGACGCGGAAGATGCGGCCTATGTCACGGCCGTAGAAATAACTGGCGAGGCCGAACTGGGTGGCGTTGGCGAGCTCCACCGCCTCCTCCTCGGTCTTGAACCGGTAGATCGGCGCCAGCGGCCCGAAGGTCTCCTCGTGGGTCACCAGCATGTCGGTGGTGACGCCGGAAATCACCGTCGGCTCGAAGAAGGTCTGGCCGAGATCCGAGCGCTTGCCGCCGGTCTCCACCTTGCCGCCCTTGGCGATGGCGTCCTTCACGTGGGTCTCGACCTTGTCGACGGCAGCCGGCTTGATCAGCGGGCCCTGGTCGATGCCGGCGTCGACGCCGTTGCCGACCTTCAGCGCCTTCACCTTGGCGGTGAACTTGGCGACGAACTCGTCATGTACCGCGTCCTGCACAAAGATGCGGTTCGCGCAGACGCAGGTCTGGCCCATGTTGCGATACTTCGAGACCATGGCGCCCTCGACCGCCGCATCCACGTCCGCGTCGTCGAAGACGATGAAGGGAGCATTGCCGCCGAGCTCGAGGCCGACGCGCTTCACGGTGGAGGCGGCCTGCGCCATCAGCAGCTTGCCGACCGGGGGCGAGCCGGTGAAGCCGATGAAGCGCACCGTCGGATGCTCGCACCAGACCTTGCCGATGGGGGCGGCGTCACCCGTGATGATGTTGAGGACGCCGGCCGGGATACCGGCGCGATGGGCCAGTTCGGCGAGGGCGAGGGCGGTGAGCGGCGTCTCCGGGGCCGGCTTCACCACCATGGTGCAGCCGACGGCGATGGCGGGCGAGCACTTGCGGGTGATCATCGCCGCCGGGAAGTTCCACGGCGTGATCGCCGCGCAGACGCCGATCGGCTGCTTCTGCACGAGGATGCGATGGTCGGGCCGGTGCTGCGGGATGATGTCGCCATAGACGCGGCGCGCCTCCTCGGCGAAGAACTCGACGAAGGAGGCGGCATAGGCCACCTCGCCCTTGGCCTCCGCCAGCGGCTTGCCCTGTTCGGCGGTCATGATCAGGCCGAGATCGTCCGTGTTGGCGATCATCAGGTCGAACCATTTGCGCAGGATGTTCGAGCGCTCCTTCGCGGTCTTCTTCGACCAGAGCTTGAAAGCCTTGCCGGCATGCTCCACCGCCTCGGCGGCTTCCTTCGCACCGAAGCGCGGCACGTGGCCGATGGTCTGGCCGGTGGCCGGGTTGATCACCGGGTCGGTGGGCGTGCCGACCCATTCGCCGTTGACATAGCACTGCGACTTCAGGAGCGTCGGGTCCTTGAGCGGCAGCGGCGTGGTCTTCAGGGGCGCGTTCATCGGGGCCTCCGGGGTTCGTGAGAGGAGAGGCGGGCTTTCTATCACCCGGCCGCTGCCGGCGCATCCCGCGGCAGGGCACGGCAGCCAAACGTCAGGTGACTTTCGCGCGCATCTTCGGCATGACCTGCCGCACGCACAGGGAGAGCCCGGCATGGCCGCCGCCACCATCGTCTTCGACCTCGACGGTACGCTCGTCGACACCCATCCCGACCTCATCGGCACCCTGTCCTGGCTTCTCGAGGAGGAGGGCCTCGACGCGATCGATCTCGAGGCGGCCAAGAAACTCATCGGCCACGGCATGCGGCCGATGGTGGAGAATGCGCTGAAGCTGAAGGGAAGGGGCTTCGACAAGGAGGAGGTCGACGCCGTCTTCGCCCGCTATATCGCCGTCTACGAGACCCGCCTGACCCGCGAGAGCCGGCCCTTCCCCGGCATGATCGAGGCCCTCGACCGGCTGGCGGACCAGGGCATGACGCTCGCCGTCTGCACCAACAAGGTCGAGCGGCTGGCGAAGAAGCTGCTGGACGAACTCGACATGTCGCGCCGCTTCGCCGTCATCGCCGGTGCCGACACCTATGGCGTCCGCAAGCCCGATCCGGGCCACCTGCTGATGACGTTGCGCGATGCCGGCGGCGACCCTACCCGCGCCGTGATGGTGGGCGATTCCGACACCGACATCCGCGCCGCGCAGGGGGCGGGGGTGCCGGTCGTCGCCTATTCAGGTGGCTACACCGCCATCCCGCTGTCCAGTCTCGATCCCGACGTCATCATTGACCATTACGATGTCCTGCCGGACACGGTCGGGCGCCTGCTCTCTTCTCCGAAGGTCTAAGACACGGTCTCGTCCCGTCACTCGATACGGTTAAGCGGCCGTTTACCCTGTTTGGCGATAATTCCCGTAATCGTCCCGTCAATAGACGCGGAACATGAGGGAACGCCGATGGATTTTGGCCTGACGCGCAAGGCGCGCCATCCAGCGGCGGCTGCGTCCGCGGAGCCGCCGCCGGGCGAAGCGCAGGACCCGGCTGCCGAGATCGCGCGCCTGAAGGCGGAGATCGCCCAGATCCGCGATACGATCGGACTCGTCGAGTCCGATCTGATGAAGGTCATCGCCGACGTCTCGCATTCTGCCGACGATGTCCATGAGGGCACCGCAGCCGCCAGCCGGGCGCTCGCCGCCATCCGCGAGCGCTCGCGCGCGCTGGACCGGCTCGCCGCCGGCGCCTCCGAGAATTCCCGCCAGCTCGCCGCCGCCACCGAGGAGTTCGGGGAGAGCGCCGCCGAGATCGGCGACCGCGTGCGCCAGGCCACCCGCTTCACCGAAGAGGCCATCCAGGCAGCCGGTCACGCCTCGCTCAGCGTCGACGGCCTGCGCGCCTCGTCCACGGAGATCGACCAGGTCGTTGCGCTGATCGCCAAGATCGCCCGCCAGACCAATCTCCTCGCACTCAACGCCACCATCGAGGCGGCCCGTGCCGGCGAGGCGGGGCGCGGCTTCGCCGTGGTCGCCACCGAGGTGAAGGGGCTGAGCCTCGAGACCCAGCGCGCCACCGACGAGATCGCCCGCCGCATCGCCCAGTTGCAGGCCGATTCCCAGGCCTCCATCGCCGCCGTGCAGCAGATCGCCGGCGCCGTCGAGGCGATCCGGCCGGTCTTCGCCACCGTTGCCGACGCGGTTGAGCAGCAGGTCGCCACCATCGGCGAACTGTCCCGCTCCGCCGGTGACAGCGCCGCCTTCATCGCCAATGTGGCCGCGGGGGCCGGCGCCATCGACCAGGCGGCGGTGGAGGCCGAGACGACTTCTGACGAGGCCGACAGGGCGGGCCGCCAGGCCAAGACGCTTACCGAAAAGCTGCGCTCGCGCTTCACCATCTTCCTGCGCCAGTCGGAGGTCGGCGACCGCCGGCGCCACGACCGCCTTCCCGTCGAACTCGCGGTGCAGATATCGGGGCCGCAGGGCGAGCTGAGCGGCAAGACGCTCGACATTTCCGAGGGCGGCATGCTGCTGGCGGCCGGTGAGACCGACCGGCTCTCGGTCGGCGCCACCGCGGCCGCCTCGCTCGCGGATATTCCCGGCCTGCGCATCCGCGTTGTCGCGAGGTCCGCCCTCGGCACCCATTGCGAGTTCGTCTCTCCCGACGAGCCTGCACGTGTGGCGCTGGCGGCGCGGATCGCCGCCCTGCGCGAGGCCGATGCCGTGCGCATCGATCACGTGGTCAATGCAGCAGCCGAGATCAGCCGCGCCGTCGAGCAGGCCATCGAATCCGGACGGCTGTCGCGCGACGACGCCTTCGACAACGACTATGTCCGCATTCCCGGCACCGATCCCGTCCAGTTCTCCACGCGCTATCTGAAGGTCTTCGAGGACATCCTGCCGCCCATCCAGGAGCGCTGGCTGGCTGTCGACAAGCAGATGGCCTTCTGCGCCGCCGTCGACCGCAATGCCTATCTGCCGGTCCACAACCGCATCTATTCGCATCCGCAAAAGCCGGGCGATCCGGTCTGGAACGCCGCCAATTGCCGCAACCGGCGCATCTTCGACGATCGCGCCGGCCTGTCCGCGGCGCGCTCCTCGCGGCCCTACCTGATCCAGTCCTATGCCCGAGACATGGGCAACGGCGTCACCGTCTTCATGAAGGAGATCGACGCGCCGATCCGCATCTTTGGCCGGCACTGGGGCGGCTTCCGCATGGCCTACCGGCTTTGATGCTCAGCAGCGCCCAGGCGTAAGGGCGGCCGTCGGTGCCTCCGGCTGGGCCCTGATAACGGCAGGCCTCGTCCAGGGCTCGGACTTGAACAGGCGCGCGAGCCAGGCAGCAGCCACGATGCCCGCAAGGCCGGCGAGGTTCACCAGCGCCACGGGCCCCGGCGCGTCGCCGAACACGTCGAGGGCGACTCCGCCGGTCCAGGCGAGGGCGGTGCAGGCGAGGAAGGCCGGCAGCGATTGCGTTCCGACGAGGGTCAGGATCGACGCTGCCCGCGTCTCCATGAGCCAGCGCGCTCGCTCGAGCAGTGAGAGCACGAGATAGGCCAGAGCCAGGAAATGAATGATCCGCACCGGATGGACGTTCGTCCACGTGTTGAGCGGCAGGACAGCCGTCTGCCAGTCGACGAGCACCGGATAGGCATCGGTGAAGCCCCAGAAGTTGAAGGGGACGGAGACGAGGACGATGGCGGCCGAAGCGGCGACGAGCCGCGGCTTCCCCGGCGTCGGCGGCTTCCACCAGCCGAGCCCGATGGCGAAGCCCGCGAAGAACAGAACCTGCCAGGCGAAGGGATTGAAGAACCAGTGCCCGGCGCTGCCGGACCTGCCGGGCATGGCGAGGCCGAGGAAGAGGGCCGCAAGGTATAGCGCCGCGGACAGGGCGAAGGGCGCCGCAGGATGCAGCCGACGCGCCGCCATCATCGCCGGCACCAGTGCCAGCACGACCATGTAGAGCGGCAGGATATCGAGGAGCATCGGCACATAGGTCAGCGTCACGAGGGCGCCGAGCGCCTGGGCCGGCGCGGCGAAGACGTGGGCGAGGGCACGAGACGCGTGGCTCTCCGCCGGGGCGAGCAGCACGGTGATGCCGGCCAGCGCCACGAACAGGGCGAGATGGGCCCAGTAGAGCTGCCAAGTGCGCTGGACGATCTTGAGGCTCGCCGGCCCGAAGCCGGCCGTTCCATAGCTCCGCCCGAAGGCCATGGCGCTGGCGAAGCCCGATCCGAAGACGAAGAGTTCGGTGGCCGACGAGAATCCGAACCGCGCGGGAATCCAGGCGAGCCACGGGTTCTGCGGCATGTGCGCGATGAAGATGATGAGCATGCACAGGCCGCGGAAGACGTCGAGGCGCGGATCGCGGGGGCGCTTGGGCGGCGTGGTCATGGCGGGCTCGCGGATCGCTGGCAGTGCCGTGGATACGCGGACGCATCGACGGCCGTTACGCGCCGGCGGGCGGCACCGCCGCCGCGGCGTCTCACGCTTTGGTGAACGTGCCGCAGGGTAACGTCGCGGTGCCCGCCGCGAATGGTCAGCAGCGGGCGAGGATCGCCCCGGACCAGGACCGAAGGGGGCTCCGCCATGATGACCGATACCGCCGCACCCACCGCCACCCGCATCGCCGGCATCGCCGTGCCGGGCCTGCGCGAGATGATCGCCCTCATGGTCGGCGGCTTCGCCGGCCTCGGCCTCTGGGAGATCTGGGCCAACGTGCCCACCGCCATTGTCGCCGGCGGCCCGCTGGAGCCGCCCGCCCTCATCAAGGCGCTGTTTGCCGCCCGCCTCGGCTTCGAGCCCTCCGACGTTGCCGCCAAGGCTCTGCACTACGCCACCGGCGTCATCGGCTATCCGCTCGGCTACTATCTCCTCACGCGAAACGGCGTCTCGCTCGGGCGGCGCTGGAACGGCTGGGCCTGGGGCACCTTCACCACTTTCATCGCCCTCGGCATCTTCGCACCTCTCGCCGGCCTGCCCTTCCTGCTCCTCGCCTGGGGCGGACAGCTCACGGTGATGAGCACGATCGGCCACGCCCTTTACGGCGCCATGGCGGCCTGGGTGACCGAGATGATGCTCGATCGCGACCGCGCCTGAGGCGGTCGGAACACTTCGCGCATCCACGGAAAGGAACGGGCAACCCTGGCCGGCGTTGGGTCTTGCCCGTTAACCATTCCTGTACGAGAAAGTCGCCATCGTGCCGCTCAAGAGCACGTTCGAGGATGCGCGCATGACCACCATCAAGCTGCAGATCCCGCCGGACCTCCTGGCCGCGGTGGACCGCTTCATCGAGGAAGAGGTCCCCGATGTCAGCCGCCCTGACGCGCTGCTCGCAGCACTCCGTGCCTGGGCCGTGGGCAACGGCCTCATGCTCTCCTGGCGCGGTCCGCAGGAGCCGCCCGCCACCTGGCCGCAGGCAGCCAACGACGGTTGACCGGGCTTCCCCCTTGCGCAGGGGGATGAGCCCGGCGCGCCGGGCGTTCCGTTCCTGCCGATCGCGCCCGCTTCAGCGATACCAGAGCGTCGGCAGCGCCGTGGTGAACCACGGAAAGACCGATATCAGCACCAGCACCATCAGCAGCGGCACGAGGAAGGGCGTCACGCCCGCCACCGTCCGCTCGAAGGAGATGTTGGCCACCTTCGACAGCACGAAGAGCACCATGCCGACGGGCGGCGTCAGAAGCCCGATCATCAGGTTCAGCACCATCACCACGCCGAACTGCACCGGGTCGATGCCGACCTTGAGGATGATCGGCATGAAGATCGGCACCAGGATGGAGATGGCGGCGATCGTCTCCATGAAGCAGCCGACCACCAGCAGGAAGACGTTGATGATCAGCATGATCAGCAGCGGATTGTCGGTGACCGACAGGAGGCCCGTGGCGATCGCCTCGGTTACCCGCGTGGTGGTCAGCACCCAGCCGAACAGGGAAGCTGCCGCGACGATGATGAGGACGCTCGCCGTGGTCTCGATGGTCTCCAGCGTGATGCGATAGAACTGCTTGAGCGTCAGCGAACGGTAGAGCAGTGCGCCGAGCAGGAGCGCCCAGGCGCAGGCGGCGATCGCCGCCTCCGTCGGCGTGAAGACGCCGAGCGACATGCCGCCGATGATCAGCGCCGGCGTGAACAGGGCCGGGATGGCGCGCAGGAACGTCTCGCCAAGCGCCTTGATCCGGAAGACCTGGTCCCGGCCGATCCCGTGCCGGCGCGCGTACCAGGTCACGTAGAACATCATCACCACGGCCATCAGCACGCCCGGGATGAGCCCGCCGGCGAAGAGCTGGCCGATGGAGACGTTGCCGACGACGCCGAAGATGCCCATGGGCAGCGACGGCGGGATGATCGGCCCGATGGTCGAGGAGGCCGCGGTGATGCCAACGGCGAACTCGTCCTTGTAGCCGTGGTCGCGCATGGCCTTGATCTCGATCGTGCCGAGGCCGCCGGCATCGGCCACCGCCGTGCCCGACATGCCGGCGAAGATCACCGAGCCCACCACGTTGACGTGGCCGAGGCCGCCCTTCATCCAGCCCACCGCCGAGACGGCGAAGTCGTAGATGCGGTTGGTGATCCCCGCGGTGTTCATCAGGTTGCCGGCGAGGATGAAGAAGGGCACCGCCAGGAGCGGGAAGGAATCCACGCCGCCGGCCATCCGGTGCAGGACCACGAAGTCGGGGATCATGGTCTCGAACTTGATGTAGGCGAGCGATCCCGCCGCCAGCGCGACGAAGATGGGCGTGCCGAGCGCGAGCAGGATGAGGAAGATGCCGAAGAGCCAGAACATGCCGCGCCCTCAGTCGATGATGAGGCCCTGACGGGCCGGGTCGGGACGCCAGCCGCGGCGGGCATTGGCGATGAACATCTGCCCCGCGCGCCAGAGCATGAGGAGGCAGCCGACGAGCACGCCTCCATAGACGATGCTCATCGACAGGTCGAAGACCGTCATGCGCTGGATCTCCATGCGCTCCGTCACCTGCCAGGCGTACCAGACGAGCAGGGCGACGAAGCCGAGCACGATGACGTCGATGAGGAAGTTGAGCACGCGCACCACCGGCTCGGGCAGGAACTGGTGCAGTACCTCCACGGCGATGTGGTTGCGCCGGCGCATGGCCACGGCGGCACCGACGAAGGTGACCCACATCAGCAGGTAGCGGGCGATCTCCTCCGTCCAGGCGAAGGACGAATTGAGGATATAGCGGGAGAAGAACTGCAGGAAGACCACCAAGGCCATCACCCAGAACAGGGCGAAGGCGATCCAGTCCTCGGGATAGTGCTCGATATTGACGTCGGGATCTTCGACGACGATCAGATGCTCCGCGCCGGGCGCGGTGGTGGGCGGCGATGACATGGGAACCTTGTCCGGCGGGCGGTGTCGGGGCGCTGCAGGGGGGGAACGGCGGCGCCGGCTCGCGGCGCCACCGTCTCGCTGGAGGGGAGGGGGCGGCGGTGCCGCCGGCGTCAGCTCGAGGAGGCGAGCCCCTGGAGGGCGTCGTATTCGGCCTTCGACCAGCCGGCGCCGGAGGCTGCATCGTTGTGCAGCGGCACGGCGGCGGCGCGGAAGGCGGCCCGGTCGGGCGAGACAACCGTCTTGCCCAGCTTGCGAAACTCCTCGGCCAGCTTCTGCTCGCTCTCGCGGATCTTGTCGGTGGCGCGCGAGGCGGCCTCCATCAGCACGTCCGAGAAGATCTTCTTCTCCGCGTCGTTGAGGCGGGCCCAGACGTGGCTGCCGACGATGGAGAGCAGCGATTCCGTGATGTGCCCGGTCAGCATGATGTGGCTCTGAACTTCGTAGAACTTCTTCGCCATGATGGTGGGCAGCGGGTTCTCCTGGCCGTCCACCGTTCCCTGCTGCAGGGCGAGATAGACCTCGGCGAAGGCGATCGGCGTGGCGTTGGCCCCGACCGACTTGGCGAACATGAGGTAGAGCGGCGCGGGCGGCACGCGCAGCTTCATGCCGCGCATGTCCTCCGGCTTGCTGATGGCCTTGTTGGCGGTGAGGTGACGTTCGCCGTAATAGGTCAGCGCCGTGATCTTGTGGCGCGTGCGGCCCTCGTAGCCGGAGGCGATCTGCCGGAACAGCGGCGAGTCGCGATAGGCCTTCCAGTGGTTGAAGTCGCGCAGCACGTAGGGCGCATTGGTGATGGCGATCGGCTTGTGGATCGAGCCGGCGAAGGCGACGCCGGTATAGATGATGTCGACTGTGCCGAGGCCGAGCGCCTCGTTGATCTGGTTCTCGTTGCCGAGCTGCGAGGCCGGGAAGACCTCGATCTGGTACTTGCCGTTGGTCCGCTTGGCGATCTCCGCCGCGGCCCATTGCGCATCAGTGTGGTAGGGCTCGGCCGTCTCGTAGACGTGGGCCCATTTCAGCTTCACCTGCTGGGCGCGCAGCGGCGTCGCGGCGAAAGCGGTCGTGGCGAGTCCGGCGCCCGCGATCAGGGCGTTGCGGCGTGTGATGGTCATGGGGTGTCCTCCCTACCCGTGATGGTCTCTGTGATGGGCGGTTTCTCCGCCGCTTGTTGCCGCAGGATCCATCGTGATCCGGCGGTGGAATGCCGTCAGGCGCGCTTCAGGTCGGGGCGCGCGCTATCCTCCTGGAAGAAGTCGGGGTTGAAGCGCTCGAGATCCTCGGCGCCGAGCTTGAGCCCGTCGATATGCCGGCCGAGAGCCTCGGCCGCGGCGTCCGGCCGGCGCTGCTCGATGGCCTTCAGCACGGCGTCGTGCTCGGCCACCACGCGGGCCATGCGGCCTTCCAGCGGCAGGGTCAGGCGGCGGAATCGGTCGACCTGCAGCTTCACGTGCCGGACGAGGGTCCAGACGCCGGGATGGCCGCCAGCGGCGGCGATGGCCTCGTGGAAGGCCTCGTCCGCGCGGTGGAAGGCTTCGGTGTCGGCGGCCTCCGCCGCCTCCGCCATGCGTGCGACAATGGCGCCGAGTTCGATGATCTGGCTCTTGCTCGCCCGCTCGACCGCGGCCCGCACGGCGTGCTGCTCGAGGATCCGCCGGATCGTGATCGCTTCGGGAAGGTCGGCCAGCGGGATGCGCGAGACATAGGTGCCGGACTTCGAGACGATGTCGACCAGCCCCTCGTCGGAGAGGCGCAGCAGCGCCTCGCGCACCGGCGTGCGGCTGACGCCGTGCTGGGCGGCGATGTCCTTCTCGTTGACCTGGGAGCCGGGGGCGAGACGCAGCGACAGGATGTCGTCGCGCAACAGGCCGTGGATCGCCGCCGCCGCCGTCCGGCCGCGCGCCGCCTGCCTGTCCCGCATCCCCCCGATCACCGTCAGCATCTCGGCTCCCTGATATGAGAGGTACACCTGATATATCAGCTTGGCAACGAGCCGATCGCCGCCGGTGAAACGCGGCGCAATGGCTGGGGCGCTGACCAATTCCGCTGCAGCGCTGCCGGGTTTCGGAGCAGCGGCAGGGGCCATGTTCGGCAGGACCTGCCGGGAAACCCGTCCTTCCTGCGCTTTCGGCCGGAGAGGGCGCTTGGCATCCCCCTTGCTTTGATAAGGACCAGCGCAGCCCCCGCCGCAGGGCGAGGACTTCAGGTTGGCGTGCCGCCTTGTTGTTGTGGAGATTGCGATGATCGCAATCCTCGACCTCATCGGCTGCATCCGGCCGATGTCAACGAGCGTGGATCTAGGGCAGGAACCGGCCGTCGCACGATGCGCCAGCCGGGCGAAGGCTGATCGACACCACAGCAGCAGTCCAGAGCCGCAGACCGGACGGGCCTTGCCTGCCCGGCTGCCGAGCCATGCGCCCCAGGGCGCGGCCCCCTCCCATCCGCATTCTCCCCATCAACCGATCCTCAGCGGAGTCTCCCATGTGTGACCGCCATGGCTGCATGCACCTGCCGAACCTTCAGGCCATGAACTTCTCGCGGCGCGGCTTCCTGCGCGCCGGCGCGGCGGCCGCCGCCATCACCATGGCGGTCGGCCCGGACGTGGTGCTGGCCCAGGGCCGGCCGATCAAGTCGACCCACGGCACCGGCTTCTGCAACCTCAACATCTTCCTCGCCCACGCCATGCAGTTCTCCCGGGCCGAGGGCACCGACCTGCAGTTCGTGAACACGCCGACCTTCGCCGAGCAGGTCACCTTTCTCGGCATGGGCCAGGTCGATGTGGGCCTGATGCCCTATACGAGCTTCATGGCGCTGTTCGATGCCGGCGCTCCGGTCAAGGTCGTCGCCGGCGGTGGCGTCGAAGGCTGCGTGATCGTCTCGAGGCCGGGCCTCGACACGGCGCAGAAGCTCAAGGGCAAGACCCTCGGCACGTTCCAGCTCGATACGCTGGAGGTCATGCCTTACGACTACCTGAAGAAGAACGGCATCAGCTTCCGTGACGTGACCGTCCGCTACATGGGCTCGACGCCCGAGGCGGTGGAGGCCTTCAAGGCCGGCGCCATCGACTGGATCTGCACCATCGAGCCCTACGGCACGGCGCTGCTGCGCGACGTTCCCGGCTCGCACAAGCTCTCGGACGGCACGGACATCTACGGCAAGGCCTATACGGACTGTGTGCTCGCGGCCCGCTCGAGCCTCATCGCCGAGAACCCCAAGGGCCTCAAGGCCATCATCAAGGCGATGATGCAGGCTCAGGCCATGGCCGAGAGCCAGCAGCAGGAGACGCTGAACAAGCTGGTCGGGACCTATTACAAGACTTCGATGGAGAACGCCGTCCTGGCCATGGGCAAGCAGCCCGCGGTGGTCGATGCCCGCTCGCAGACCCAGTTCATCCTGGAGCGCACCGACAGCCTGGTGGAGATGGGCTACATCAAGAAGAAGCCGACCCGCGACGCCATCGACTGGACCCTGCTCGAACAGGTCATCGCGGAGAACGCCGATCTCTACGCCAAGCTGAAATACAAGTCGGCCTGAGGCGGGACATGACGGACGCCGCCATCGCCGATCACGCGCCGCCGGCTCACAAGGCTTCCGCCGTTCCCAGCGGGACGGCGGAGACCTGGAGCACGCGCCTGAGGGAGAAGCTGGCCGAAGCCGCCCCGCGGATCGGCTGGACGCTCGTCTCGGTCGGGCTTTTCGCCGGCATATGGGAACTGCTCTGGGCCGCGGGCCTCGCCGATCCCAAGCTGCTGCCGCCGCCCCACGTCTTCCTCGGCGCCTTCGCCGACCAGGCCAAGTTCTTCAACACGGCCACGCGCTGGTCCATCGGCCTCAATCCGGCCGACGGCCCGACGCCCCGCCAGGCCCTGTTCATCACCGTCGGCGCCACGATGGGGCGGGTCTTCTCCGGGCTCCTCATCGCCTCTGTGCTGGCGGTTACGGTCGGCGTGCTGATTCGCTATTTCCACCTCTTCGAGAAGCTGACGCTGCCGACCATCACCCTCTTGTCCCCGGTCTCGCCCATCGCCTGGCTGCCGGTCGCCATCTTCATCTTCGGCATCGGCAACGCGCCGGCCATCTTCATGGTCGTCATCGCCCTGTTCTTCCACATGGTGCTGGGCACGGTGGCGCAGATCGACGGAGTGAACCGCAACCTCATCAACGTCGCCCGCACCATGGGGGCGACGAAGCGGCAGATCTATTGGCGCGTCATCGTGCCGGCCATCCTGCCGGGCCTGCTGATGGTGCTCAGGCTCAACCTGTTCGGCGCCTGGATGGTGGTGCTCATCGCCGAGACCACCGGCGTCGGCTACGGGCTCGGGCAGGTGATCATGCTGGCACGCAACACCTTCAACCCCTCGCTGGTCTTCTTCTGCATCGCCCTGATCGGCTTCCTCGGCTTTGCCTCGGACTGGATCCTGCGCATGGTCCAGAAGCGGATCCTCTACTGGGTGCCTGAAACGACGGGAGTTCTGCGTGGCCTCTGAGACCTCCAAAGCCTATTCGTCGAAGGACAGCGTGGTCTGCCGCAACGTGTCGAAGATCTGGGCCGCGGGCACCCGCCGCGCCCACGAGGCGTTGCGCGACATCGACCTCGACATCAGTCCCGGCGAGTTCGTGGTCTTCCTCGGGCCCTCGGGCTGCGGCAAGTCCACGCTGCTCTACCTGATCGCCGGGCTGGAGCCGGCCACGGCGGGGGAGATCTGGTCGTTCCGCGACCGGGTCGAGACGCCGTCGCCCGAGCGCAGCCTCATCTTCCAGGAGACCTCGCTCTTTCCCTGGCTGAACGTCTGGCAGAACGTCACCTTCGGCCATGCCATCCGCGGCGTGCCGGAGACCGAGCGCAAGGCCATCGCGGCGGATGCGCTCCAGCGCGTCGGCCTCGCCGAGGCCATCAACAAGCGGCCGGACGAACTCTCGGGGGGCATGCGCCAGCGCGTGGCGGTGGCGCGGGCCCTGTCCATGCGTCCCAAGGTCCTGCTGATGGACGAGCCCTTCGCCGCCCTCGACGTCCAGACGCGCCAGAAGATGCAGGACTTCCTGCTCGACGTCTGGCGCGACAGCGGCGCCTCCGTGCTCTTCGTCACCCATTCCATCGACGAGGCGGTGGCGCTGTCGGACCGCATCGTCGTCTTCACCGCCCGTCCCGGCCGGATCAAGACGATCGTCACCAATCCGCTGCCGCGGCCGCGCAACCTCTTCTCCCGCGAGAGCGAGGCCCTGCGCATCCACCTGACCGACCTGCTGCGCGACGAGGTGGACCGCGCCTTCGCCGAGCAGGAAGGCCTCGTCCCGGCCGCCTGACGCCATGCGCGGCGGCTCCGCCGCGCGCCCCTCTCTCCCATCTCCATTCCGGAACACGCCCATGGCCACGTCCCTCGTCCGCAGCCGCACGCTGATCACCGGCGTCGTCGACCGCTTCAACTGGAACCAGATCGACGACGGCGCCGTCCTGCAGGAGGACGGGGTCATCACCGCCATCGGCACCTATGCCGATCTCCACGCCCGCCATCCTTCCGTGCCGGTGATCGGGAGCGGCGAGGAAATCGTGCTGCCCGGCTTCGTCAACGGCCACCACCATGTCGGCCTGACGCCGGTCCAGCTCGGCTCGCCCGACATGCCGCTGGAACTGTGGTTCATCACCCGCCTGGTGATCCGCAACCTCAACCTCTATCTCGACACGCTCTATTCCGCCTTCGAGATGATCGGCTCAGGCATCACCACGGTGCAGCACATCCACGGCTGGATGCCCGGCACGCTGGAGGAGGTGGAGGCCAAGAGCTCCGACGTCATCCGCGCCTACGAGGACATCGGCATGCGGGTGTCCTACTGCTACGCGGTGCGCGACCAGAACCGCCTCGTCTATCAGGCCGATGCCGATCTCGTCGCCAGCCTGCCGCCCGAGCTGCGCGACCCGATGAAGCGCTATTTCGACCGCTTCAAGGCCGGTCTCGACGAGGTCATGGGCCTGTTCGAGAGCCTCTACCGCAAGCACCAGAACAAGAGCCGCGTGAAGATCCAGCTCGCGCCCGCCAATCTCCACTGGTGCTCGGACGCGGCGCTGACGCGGCTCTCGGAGACCTCGAATAAGTTCGACGTGCCGATGCACATGCACCTGCTCGAGACCGCCTACCAGAAGGAATATGCCTGGCGGCGCGGCGAGTGCACCGCGCTCGAATATATCGACCGCTTCGACATGGTGAACGAGCGCCTCACCCTCGGCCACGGCGTCTGGCTCAACGAGAGCGACATCGACCGCCTGGCGGGCGCCGGCGGCTGCGTCTGTCACAACTGCTCGTCCAACTTCCGCCTGCGCTCGGGCGTCGCCGCCCTCAACGTCTTCGAGGCCAAGGGCATGAACACGGCCATCGGTCTCGACGAGGCCGGCATCAACGACGACCGCGACATGCTGCAGGAACTCAGGCTCGTGCTCCGCGCCCACCGCGTGCCCGGCATGGTGGAGGCCGACGTGCCCACCATGGCGCAGGTGCTGCGCATGGCGACCACCGGCGGCGCGAAGACGACGCCCTACGGCACCGGCATCGGCAGCCTGGAGGTCGGCAAGGCCGCCGACCTGTCGCTGCACGACTGGAAGGCCATCGCCTATCCCTATCTCGACGCGGAGACCCCGGTGCTCGACGCCTTCATCCAGCGCGCCAAGGCCCAGGGGGTGAAGGCGGTGATGTGCGAGGGCGAGATCCTCTATCAGGACGGCCGCTTCACCCGCGTCGACAGGGACGCCGCCCTCAAGGCCCTCCACGACGACCTGGCAAAGGCCCTGTCGCATGACGAGGTGGAGCGCCGGCACCTCTCCAAGGCCCTGCTGCCGCATGTCCGGCGCTTCTATGCCGACTATATCGATCCCTCCCGGCACGAGCCCTTCTACCGGCCGAGCTCGCGGGTCTGAGGGCTAAGGGCCCCTTGCGACGGCGCGCGCAGGCGCGCCGTTCGGCGCAGGAGGCATGGGATGGGTGGGCTGCAGGCCGGTCACCGGAGAACCGGATGGTGGGCGCGACAGGGATTGAACCTGTGACCCCTCCCGTGTGAAGGGAGTGCTCTCCCGCTGAGCTACGCGCCCGCGCCATCGAGTGGCGAAGAGCCGCGTTCCTAGCGGCTCCCCCCGCACGGTGTCAAGAATCGAGATGGCGGAAACGGTGGAATGCCCGGCGGGCCTCGCTCCGCGTGCCGCCGGGGGTTCACGCCGCCGCGGCGATGGCGGCGTCCACCGCCTCGCCGAGCCGTTCGACGATGGTGTCGATGTCGCCGGCGGTGGCGATGAAGGGCGGCGCGAGCAGCACGTGGTCGCCACGGGTGCCGTCGGCTGTGCCGCCGGAGGGATAGACCATCAGGCCGCGCGCCATGGCCTCGGCCTTGATGCGGACATGCAGTTTCAGGGCGGGGTCGAAGGTCTCCTTCGTGCCGCGGTCGGCAACGAGCTCGATCGCCTGGAACAGGCCGCGGCCGCGGATGTCGCCGACATGGTGGTGGTTGCCGAAGCGCTCGGTCAGGCGGCGCGTCAGATGCGCGCCCTGGGCCCGCACATTGGCGAGGAGATCGTCGCGCCTGATCACCTTCTGCACCGCCAGGCCCGCGGCGCAGGCCAGCGCATGGCCGAGATAGGTATGGCCGTGCTGGAACAGCTTCGAGCCGCGGTCGAAGGCCTGGAACACCCTGTCCGCCACCAGCACCGCGCCGATGGGGGCGAAGCCCCCGCCAAGACCCTTGGCGATGGTCATCAGGTCGGGCGCGACACCCTCCTGCTCGCAGGCGTGCAGCGTACCGGTGCGGCCCATGCCGCACATCACCTCGTCGAGGATGAGCAGGATGCCGTGGCGGTCGCAGATCTCGCGCACCGCGCGAAAATAGCCGGGCGGCGCCGGGATGGCGCCGCAGGTCGCCCCGCCCACGGTCTCGGCGATGAAGGCGATGACGCTGTCCGGCCCGAGCCGCTCGATCTCGGCCGAGAGCTCGGCTGCCAGCCGCTCGCCATAGGCCTCCGGCGTCTCGCCGGCAGCGCGGTGGCGATAGTCGTAGGTGGGCGAGACGTGGCGGGTCTCGATGAGGAGCGGGGCATATTGCACCCGCCGCGCCGCATTGTGGCCGACCGCCAGCGCGCCCAGCGTGTTGCCGTGATAGCTCTGCCGCCGGCCGATGATGTGGCGGCGCTGCGGCTCGCCGATTTCGAGGAAATATTGCCGCGCCAGCTTCAGCGCCGTCTCGATGGCCTCCGAGCCGCCGGAGAGGAAATAGACGTGGCTGATGCCGGCCGGAGCGTCGGCCACGAGGGCTTCCGCCAGCTCCTCCGCCACGGCCGTGGTGAAGAAACTCGTATGGGCATAGGCGAGGCTGTCGAGCTGGGCGTGCATGGCGGCCAGCACGTCGGGATGGGAATGGCCGAGGCAGGAGACGGCCGCCCCGCCGGAGGCGTCGATATAGGCGCGCCCCTCCGAATCGCGGATGACGATGCCCTCGCCCGACACGGCGACGGGATAGTGGTGGGCAAGGCTCCGGTGGAAGACGGCGGTCATCGGCGGGAACTCGCGGCATCGGCGGGACGCGCCATTTGGACGCAAGGCGCGGTGCTCGGCAATGGCGGCGCGGCGTTGGCTGGACTGCGTCCCCCGCGCGTTCTGGCGACGACCACGAAATTGAAATAGTTTCGTGTGCTTGATCGCGGCTTCGATCGGGACGCGGGACAACCGACCAAGGGGGATGCGTGCAGGTTGCTTCGGGCACGAAACGGGCGGTGATGCTGGCTTTCGCGGCGATGGCCCTGGCCCTCGTCGTCGACGCCGCGCGGCCGGCCGAGGCCCAGGCCGTCTGCGCTCAGATTCGCGCCCGCATCGCCCAGCTCGACAGGGCACCCGCCGGCGCGGCGGCCCACCGCCGCTTAGCCGCCGCCGCCCGCCGCCAGCGCGCC
>JAEZGJ010000181.1 GCA_023416965.1 Pseudomonadota bacterium | reverse complement strand
GGCCCCACCCGCGGCGTCTCCTCCCGCCGCGGAGGCGGCGTCAGTTCGGCGGGCAGGGGAAGCTCCGCGACCGGCGGCGGATCGATGGTGACGGTCGCCGGATCGACGGCCGGCTGTTCCGGCGGGGTCAGTTCGGCGGGAAGGGGCGGAGCCGTGGTGTCGGGCGGCGACAGCTCGACGGGCGGCGGCTTTGCCTCGGTCACCTGCGGCGTCAGCTCCGCCGGCAGCGGCATGTCCTCGAGCGCCGGCAGGGGAATCTCGGCTGTCGGGGGCGTCTCGGCAGGAACCGCGGGGGCCGCCGCCGCTGCCGGCGGTTCGGCGTCGGGCTCGACCAGTTCGACCTCCACCGACGGCAGGTCGAGTTGGGGCAGCTTCGGCGTGGCGAGGGCGAGGAAGGCGGCGAGCGCCGTCCCGTGCAGCAGGACCGAACCGATACCCGTGGCCGGCGAGAGCCAGCGGCTCCCCTCCCGCGGGACGGGCGCCGGCTTCTCCGGAACGAGCGTGAGCGGCGGCACCGCTGCCTCAACGCCGCCGTCCGGCGGCAGGCGCACCGGCGCGACCGGCGACGCCCCGCCGTCCGGCGGGTCGCGACGTCTCTCGCGGATGACGCTGTCGAGCAGCATGGGCTTCGGGGTCTCGCAAGGGGCATGTCCGGCCGGATCCTCGACCAGGCCGGTCTGTAATATCATAACATCAGAACTTCACGCGCACGCCGCCATAGAGGCTGCGGCCCGTCGCCGGATAGAAGGTCGAGGTGGTCGCCGCATTGTAGAGGACGACCGGTGCGAAGTCGGAAACGGTGCGCTTGTCTGCGATGTTGCGGATGTCGACGAAGGCCTCGCCGCCGTTCGGCAGCCTGGCGCTGGCGCTGATGTTGAACAGCGCATAGCCCGGCACCCGGAACGTGTTCGCATAGTCGACGAAGGCGCCCTCTGGCACGATGTCGACCGACGGGGTGACCGAGAACCCCGCGGGATGGGCATAGGTCAGCGATGTCCGCAGCACGTGTTCGGGCGTCAGCGGCAGGCGGTTGTTGCCGTAGCTGGCGTCGTTCACGAAGCGGAAGTCGGACCAGGTCCAGACCTGCTTGAGGGTCAGCCGGTCGCCGTCGCCGGTGAGGTTGCGGGCAAGGTCGACGCTTGCTGCGAGTTCGACGCCCTGCAGCCGGGTGCGTTCGGCGTTGAAGGTCGAGGCGGGGATGCCAGGCCCGGTGTTGAACTGCAGCATCTGGTTCCTCAGTTCGGCCCGCCAGGCGGTGGCCTCCCAGGAGAAGACCCCGAAGCGCCCGCGGGTTCCGAGCTCGACGGTGGTTCCGGTCTGCGCCTTCAGCGGCACGAAGGCCGTGGTGGTCGACGTCGTCTGCGTCAGGTCGGAGAAATCCGGCACGTCGGAGGAGCGCGTCACGTTGGCGAAGATCTGCACGTCGCGGACCGGCTCCCACAACAGGCCGACGCGCGGGTTCACCCCCGAATAGGTGGCGCCGGTGTCCACGGCGACCGGCGCCGTATTCATGTTCAGCGTGCCGGAGAAGTCGCGCTTCGCCACATACCCCTTGAGCCCGGCGGTCAGCGCCAGTTGCGGCAGCACGAAGAAGCGGTTCTCGAACCAGGCCTCGTAGTTGGAGGCGTTCTGGCGGGCGTCCACCGTCTGGGCGCCGCGCACGGCATTGCCGGCATTGAGATATTGCAGCGCCTGGTTGGTGCCGGCGAAGATCCGGGCACCGACCACGATGTCGTTGCGGTGGCCGCCGAGGCTGAACGAGCCGGTGAAGCGCGGCGAGATGCCGTAGGTCCAGCCGTCCTGGTCCAGCACCTGGTAGATCGGGTGGTTCAGGTGCTTGTGGATCGCCCAGGAGGTGATGTCGAGCTGGCCGATGTCGAGCTTGATGGAGGTGACGTTGGCGAAGCGCTGGACATAGGTGTTGCGCGCCTGGTCACCCGAAACGGCCGAGGCGGCCGCCTGCCGGGGGTTGCCCATCGCCTGCCCGTAGGTGAGCGAGCCCGGCAGCTTCACGTCGGTATAATAGGCGCCGACATAGAAGCGGGTCTCGACGCGCTCGGAGATGCGCCGGCCGACATTGGCGTTGAAATGGCCGAGGGTCTGCTGCTCGTGGGCGCGCCAGCCGTCGGAGTGGCTCACCGAGCCGGAGGCGTGGAAGTCCCAGTCTCCCATCACCCGCGACATCGATCCGTGGCCGCGGATCGTGCCGAAGGAGCCGGCCTCCAGGCTGAAGACGTTGGGCGCCGTCGCCGTGTGGGCGGTCGGCGTCACGAAATTGATGGCGCCGCCCAGCGTCGAGGAGCCGAAGGGAAGGGCGTTGCCGCCGCGGAACACCTCGATGGCGCGCAGCGCCAGCGGGTCGATCTGGTAGAAGTCGCCGGAGCCGTCGGCGAGATTGGTCGGCACCCCGTCCTGCAGGATCTCGATGCCGCGGGTGTGGAAGGCGCGGGCGAGGCCCGAGCCGCGGATGGAGAGCCTGACCTCCTGGCTGTAGCGGTTCTGCACGAGGATGCCGGGCGTATCCTGCAGCAGGTCGCGCAGGTTGGTCGCATAGGTGTTGCGGGTGGTCTCGGCGTCGATATGGGAGACCGAGCCGGCCGTGCTGTTCACCGCGCGGCGCTGCTCGGCGACCGAGGGCGAGGTCAGGGTTCCGCCGGAGCCGGCGGGCGCCTGGCCCTCGATGGTGATGGTCGGCAGTTCTGTGGTCTGGGCGATCGCCGTGGCGATGGCGAGCGGCGATGCGGCGGCAAGGGCGATGAGCCCCGCGCGCGGCAGGTGGAGACGGGTCATGACGGATGTCTTGGAGCGCGAGATGACGACAGGCAGCGTCCCTTCAGGGGCGCGTGCCGGGCAACAGGGTCGTGATCAGGCGAAGACGGGCGGGGCTCTCGGGGAGCGCGTGCCGAGCCAGCCCTCGAAGGCGTGGGCCGGCAGGACGGGATCGTAGCTGCGCCCGGGGATGCGCGGCGCGACCGGCGGCTCGACGGCGGCGCCGGCGAGCGGCGGCATGCGCGAAGCGTCCCAGGCGGTGACGTTGCAAAGGCCGCAATGATGGGCGGCCGAGGCCTTGGTCGCCGGCTGGGTGCCGTCATGGCCGATGGCCTGGCCGTCCACGGTGCAGATGACGACGAAACCGGAGGAATCGAGGCCACCCGCGGCCCTCGCCACGGAGCCGAGCAGGCCGGTGGCGGCGATCACATAGACCAGCGTCGCAGCGAGGATGCTGCGCGCCGCCCGGAACCGATCGCCACGAAAAAGCCACATGCTGGTCAGCTACGGCCGCCGGCCGGGCGGAGTCAATCTCTCCGCCCGGCTCGACTGTCGTGCGTCAGAACCGGTAGTTGAGGCCGGTCCTCAGGACATGGCCATTGGCGCGGATTTCCGCCGCCGCGTCCGACGGCGTGCCGGGGATGAAGTCGGCGGCGGTCGCCCGCACCTTGCCGAGATCGTAGAAGAGGTATTCCGCCTTCACCGAGATGGTGCGCGTCAGCAGCACCTCGGTGCCGGCGCCCAGCGTGTAGCCGAACCGCGTCTCCGACCGCGAGACGGAGACGGTTTGGCCGAGCCCGTCGGTCGCGTTCGCCGCGAACCGCGCGCCGCCATAGGCGAGACCGCCAGTGGCATAGACCAGCACGCGCTCCGTGGCGAGGAAGCCGGCCCTCAGGCGCAGCGTGCCGAGCCAATCGGTGGAGCGGGAGAAGTCGCCGGCCACGCCCGTGCCGAGCACGTTCGTCGCCTGGCCGGAGCGGCGGATGCCGGCGAGCTGGATATCCGTTTCCACGCCCACCACGACCCGCGGCCAGACCAGGTGGTTGTAGCCGATCTGGATGCCGCCGAGCGCGCCCTGGCCCTCGTAGCGCAGACCGTCGGTCGCCATGCCCTGCAGCACGGGAATGAGCGACGAGGAGCCGGAGAAGGTGGGAGAAGAGGCGTTCTCCCAGCCGTAGCCGACATTGGCGCCGCCGTAGAAGCCGGTCCAGACCCAGACAGGCGGTGGCGATTGCTGGATGGGCGGCAACGGCGGGGCGATGCGCGCGACGTCCGCCCCGATGGCGGGGGCACTGAGGACGGCCACCACGGCGGCCGCGAGACGCAGGGACTGGAACATGATCGGTCCTCGGTTCGGCGCGGGATCAGCAGCGCACCGCGGCGCCGCCGCGATAGGGGCCTCGCACGACGACGCCGCTGCAGCGCGGGCCGTGGTAGCGGGCGACCGCGTAGGGGCGCGGGCCATAGATCGGGCCGCGATAGACCGGCCGGGGCGCGACATAGACGCGGCGATAGGGCGGCGCGACATAGACGGGGCGATAGGGCGCGACCACCACGGGCGGCCGGACGACCACGACCGGCGGGCGGTAGTAGGGGCGGCCGATGATGACCGTCTGGGCCCGGGCGCTGGAGCCGGGTGCCAGCAGGCAAGCGGTGAGGGCGAGGGCGGCGGCGCCGAGGCTGCGGCCGGCGGTGGGGCTGAGGGGCATGGTCGTCTCCATGACGCGGTTGCGATGGCCCCATCACGCCATGGCCCAGTGGCGCCGCCATTCCGCCGCCGTCTCGCGCGGCTTCGCTTTGTTTCGGTTTTTTTCACCGGGCCTCCGGCCCTTGCGGCGGCGCGCGGCGGCCCGCATCCTCGGCGCCATCGAGACGATCCGATGCAGCCGAGCACCGCCACCACCGCCGCCCCTCCCGCCCACCAGCGCGCCATCCTGGTGGTGGAGGACGACCGCGCCCTGCGCGAACTCCTCTGCGACCATCTGACGGCCGCCGGCTTCATGGTGGCGACCGCCGAGAACGGCGTCGCCCTCGATCGCGAACTGACCCGCTTCCAGCCCGATCTGGTCATCCTCGACGTCATGCTGCCCGGCGAGGACGGGCTGTCGATCTGCCGCCGCCTGCGCGACCGCCATCCCTTCCCGATCCTCATGCTCACCGCCCGCGGCGACGAGGTCGACCGCATCCTCGGCCTCGAATTCGGCGCCGACGACTACGTCACCAAGCCCTTTTCCAGCCGCGAACTGGTCGCCCGCATCCGCGCCATCCTGCGCCGCGGCAGCCGCGTCTCCGACGGCGACAGCCGCGTCGCCTTCCAGGGCTGGATCCTCGACCTCGGCGCCCGCAGCGTCGTCTCGCCCGCAGGGGTTCTGGTGGACCTCACCACCGGCGAGTTCGACGTGCTCGCCTGCCTCGCCACCCGGCCCTTCCGCGTCCTGTCGCGCGACCAGATCATGGACCTCACGCGGGCTGATCCGGCGGCAGCCTTCGACCGGGCCGTGGACATCGTCGTCAGCCGGCTGCGGCGCAAGCTCACCGAGGCCGGCGCGCCGCCGCACCTGGTCAAGACCGTGCGCAACGGCGGCTACATGTTCGCGTCCCCCGTCCAGGACGCCTGAGGCCGGGGAGGCGCCATGTTCCGCCTCGGCTTTGCCGCGCGCATCCTCTTCGTCCTCGCCGCGAGCCTCGTCGCCTTCCAGCTCGTCGCCCTGGCGATCATCAACATGACCGCGCCGGAAGACGTCGATTCGCGCTTTCCGCTGCCCGCCCAGGTCGCGGCCATCGTCACCCTCATCGAGACCTCGCCGCAGTTCCGCGACACGATCGAGCGGGCGGTGGAGGGCCCGGACACGCAGATCACCATCACCTCCGAGGCACCTCGCCCGGAGACGGTGCTCTCGCCCCAGGCCACCGCTATCCTCCAGCGCTTCGAACCGGCTCTCGCCGGCCGTCAGGTCAGCATCGTCGCCCACGACCAGAACCTCAGGCCCTGGGCGCGGCTCGGCGCGCGCTGGTTCTATGGCCTGAGGCCCTTCTCCATCGCCGTGCTGCTGAAGGACGGCGACCACCTGCTGGTGCGCGGCCGCGGCCGCGTTCCGCGCCGGCTCTTCGGCCTGCCGGTCGGCATCGCCGCCGGCTGGCTCGGCTTCGTCATCGCGGCGGCGGGGCTGATGCTCGTCTGGCGCGAGGTGAGGCCGGTGGGCGAGATCGTCACCGCGGCGGAATCCTTTGCCGCGACGGTGAAGCCGCAGAAGGTGACGCCGCGCGGCGCGCCGGATCTCAGGAGGCTCGCCGGCGCCTTCAACGCCATGCAGGAGCGCATCGCCTCCCTCGTCCAGTCGCGCGCCTTCATGTACGGCGCCATGTCGCACGACCTCAGAACGGTGGCGGCCCGTCTGCGCCTGCGGATCGAGGCGCTGCCGCCGGCCCCCGCCCGCGACGCCGCCCTCGCCGATCTCGGCTCCATGGAGGCGCTGCTGGAGAACACGATGGAGCTCGCCCGGCCGGTGCCGCCGGCGCGCGACGTGGCGCTGGTCGATCTGGTCGCGCTGGTGGGGGAGGAGTGCCAGAGCCTGACCTCAGCCGGGCGCACCGTGCATTTCGAGGTGGAGACCGGCGACGACGTGACGGTGGCGGGCGACGCCCTGGCGCTCCGCCGCGCCGTCATCAACCTCCTGTCCAATGCCATGCGCTACGCGTCCCGGGCCTGGGTGAGGATCGCGACGCGGGACGGCTCGGCCACCATCATCGTCGACGACGACGGGCCGGGCATCCCGCCCGCCGACCGCGAGCGCGTCTTCGAGCCCTTCCTGCGTCTCGAGACCTCGCGCAACCGCGAGTCCGGCGGCGCCGGCCTCGGCCTCGCCATCGTGCGGAAGGTGGCCGACGATCTCGGCGGATCGGTGCGGGTGGGCGATGCCCCGACAGGCGGGGCGCGGCTCAAATTCACGGTGCCGCTGGCCCGCGACGCGGACGGAATGTCCTGAGGGGGCGGACCTCCAGGGGGCCGTCCGGTCGCGGGGTCCCTCGGGTCGCGGCATCTCGGGGAGAGCATGCTGCGCGGCCGTCGGGATCTCGGGCGGGATCAGCGGCGGGAGGCGATGAAGCCGCGGCAGGTGGCGCTGAGATCGGCTTCGCGCGCCCTGAGGCACTGGACGAGGCGTCCGCCGCCGGGGGTGACGCCCTGGCAGAGGCGCTGCACGTCGCCGCCGCAGGCTTCGCGCGCCTGGGCCCGCTGCGAGCCCGGCTGGGCCGCCTCGGCGACCACCATGGACGTGGCGATCACGACGGCGGCGAGGGTGGCGACGAAGGCCCAGAACAGCGGTGCCCTGAGCGGAGCGGTGAGGTCGCGGCCGCGCGGCGCGGCGGTGGAAGGACGGTCTTGGACGGCAGGCATGGGCAACCCCTGGCTGGTGACGATGGCCGGAGGATGCGGGGCCCCTGTTTCGGGGCTTTCGACGGATCGTGTCGGTTTGTGTCGGCCCTATTTGATGCCGGCGCGCATGAAGCTCTGCACGAACTGGCGCTGGAACAGGAGGAAGCCGATGAGGAGCGGCGCCGAGGTCATCAGCGTCGCGGCGCAGATGATGGCCCAGTCGATGCCCTGGTCGGTGGAGGAGAAGACCTGCAGGCCGACGGTGAGCGGCCGCGATTCCACCGAATTGGTGACGATGAGCGGCCAGAGGAAGTTGTTCCAGTGGTAGCTGACCGAGACGAGTCCGTAGGCGATGTAGACCGGCCGTCCCAGCGGGACATAGACCCGCCAGAGCACCTGCATCGGGCTCGCGCCCTCGACGCGGGCCGCGTCGTCCAGTTCCTTCGGCACCATCTTGAAGGTCTGCCGCAAGAGGAAGATGCCGAAGGCCGAGGCGACATAGGGCAGGCCGATGGCGGGAATTGAATCCAGCACGCCGAGGCGGCTCATGGTCTTGTAGTTCTCGACGATCAGCACGTCCGGCATGATCATGAGCTGGGCGAGGACCAGGGCGAACACCACCGTCGCGCCGGGAAACTCGTAGCGGGCGAAGGCGAAGGCGGCGAGCGTGCAGAGCACCAGCTGGCAGGCGAGCACGCCTGTCACCAGCAGGAAGGTGTTGAGGAAATAGCGCGCGAAGGGCGCCGCCTCCCACGCCCGCTTGAAATTGTCGAGGGTGAGCGGCGCGAAGGGCTCGAAGCGGGTGGAGAACTCCGACGGGTGGAAGGCCGTCCAAACCGCATAGGCGAGCGGCGCGATCCAGACGAGCGCCAGCAGCCAGGCGCCCGTCGTCTCGGCCACCTTGCCCCAGCCCCGCGGTGCATAGACCTCGCTCATGCCGCCCTCACCGGTAGTGCACGCGGCGTTCGAGCACGCCGTACTGGATGAGCGCGAGCAGGCCGAGCAGGGCGAGCAGGACGACGGTCAGCGCCGCCGCATAGCCCGTGTCCCAGAAGGAAAAGCCGACCTGGTAGATGTAGAAGAGCAGCAGCGCCGTGGCGTTGTCCGGCCCGCCGCGGGTCATGACGAAGATGTGGTCGATGGTGCGGAAGGCCCCGATGACGGCGTTGACCAGAACGAAGAGCGTCGTCGGCATCAGCAGCGGGAACTGGATTCGCCGGAAATAGGTCCAGCGCGAGGCCCCCTCCAGCGCCGCGGCTTCGGCAAGGCTCGGCGAGATGGTCTGCAGCGCGGCGAGGTAGAAGATCATGAAGAAGCCGGCTTCCTTCCACACCGCCACGACCGTGACGGCGAAGAGGGCGGTCTCGTTGGAGCCGAGCCAGTTCGGGCCGGTGATGCCGAAGGCGCCGAGGATCTGCGCCAGCAGTCCGTATTGCGGCGTGTAGAAGAACAGCCAGATATTGGCCACCGCGATCATCGGCAGCACGGTCGGCGTGAAATAGGCCATGCGCACCAGCGTCCGACCCGCGATCCGGTCGTTGACCCACACCGCCATCAGGAGGGCGAGGGCGATGGAGGTCGGGATCGTGCCGAGCGCGAACCACAGATTGTTCCACATGGCCTGCCAGAAGATGGGGTCGGCCATCATCTGTTCGAAGTTCGCCGGCCCGACGAAGCGCGAGGGCCGGCGCGGCCGCGGCGTCGAATAGACGCTGTCGATGAGCGTGTTCACCGCCGGCCAGTGGGTGAACAGGATGAGCAGGGCGAGCGAGGGCCCCAGCATCAGCCAGGCGTGGATCCAGGTGCGGGTCTGGGTGCGGTATTGCAAGCGGCTCACGGCGGGGTTGGCGGGCGGCCGCTTCGCGCGACCGCCCGGCAGGGCATCAGCGATAGGAGCGCAGGATCCGCTCGGCTTCGGCCTGCGAGTCCTTCATGGCGGCTTCCGGCGTCTTGGTGCCGTTGAGGGCCGCCTGCAGGCCGTCGTTGAGGGCCTTGGTGACGCGCTGGTTCTCGTGGGTCGAGAGCTCGGCGACCGCATACTGGAGCTGGTCGCGGGCGACGGCCGCGGCCGGGAAGCCGGCGACGTACTCCTTCATCAACGGCGTGTCCCAGGAATCCTTGCGCACGGCGACATAGCCGGTGTCGATGCCCCACTGGGCCGCGCGCTCAGGCGTGGTGATCCACTGGATGAACTTGAAGGCGGCCTCCTGCTCGGCGCGCGAGGCCTTCTTCGACAGGTAGAAGTTGCCGCCGCCGGTGGGGCTGCCCCGCCGCTTGCCCGCCGCCAGCATGCCGACGCCGAAGGGGAACTTGGCGTTGGTGCGGACATTGGTGAGGTTGCCCGTGGTGGTCCACATCATCGCGCACTTCCTCTCGAAGAAGTCGCGCGGCGTGGTGCCCCACTCGACGATGCCGGTCGGGTGCACCTTGTGCTTGCGGGAGAGGTCGACCCAGTACTGCAGCGCTTCGATGACGCCGGGTGCGTCATAGGCGGTGCGGGTGCCTTCCTTGTTCATGAGCACGGCGTCCGCCTGGATGGCGAGAGCCTGGAACAGCCAGTAGGGGAAGCCGGAGGAGGGGATCTGCAGGCCCCACTGGGTGGTGTTGGCGCCGTCGCGCTTGGTCAGCTTCTCGGCGAAGGCGACCTGCTCGGCCCAGGTCTGCGGCGGCTTCTCGGGGTCGAGACCGGCCTCCTTGAACAGCTCCTTGTTCCAGTAGAGCACGATGGTCGAGCGCTGGAACGGAATGCCCCAGGTCTTGCCGCCGGTCTGACTGTTTTCCATGAAGCCGGGGAAGAAGCTGGCGAGCCACGCCTTGTCGGCGTCCGACTTGATGAAGTCGTCGAAGGGGACGATGGCATCCTCGTCGATCAGCGTGAACATGTCGGTCGACAGCAGCACCGAGGTTACAGGCGGCGTGCCGCTCTTGTGCGCGGTGATCGCCTTGACGATGGTCTCCTGGTAGGTGCCGGCATAGATCGGCTTCACCGTGATGCCCGCGTTCTCCTTGCCGAAATCGGCCGCATAGGCGTCGATCAGCCGGGTGATCGGGCCGCCGACGGCCACCGGATAGAAGAACGAGACCTCGACCTTGCCCTGCGCGAGAGCCGGGGCGGCGAGGAAGGAGCCGCCGATGGGCGCGGCGGCGAGCGCGCTGCCGGCCTTCAGCAGCGTGCGGCGGTCGATGCGGTTGGACATGGCGTGATCTCCCTGAACATTCTTGTTGTATGCCGGCTCATCATAACCGTTTGCCGGTCGCCGTGTCGAAAAAGTGCTCATGATCGCTGTCCCAGTCGAGGCCGATGGTCTGACCCTCGCCGAGCCCGATCTTTCCGGGCACGCGCACGATCAGCGGCTGGTCCGCGATACGGGCTTCGACGAGGCTGTCGGCCCCGAGGTATTCGACCGATGTGACGGTTGCATGAATCCCGTCATCCGCCAGTCGCAGATGCTCCGGCCTGACCCCGAGCGACAGCGAGGCGGGATCGCGCCCGGCCGGCACCCGCGCCGCCACCGCCGCGCCGAAGGCGGTGGCGGGGACCACGTTCATCGGCGGCGTGCCGACGAAGCGCGCCGTGAAGATGGTCGCCGGCCGGTTGTAGAGCTCCTCCGGCGTGCCGTGCTGTTCGACATGGCCGGCCCGCATCAGCACCACACGGTCGGCCATGGTCATGGCCTCCACCTGGTCGTGGGTGACGTAGATCATCGTGACGCCGAGCCGGCGCTGCAGGCCGCGGATCTCGCGCCGCATCTCCAGGCGCAGCTGCGCGTCGAGGTTGGAGAGCGGCTCGTCCATCAGGCAGACCGGCGTCTCCGCCACGATGGCACGGCCGAGCGCGACGCGCTGCTGCTGGCCGCCGGAGAGCTGCGAGGGCTTGCGGTCGAGGAGCTGGGAAAGGCCGAGGATGCCGGCGGCCTTTTCCAGCCGCTTCGCCCGTTCCGCCTTCGGCACCTTGCGCACCTCCAGGCCGAACAGGATGTTCTGCGCCACGGTCAGGTGCGGAAAGAGCGCGTAGCTCTGGAACACCATGGAGACGCCGCGCTCCGCCGGCGCCGCATGGGTGACGTCGCGCCCGCCGATGCGGATGGCGCCGCCGGTGGTCGATTCGAGGCCGGCAATCAGCCGCAGCGTCGTCGACTTGCCGCAGCCGGAGGGGCCGAGCAGTGCCACGAGATGGCCCGGCTCGACGTCGAACGACACGCCGGACACCGCGTTCTGGGTGCCGAAGGCCTTGCTGACACCGTCCAGGGTTACCTCGGCCACCTGCGTCCTCACCTGCCGTTCGCCGCCCTCCCGGGAGGGC
>JAEZGJ010000171.1 GCA_023416965.1 Pseudomonadota bacterium | reverse complement strand
GCCTTGGACGAGGTCTTTGCGCTGGTCGCCG
Organism: Pseudomonadota bacterium; assembly: GCA_023416965.1. Lineage (GTDB taxonomy): Bacteria > Pseudomonadota > Alphaproteobacteria > Rhizobiales > Phreatobacteraceae > Phreatobacter. The sequence continues at coordinate 11,692 of JAEZGJ010000171.1, read as the reverse complement.
CCGTCGCCGCCTTGGCAGCGGGCTTGCCGCCCTTCTTGCCGTCGGTCTTCTTCGCGTCAGGCTTCTTGGCCGGGGCCTTGGGGGCCTTGGCCGGCGCCTTGCCGCCGCCCTTCACGGCGTTGACGATCTTCTGCGCGGCATCGTCCAGGTCGTCGGCCGGGATGACGTTGAGGCCGGACTCGCGGATGATCTTCTTGCCTTCCTCGACATTCGTGCCCTCGAGGCGCACGACGAGGGGCACCTGCAGGCCGACCGCCTTCACCGCGGCAAGCACGCCGCGGGCGATGACGTCGCACTTCATGATGCCGCCGAAGATGTTGACGAGGATGCCCTTCACCTTCGGGTCGGCGGTGATGATCTTGAAGGCCGCGGTGACCTTCTCCTCCGAGGCGCCGCCGCCGACGTCGAGGAAGTTGGCCGGGCTCTCGCCGTAGAGCTGGATGATGTCCAGCGTCGCCATGGCGAGGCCGGCGCCGTTGACCATGCAGCCGATCGTGCCGTCGAGCGCGATATAGGCGAGGTCGAACTTGGAGGCCTCGATCTCCTTCTCGTCCTCTTCCGTCAGGTCGCGCAGGGCGACGACGTCGGGCTGGCGATAGAGCGAGTTGGAATCGAACGAGACCTTGGCGTCGAGGACCTTGATCTGTCCCTGCTTGGTGACGATCAGCGGGTTGACCTCGAGCATCTCCATGTCCTTGGCCACGAAGGCCTTGTAGAGGATGCCCGCGACCGCCTCGATCTGCTTGGCGAGATCGCCGGAAAGGCCGAGCGCCTTGGCGATGGTGCGGCCGTGATGGGCCATGTAGCCGGTGGCCGGATCCACGGAGAAGGTCTTGATTTTCTCGGGCGTGTCGTGGGCGACCGCCTCGATATCCATGCCGCCCTCGGTGGAGACGACGAAGGCGACGCGGCCGGTCTGCCGGTCGACCAGCATCGACAGGTAGAACTCCTTCTCGATGTCCGAGCCGTCCTCGATGTAGAGGCGGTTCACCTGCTTGCCGGCCGGGCCGGTCTGCACCGTGACGAGGGTATTGCCGAGCATCTGCTTGGCGAAGGCCTCGACCTCCTCGATCGACTTGGCCAGGCGCACGCCGCCCTTCTCGCCCGCCGCCTTCTCCTGGAACTTGCCCTTGCCGCGGCCGCCGGCATGGATCTGCGACTTCACGACCCAGAGGGGGCCGCCGAGCTTCTTGGCGGCCGCCTTGGCCTCCGAGGCCTTGAAGATGGCGATGCCGTTCGAGACGGGAGCGCCGAACTCCTTCAGCAAGGCTTTCGCCTGATATTCGTGGATGTTCATCTGAGACCCTCTTTTAGGCGGCCGTCGCCGCTCGCTCAGGTTTTTCGGGCTGCTTGTGCGACGGACGCCGTGGCGTCCGCCGGGCTGCTGGACGCCACGCGCAGAACTTACTTCGCGAGCTCGGGGGCGATGGTCTTGCAGGCGTCGACCAGGCCCTTCACCGAGGCGACGGACTTGGCGAACATCTCCTGCTCGCCCTTGTCGAGCTCGAACTCCACGATCTTCTCAACACCGCCGGCGCCGATGAGCACCGGAACGCCCACATACATGTCCTTCACGCCGTACTGGCCGGTCAGGTAGGCCGCCGACGGCAGAACGCGCTTCTTGTCCTTCAGGTAGCTCTCGGCCATGGCGATGGCGGAGGCGGCCGGGGCATAGAAGGCCGAGCCGTTGCCCAGCAGGCCGACGATCTCGCCGCCGCCCTTCCGGGTGCGCTCGACGATGGCGTCCAGCTTCTCCTGGGTGAGCCAGCCGGACTTGACGAGCTGGGTCAGCGGCACGCCGCCGACGGTCGAGTGGCGCACCATGGGCACCATGTCGTCGCCGTGGCCGCCGAGCGTCCAGGCATGGATGTCCTCGATGGAGACGCCGGTCGCCTCGGCGAGGAAGAGCTCGAAGCGCGAGGAGTCGAGCACGCCGGCCATGCCGACCACCTTCTCGGCCGGCAGGCCCGAGAACTTCTGCAGCGCCCAGACCATGGCATCGAGCGGGTTGGTGATGCAGACGACGAAGGCGTTCGGGGCGTATTTCTTGATGCCTGCGCCCACCTGCTCCATCACCTTGAGGTTGATGCCGAGGAGGTCGTCGCGGCTCATGCCGGGCTTGCGCGGCACGCCGGCGGTGACGATGCAGACGTCGGCGCCCTCGATGGCCTCATAGGAGCCGGTGCCGCTCATCTTGGCGTCGAAGCCCTCGACCGCCGAGGCCTGGGCGATGTCGAGCGCCTTGCCCTTCGCGGTGCCTTCCGCGATGTCGAACATCACGATGTCGCCGAGTTCCTTGAGGCCGGCCAGGAGAGCCAGGGTGCCGCCGATCTGGCCCGAGCCGATCATCGCGAGTTTCTTGCGCGCCATGGAAGGGTCTTTCGCTGAAAGTGTTGCGGGAGCGGTATCACCGCCTGCCTCACCCTCTAATCCAGAATTTCGCGGGTCTTTCAAGCCATGCTTTGCTCTGAAGTTACCTGATTGTGGCGAGTCGCACATCCCCGCTCGCCCGTGGCCCGGCCGGGGTCCGTTCTCCCGGCAAAACAAGGCGTTGCGCCGTATCCCTCGGCGTGATCCGGCCTCCCGGAGGGGCTGGCGCGACCTGGGCCGGGGGCGACCGGGGGGCAGCCCTCGGGCGAAACTCGCGACAGCGGGTGATTACAAGTGTCAATTTTTGTAATCTGTATCCAGGAGCTGCGGCACGAACCTTCGTTGTGCGGCGCCGTTCCGCTGTGGTGCCGCTGGGACGGCCATCCGGCCCGCAGGGACCGGACTTACGCGAAGACGTCGACCGCACCGGTCGTCAGGTCGTAGCGGGCGCCGACGATCTTCACCGTCCCGGCCTTCGCCGCCTCGGCGATGATCGGACCGGCCGCTGTCAGCTTCGCCACCGTCCGCCGCACGTTCTCCCGCACCGCATGGTCGACGAAGTCGCCTCCGCGGCCGCGCGCCGCCAGCGCCGCCGGAACGATCGGCTCGATCATCGGCCCGATGGCGCCCGGAAAGGTCGCGTTTTTCGCAACCACGTCGCAGGCCGCCGCGACCGCCCCGCAGCCGGAATGGCCGAGCACCACGATGAGCGGCGACTTCAGGACCGCCGCGCCGTATTCGATCGTGCCCATCGCGGCGGTGTCGACGGTGTTGCCCGCATTGCGGACGACGAAGAGCTCGCCGAGGGTCAGGCCGCCGAAGATGAGCTCCGGCGGAACGCGGCTGTCGGCGCAGCTCACGAGGGTGGCCCAGGGGGCCTGGCCGCCGACGGTGTCGTTGCGCCGCCGCGCCATGTCGGCGACGCAGGATTGCGCGTCGGTGACATAGCGCCGGTTGCCCTCCATCAGCCTGTGAAGAGCCTGATCGGGATTGAGGCCGCTCCCGGGCCCGTTGGCGGCGAGAGCCCTCCCGGCCCCCGCGAGACCGGTGGCCATCGCCAGTCCCGCGGCGCCGAGCAGCGCCCTGCGGTCGAGCCGCGAATCACACGTCCTGCACATGGGCGTTCTCCCTTGGGCCCCGTGCGGAAGTGGCCATGTTCGTCCCCGCGGGGAAATACGCGTGAACCCTGAGGGACGGCGTCACACGCCGCCGGCGACGAGGGTGCGGACGATGGTCCGCGTCATCACCGCCAGCCGCTGCTCCACCTGCGCCCGGGAGAGGTCGCGCGTCTCCATCACCAGCACCGGATGGATGAAGCGCTGCATCGCGTCGGCGACGAAGGAGACGGCCCGCTCCTCGTCCTTCACCCGGAAGGGCCCCGGCTCCAGTCCCTCGTCGACGATGGAGGCGAGGAAGGCCCGCAGGCGCGCGCGATGGGCCATGATCGTGTCCCTGCGCGCCTGCCAGAGGGTGGCGAAGGTGGCGTAGATCGGCGGATCGCGGTCGAGCCCGTCGCGCTGGGCCCGCGCCCAGGCGCTGAGGAACCGCTCCAGCTTGTCGTCGGCCGGGTCGGGAGCATTGGCGATGTCGCCGAGCTGGAGCTCCACCGTGCGCGCCCAGGCGACGACAACGGCCTCGATCAGCCCCGCCTTCGAGGCGAAAAAGCGGTAGACGTTGGCGTGGCTCATGCCGGCCTCGCGCGCCACCGCCACCACGGTCACCCGCTCCGGGCCGAAACGGCGGATGTGATCGGCGGCGATCGCCACCAGCCGCGCCTGGACGCGGTCCTCCGTCGGCGGCGCGATGGCGCCGATCCGGTCAGGACGCCGGGCCACGCGACGCCCTCAGGTCCTGGAGCAGTTCGATCTGCATGGCCTGGATTTCGGCGAAGCGTTCCCACTGCCGGTTCAGGAGGTGGTCGATCTTCTCGTGCAGGTGCCGGATCTCCAGCTCCGCCTTCAGGTTGACCCGGTAGTCGTTCTCCGAGCGGCGGCGATCCTTCGCCTCCTGCCGGCGCTGGCTCATCATGATGATCGGCGCCTGCACCGCGGCGATGCAGGAGAGGATGAGATTGAGCAGGATGAAGGGATAGGGGTCGAAGGCGCGCATCGCGCTCGCCACATTCGCCGTCATCCAGACGCCCAGCAGGACGAAGAAGGCGATGATGAAGGTCCAGGAGCCGCCGAACTCGGCCACCTTGTCGGCGAGCATCTCCCCGGTGGTGCGGCCCTCGTCGATCCGGTCCTCGATATTGGCCGCGGTGATCTCCTGTTTGCGCAGGCTTTCGACCACCTCGCGCTCCAGCGCCGTGATCTCGCCGCGCTCGGCCCTGAGGAGATCCTCCACGTACCGGCTGCGATAGTCGGCGACGATCGCCCGGTCGATCACGTCGCTCGGGCCGATGCCAGGGGCGTCGCGGCGGATGAGCTCTGCCACCCCCGGCCGGATCGCCGAGAGGCGGATCTCGTGGCCCGGCCTGATCTGCTTTCCGGATAGCGAACAGACGAGGCGCGTCTCGTCGTCTCCGGCTCTTGCTCGTGCCATGTCAGGTCCATCCGCTGGCCGCGCGGGGCCGCCGGCCGCATCACGTCTCGACGATACCACCGGTGTCGCCGGCGCGCTCGTTCCGCCTTTCGTGGGGCAGGGCGAGATAGTCGTCCGAGCGCATCTCGATGAGGCGGGAGGCGGTGCGATGGAACTCGAACTCCTCCGTGCCGGAGTCGGAGAGGTAGAGCCGGTTCGGCTCGTCCCCGGCGCTCGCCACCAGCTTCACCTGGTTGTCGTAGAGGGCGTCGATCAGGGTGATGAAGCGCTTGGCCTCGTTGCGCCGCTCCAGGCCTTTCATCACCGGAATGCGGTCGAGCAGCACCGTGTGATAGGCGTGGGCGATGGCCAGATAGTCGGAGGCGCCGAGCGGCCTCTCGCAGAGCTCGGCGAAGCTGAACCGGGCCACCCCGTGCGCCTGGCGCGGCACCGGCACCCGCCGCCCCTTCACCTCGAGCACCGCGGGGTCGCCCTCGACGCCGCCGGTCAGCCGGGACCAGGCCTGGTCCATGGCCTTGTCGGAGGCGGGCCCCAGCGGCGTCAGCCAGATCGGCTGGCCCGAGAGCTTCTCCAGCCGGAAGTCGGTGCGCGATTCCAGCTTCATCACGTCCATCCGCTCCTGCAGGAGGGCGATGAAGGGCAGGAACAGCGCCCGGTTGAGGCCGTCGCGGTAAAGCAGGTCCGGCACCACATTGGAGGTCGCGACGATCACCACGCCCTCCTCGAAGAGCCGGCTGAACAGGCGCCCGAGGATCATCGCGTCGGCGATGTCGGTCACCGAAAACTCGTCGAAGCAGAGCAGCCAGGCCTCCTCGGCGAGATCGGCGGCTACCGGCCCGATAGGGTCGTCGCCCTTGACCTCGCCGGCCTTCAGCTTCTGCCGCCAGGCGTGGATGCGCTCGTGGACGTCGGCCATGAACTCGTGGAAATGGGCCCGCCGCTTGTGCCTGACGGGGCTGCCCTCCATGAACAGGTCCATCAGCATCGTCTTGCCGCGGCCGACGTCGCCCCAGATGTAGAGACCGCGCACGGGCTCGGGCTTCTGCCCGCGCGAGAACAGCCAGGCGAGTGCGGAGGACTTCCGGCGCGCCAGCCGGTAGTCGGCCAGCCGGTCGTTGAGCGCCGCCAGCCGGCGGGCCACGGCGGCCTGCGCGGCATCGAAGGACATCTCGCCGGAATCGACCAGCGCCTGATAGCGGGAGAGCGTGTTGGGCATGCGGGCTCAGGCAATAAAGGGCCTGCCCGACCTCGGCAAGACGCGCACGGCTGGGCCGCGCCGCACTCACGCCGCCGTACCGTCCCTCCTTTGTCTCATTCCAGACTCGTTGCGTCGGCGCGCCGGCTCCCTTAAACAGGCCGGTGATTTCCGGTGGGCGCCGCAGCATGCGCTTCCGCCGGCCGTGAGGAATGCCCCAGATGGCCGATTCAAAGCCCGTGAGCGAGCGCCCGCTTTCGCCGCATCTCCAGATCTACCGCCCGATGCTGACGATGATGATGTCGATCACCCATCGCATCACCGGCGCGGCGCTGTTCTTCGGGACGCTGCTGATGGCCTGGTGGCTGATCGCCGCCGCCTCCGGCCCCTCCGCCTACGCCACGTTCCAGGGGTTTGCCGGCTCGCTCCTCGGCCGCCTGATCCTCTTCGGCTACACCTGGGCGCTCTATCACCACATGCTCGGCGGCATCCGCCACTTCATCTGGGACACCGGACGCGGCTTCGGCCCCGCAGAGCGCGAATGGCTGGTGCGCGCCAACCTGGTCGGCTCCATCGTCCTTACGGTCCTCACCTGGATCGTCGGCTATGCCGTGCGCGGCGGCGTCTGAGAAAGGCCCGGTCCATGTCCTATTCCAAGTCCTCCATGCGCACCCCCCTCGGCCGCGTCCGCGGCCTCGGCTCGGCCAAGTCCGGCACCGAGCATTTCTGGATGCAGCGCCTCACCGGCGTCGCCAACCTGCCGCTGTCGCTCTTCGTCATCGGCCTCATCATCACCACGGCCGGCTCCAACTACTCCGCCGTCAAGGCGACGCTCGGCTCGCCGCTGGTAGCCATTCCCCTCATCCTCTTCGTCATCTCGGCCACCTGGCACATGCGTATCGGCATGCAGGTGATCATCGAGGACTACGTGCCCCAGGAGGGGCCGAAGGTCGCGCTGATCCTCGCCAACACCTTTTTCTCGTTCGCGATCGGTCTCGGCTCGGTCTTCGCGATCCTGAAGCTGTCCTTCGGCGTATAACCGTCGAACCGTCCGTCATATCCGGGAGCTCGCCCCATGGCTGAAGCCGCCGCACCTGCCGCCACCGGCCGTGCCTACGACATCACCGACCACACCTATGACGTGGTCATCGTGGGGGCCGGCGGCGCCGGCCTTCGCGCCGTCGTCGGCTGCGCCCAGGCGGGTCTGAAGACCGCCTGCATCTCCAAGGTCTTCCCCACCCGCTCCCACACCGTGGCCGCCCAGGGCGGCGTCGCCGCCTCGCTCGGCAACATGGGCGAGGACCAGTGGCAGTGGCACATGTACGACACCGTCAAGGGGTCGGACTGGCTCGGCGACCAGGACGCTATCGAGTATCTCGTCCGCAACGCGCCCGCCGCCGTCTATGAGCTCGAGCACTGGGGCGTGCCCTTCTCGCGCACCGAGAGCGGCAAGATCTACCAGCGGCCCTTCGGCGGCATGACCACCCATTTCGGCAAGGGCACGGCCCAGCGCACCTGCGCCGCCGCCGACCGCACCGGCCATGCCATGCTGCACACGCTCTATGGCCAGGCGCTGAAGAACAATGCCGAGTTCTTCATCGAATATTTCGCCATCGACCTCATCATGAGCGAGAGCGGCCGCTGCCTCGGCGTGGTCGCCCTGAGGATGGACGACGGCACCATCCACCGTTTCCGCGGCCGGCAGACGATCCTGGCCACCGGCGGCTACGGCCGCGCCTATTTGTACGCCCCCTCCGCCCACACCTGCACCGGCGGCGGGTACGCCATGGTGCTGCGCGCCGGCCTGCCTTTGCAGGACATGGAGTTCGTGCAGTTCCACCCCACCGGCATCTACGGCTCAGGCTGCCTCATCACCGAGGGCTCGCGCGGCGAGGGCGGCTACCTCACCAATTCCGAGGGCGAGCGCTTCATGGAGCGCTATGCCCCCTCGGCCAAGGACCTCGCCTCGCGCGACGTCGTCTCGCGCTCGATGACCGTCGAGATCCGCGAGGGCCGCGGCGTCGGCAAGAACAAGGACCACATCTTCCTGCACCTCGACCATCTCGACCCGAAGATCCTCGCCGAGCGCCTGCCGGGCATTTCGGAGAGCGCCAAGATCTTCGCCGGCGTCGACGTCACCAAGGAGCCAATCCCGGTCATCCCGACGGTGCACTACAACATGGGCGGCATCCCCACGAACTATCACGGCGAGGTGCTGACCAAGAAGAACGGCGACCCCGACGCAGTCGTGCCCGGCCTGATGGCCATTGGCGAAGCGGCCTGCGTCTCCGTCCACGGCGCCAACCGCCTCGGCTCCAACTCGCTGATCGACCTCGTGGTCTTCGGCCGCGCCGCCGGCCTGCGCGCCGCCGAGACGGTCACCCCGGGCGAGAAGCACGAGGACCTGCCGGCCAACGCCTCCGAGATGGCGCTGTCGCGCCTCGACGCCTTCCGCCATGCCTCCGGCACGACGGCCACGGCCGAGCTGCGCAACAGCATGCAGCGCGTCATGCAGTCGAACTGCGCCGTGTTCCGCACCGGCGAGGTCCTGGAGGAGGGCCGCAAGCTCATCGCCGACGTCTGGCGCGGCTCCTCGGACATCAAGACCACCGATCGCTCGCTGATCTGGAACTCCGACCTGATCGAGACGCTCGAATTCGACAACCTGATCGCCCAGGCCGTGGTCACCATGGAATCGGCTGCGAACCGCAAGGAAAGCCGCGGTGCCCATGCGCGCGAGGACTTCCCCGACCGCAACGACAAGGAGTGGATGAAGCACACCCTGGCCTTCGCCGACACGGCAGCCCGGCAGGTGACGCTCGACGACCGTCCGGTCCACACCTACACGATGACGAACGAGATCCAGTACATCGAGCCCAAGGCCCGCGTGTACTGAGGGGCGATGCGATGATCGACTGGGACGCAGCGCAGGGCTGGGCCATCACCGCCGTCCTGATGCTGGCCCTGGTCGGTGTCGTTTGGTGGCTGCGGTGGCGCCGCGACCCCCTGGCCTTCCGCGAGGGCTGGATGCGGGTGCCCTCGGATTGGCGCCAGCCGGCCGACCGATTCCGACCCCCGTCCTGAAGAGCCCCGCCGAATGGATTCCGGTCAAGGTCCTTGTGCCCCTTTCGGAACCCACGCGCCGACGCCCGCGCAGCGCCTTCTCATCGACCTTTGCCAGTCCGGCGCTCTCAGCCCGGTCCTGCGGCGCGGCGCCTTCCGCCGGCCACTGGCGCGTCTCATCACCCGTCTTCGACCCGGCCCGCTGGACGTTGCCCGCGGCGCGCTGCGCTACCGGCTCAACCCTGCCGACAATGCGGCGGAAGTCGGCCTGCTGCTCGATCCGCACTACCAGCAGGCGAGCCTTGATTTCGTCCGGCAGCACCTGCCCGCCGGCGGCACCTTCGTCGATCTCGGCGCCAATGTCGGCCAGTACACGCTCGTGGGCGCCGAGTCGGTCGGCCCGTCCGGCCGTGTCGTCGCCGTGGAGGCAACGCCCAATCCGATGCGGCGCCTGCGGACCAATGCCGAACTGTCGGGCTTCGCCGGCCGCATCGCCTTCTTCGCCTGCGCGGCGGGCGACTGGGACGGTGAGCTCCGCTTCTCGGTCAATGCGGGCGACACGGCCCTGTCCCGCGCCGACGAGGCGGGCGGCGTCGTCGTGCCGATGAAATCGCTCGCCACCATCGTTCGGGAGGCGGGACTCCCGCACATCAACGTGCTGAAGATCGACGTCGAGGGCATGGAGGATCGAGTCCTCTCCGCGTTCTTCGACGCCGCACCCGAATCTCTCTGGCCGCGGGCCATCTGCATGGAAGACGAACTGGCCGCCGACTGGCAGGGGGACGTGCGGCCCCGCCTCGCTGCCATCGGTTACGAGACCCTTCCCCTGCGCTCCCGGGGAAACGCCTTCCTCGTCCGCACGGCATGAACCGGAGACGACCTTTCGCCACCATGGCATGCCACTGCTCGATCGCCTGGAGACATCGGTGAAGCCTGCCACCCATCGGCTGCTGCGTCCGCTCATCGTCCTCGCCGCCATCGTCATCCTCGTCGAGACCTGGCTGTGGGAGCGCCTCGGCCCGCTCATCGCCCGGCTGGTGGAGGTTCTGCCCTTCAGGGCGCTGAAACAGGCGATCCACGACGGCATCCAGCGCCTGCCGCCCTATGCGACGCTCCTGGTCTTCGCCGTGCCGGCGGGCCTGCTCTTTCCCTTCAAGCTGGCGGCCCTCGGCCTCATAGCCTCGGGCCATCTCGTGCTCGGGGCCGGCGTGCTCGTCCTCGCCAAGGTGGTCGGCGTCGGCATCACCGCCTTCCTCTTCGAGACCTGCAAGCCGAAACTCATGCAGATCCCGCTCTTCGTCCGGCTCTATGGCCTGTGGACCCGCTGGCTCGCCTGGGCGCACGGCCATATCGATCCGATCAAGCGGCGCATCCTCACGCATCTGCGCATCCTGCGCGGCGGTCGGGCAGGGCGCTCCCTGCGCCTGCTCATGCGCTTCCGCCGCGCGCGCCGGGAGCGCTCGGCTTTGCGGCCGGCGAGCGGCTGACGGCCATTACGCTCGCGGGTGCGTGCTCTCGTAGACGCGCAGCAGGGCGGCGGTGTCGACCTCGGTATAGATCTGCGTCGTCGACAGCGAGGCATGGCCGAGCAGTTCCTGGATGGAGCGCAGGTCGCCGCCGCGGCCGAGCAGATGCGTCGCGAAGGAATGACGCAGCGCATGGGGTGTCGCCGTCTCCGGCAGGCCGAGCGCGCCGCGCAGCCGCTCCATGGCCAGCTGGATGATGCGCGGCGACAGCGGCCCGCCCTTCACCCCGACGAAGAGCGGGTCCTCCGGGCCGAGCGTCCACGGGCAGAGGCGACGGTACTCGGCAATGGCGCGGGCGACGGCGCGGATCACCGGCACCTGGCGCATCCTGGCGCCCTTGCCGAGGACGGTGACCTGACCGTCGCCGTCTGGTGGCGGGGCATCCTTCTGCCTGAGGCCGACGGCCTCGGATATGCGCAGGCCCGAACCGTAGAGAAGGGCGAGCACGGCGGCGTCGCGGGCGATCACCCAGTCGGCCGCGTCGTCGTGGCTGCGCGCGTCGACGGAGGAGACGGCGCGGGCAGCGGCGACGGCGAGGGGGCGCGGCAGGCGCTTGCCCGGTTTCGGCGTGCGTACGGCGGCGAAGGCTGCCATCCGGCCGCGGCCCTCCCGTTCGAGGCAGCGGGCGAAGGAGCGCACCGCCGCCAGCGCCCGGCCGATGGAACGGGCATCGAGGCCGTCGGCCCGTCGCCGCGCCATGAAGGCCCTGACGTCGCGCGGCTGCAGGCCGTCCATGGCGCCCAGGCTCACGGCGCCGCCGAGATGCTCCGCCATGAAGGCGAGGAAGGCGCGGGCATCGCGGCCATAGGCCTCCAGCGTCTTCGGCGACAGGCCGCGCTCGGCCGACAGGTGCAGGAGCCACTGGCCGAGCGCCGCCGCCGTGTCGTCGGCGGCGCCGGGAATCAGGAGGTTTGCGGAGAGGTCGGGTCGCGACATGGGCAGAGCCTGCCACGGCGCGGGTTCACGCGGGGTGAATGGGAGCGGCCGCCATGCC
>JAEZGJ010000028.1 GCA_023416965.1 Pseudomonadota bacterium | reverse complement strand
GGCTGAGGCCGAGCGCCCTGCAGGCGGCGCCCCGCGAACGAAAACACCCGGCGGAATGACCCGCCGGGTGCCGGACATCCGAATTGCGAAAAGCTTACTGGCTGACGCCGCTGGCGCGGATGGGGGCGGCCCATTTCTCGATCTCGCTCCTGACGAGCTGGCCGAGATAGGCCGGGCCGCGGCGCTCCGGCGTCGCCATGATGGCGCCGAGGCTCTCCAGCCGCTCCTTCACGGCCGGCGTGTCCATCGCCTCCACGGTGACGGCGCGCAGGCGCTCGACGATGGCGGGCGGGGTGTCCTTATGGAAGAAGAAGGCGTTCCACGTATAGGCCTCGAAGCCCTGCAGGCCCTGCTGCTGCGCCGTCGGCAGGTCGGGGAAGACGGTCGACCGGTTGGCGGTGAGCGTCGCCAGCGCCTTCACCGCACCGCCCTGGATGTGCGGCATGGCGGTGGAGGAGATCTCGCACATGTAGTCGACGCGGCCACCGATGAGGTCCTGGATGGCCGGAGCCGAGCCGCGATAGGGCACGTGGGTGACGTCGTTGGTGCCGATCACCGAGTTCAGGTAGAGGCAGCCCAGATGGACCGCCGAGCCGGCGCCCGCCGAGGCGAACTGCATCTTCGCCTGGTTCGCCTTCACGTGGGCGATGAACTCCTGGAGGTTCGAGGCCGGGAAATCCTTGCGGGTGATGAGGATCAGCGGCACCTCGGCGATCAGGGTGACCGGGGCGAAATCGGTGGCGGCGTTGTAGAGCGGCTGCTTGTAGAGCGTCTGGTTCACCGCATGGGTGCCGACGGTGCCGAGCACGAAGGTGTAGCCGTCGGGCGAGCCGCGGGAGACGCGCGCCGTGCCGGTCATGCCGCCGGCGCCGCCGACGTTCTCGACCACCACCTGCTGGCCAAGGATCTGCGACATGCGCTCCGCCATGATGCGACCGAGGACGTCCGTGGGGCCGCCGGCGGCAAAGGGAATGATCATCGTGACCGGCCGGGTCGGCCAGGTCTGCGCCTGTGCGACGGGAGCGGCGGCGAAAAGGGCAGCGGCGGCCGCGATGGCCAGAAGCGCGCGTCGGGAGGTATTTTTCATGGATAATCTCCTCTGGAACGGCGGATCATGGTCAAAAGCCCCCTGATGTCCAGCCCTGAAAGCGGGCAGCGGCACACCGCCGCATTGACCTGCCGGCCCGGCGGATCACCCGTCGCGGGCATGGAGGCCATGATGGGCAGGACTGGCAAACGGCGCCCGAGGCTCTATGGTCCGCCACCCTTTCGCCGGAGAGTCCCATGACCACCACCCGCATCGCGATCGCCGGTCTCGGCGCCATCGGCCGTACCCTCGCCGCGAAGATCGCCGGCGGAACGATCCCCGGAACGAGCCTCGCCTGCGTCGCCGCGCGCGACGAGGCCAAGGCGAAGGCCTGGCTCGCCGAGCAGGGAATCGCTGTTCCCGTCGTGCCCCTCGCCGACTTTCCCGCCCATGCCGACCTCGCGGTGGAATGCGCCCCGGCAGCGGTGATCGAGGAGATCTGCACGCCGATGCTGACCGCCGGCAAGAAGGTCATGGTGCTGTCCTGCGGCGCGCTGCTGCCGCGCCCGCACCTGATGGAGCTGGCGAAGACCCATGGCGGCCAGATCATCGTGCCGACCGGCGCGCTGCTCGGCCTCGACGCGGTGACGGCCGCCGCCGAGGGCACGATCCATTCGGTGCGCATGATCACCCGCAAGCCGCCGAAGGGCCTCGTCGGCGCGCCCTATCTCGTCGAAAAGGGGCTCGACATGGATGCGGTGACCGAGCCCACGCTGATCTTCTCGGGCACGGCCCGCGAGGCGGCGAAGGGCTTCCCGGCCAACGTCAACGTGGCGGTGGCGCTGTCGCTCGCCGGCATCGGCCCGGACCGCACGACCATCGACATCTGGGCGGACCCGACGGTGACCCGCAACTGCCACGCCATCGAGGTCGATTCCGATTCGGCGAAACTGTCGCTCGCCATCGAGAACATTCCCTCCGACAACCCGAAGACCGGGCGCATCACCGCCCTTTCGGTCATCGCTGCCCTGCGCAAGCTCAACGCGCCGGTCCGTGTCGGTACCTGAGGGCGGCATTCGGCCGCCCCTCCCGCCCGGTGGCGGCGGGGCGGCTTGCAACCCTCCGAACAGGCGCTAGTCTCTGTCTCAACCGGCAGACAAGGCCGGACGAGCGGCCCGCGGAAGGGTCGCCATAGGAAACCGTTCCGAGGGACCCCCATGCGCAAATCCATACTCGCCGGCATTGCCGCGCTCTCCGTGTCGCTGTTCGGTGCGGCTGCGGAAGCCCAGACCTGGCCGACGCGACCGATCACCTTCCACGTGCCCTTCGCCGCCGGCGGCGGCACCGACGCCTTCGCCCGCCCGCTCGCGGCGCAGCTCGAGAAGCAGCTCGGCCAAGGCGTCGTCATCGAGAACCGCGCAGGTGCCGGCGGCACGGCTGGTGCGCTCGTCGCCTCCCGCGCCGCGCCCGACGGCTATTCCTTCTTCGTCGGCGCCGCCCACCACACGATCGCGCCCTCGCTCTATCCGCGCCTCGACTACAATATCGAGACGGACTTCATCCCGATCGCCATCATCGCCCAGCCGCCGCAGATCATCGTGGTCAATCCGCGCCGCGTGCCGGCGACGACGCTCGGCGAGCTCATCGCCCTGGCGAAGTCGAAGCCCGACGAGCTGATCTACGGCTCGGCCGGCATCGGCACCACGCACCACCTGGTCGGCGAACTGTTCAAGATCCTGACCCAGACGAAGATCCGCCACGTGCCCTATCGCGGCGCGGGCCCGGCCATGGCCGACCTCGTCGCCGGCCAGATCGACATGGTCTTCGACGGTCTCGGCACCTCGGCGCCGCAGATCCAGGGCGGCGCCATCCGCGGCATCGCGGTCGCGGCCCCCGCCCGCAGCCCGGCCGTGCCCAACGTGCCGACGGCGGCGGAAGCCGGCCTGCAGAACTTCGACGTCTCGACCTGGTATGCCGTCTTCGCGCCGAAGAATACGCCGGCCCCGATCATCGAGCGGATGCGCAACGAGATCCGCACGGCGCTCCAGGTGCCGATGATCAAGGAGGCCTGGGCGCGCAACGGCTCCGATATCCCGACGCTGGAGGGTCCCGAGTTCGGCCGCTTCGTGTCGTCCGAGGTGCAGCGCTGGCGCAAGGTCGTCACCGATGCGGGCGTGAAGCTGGAGTGATCCGGCTCCTGCCTCATCCAGCACAGGCCCGCTTCGGCGGGCCTTTTTTTTTCTCGAGACCTTGCCCCTCACCCGGCCTTCGGCCGACCTCTCCCCCACCGGGGAGAGTGAAGGGAGCCTCACGGTCCGGCCGCCAAGAAGCAGATGAGCGACCAGGTCATGGATTGGGTTTGGCGAGCCGCCGCTTCACCTCTCGCCGGCGGGGAGAGGTCGACGAGCGAAGCGAGGCGGGTGAGGGGGGAGCGTTTTCGCGCAGAGGTCCCCTCACCCGGCCTGTGGCCGCTCCAGGCTCATTGCCAGGACACGCGCGACATGCACCGCCTCGCGGCCGGCGCCGTCGGCGATCTGGTGGCGGCAGGAGGTGCCGTCGGCGACGATGATGGCATCGGCGGGGGCCTTGCGGACGGCGGGGAGCAACGACAGCTCGGCCATGGCGAGCGAGGCGTCGATGGTCTCGGCGTGATAGCCGAAGGCGCCGGCCATGCCGCAACAGGAGCTCTCCACCGTCTGGACCTCAAGGCCGGGGATGAGCCGCAGCGTACCCTCCACCGCGCCCATGGCGCCGAAGGCCTTCTGGTGGCAATGGCCGTGGAGCACCGCCTTGGCCTTCACCTCGCCGAGCGGCAGGGCGAGCCGGCCCGCCTTCGCCTCGGCGGCGATGAACTCCTCGAAGAGCACGGCAACGCCCGCCACCTTCCTGGCGTCATCCGAGCGCAGCAGCGCCGGGATCTCGTCGCGCAGCGAGAAGAGGCAGGAGGGTTCGAGCCCGATCACCGGCACACCGCGCGCCGCAAGCGGCGCCAGGGCCGCGACCAGCCGGTCGGCCTCCTCGCGGGCGCGATCGACCATGCCGGTGGCGAGATAGGTGCGCCCGCAGCAC
>JAEZGJ010000026.1 GCA_023416965.1 Pseudomonadota bacterium | reverse complement strand
GGCCCCCAGCGTCGGAGAGCCTGACCCATGTATCCCGGGCACCATGCCAAGGCCCATCCGGGGCGCGCCACCTTCATCATGGCCGGCTCCGGCGAGACCGTCACCTATCGCGAATTCGAGGAGCGGGCGAACCGCCTCGCCCATCTGCTGCGCGCCCATGGCCTGAGGCGGCTCGACCACTACGCCATCTTCATGGAGAACAATGCCCGCTATCTCGAGGCCTGCGGGGCCGGCGAGCGGGCGGGTCTCTACTATACCTGCGTCAATTCCTACCTGCTGGCGGGCGAACTCGCCTACATCCTCAACAACAGCGAATCGAAGCTGCTGATCACCTCGCGCTCGAAGAAGGACGTGGCCCTGCAGGCGCTGAAGCAGTGCCCGAACGTGACGCTCTGCCTTGTCGTCGACGGCGACCCGGCCGATCCAGCCCATCCCGACTTCGCCACCGCCGTCGCGGCCTTTCCGCCGACGCCCATCGCCGACGAGGCGCTCGGCACGCCCATGCTCTATTCCTCCGGCACGACGGGACGGCCGAAGGGCATCCTGCGCCCGTTGCCGGAGAACCCGCCTTCCGAGCCGCTGCCGCTCTACACCTTCCTCGACAAGCTCTGGCGCTATCGCGACGACATGATCTACCTGTCGCCGGCCCCCCTCTATCACTCGGCGCCTCAGGCCGCCGTCGGCCTTGCCATCCGCCGCGGCGGCACCGTGATCGTCATGGAGCACTTCGATCCCGAGGCCTACCTCGCGCTGATCGAGAAGTACCGCGTCACCCACTCACAGCTCGTGCCGACCATGTTCTCGCGCATGCTGAAACTGCCGATCGAGGTGCGCACACGCTACGACCTCTCCTCGCTCGAGATCGCCGTCCACGCCGCCGCCCCCTGCCCGCCGCAGGTGAAGGAGGACATGATCGAATGGTGGGGACCGATCATCCACGAATATTACGGGGCGACGGAGGCCATGGGCTTCACCGCCTGCGATTCCGAGCAGTGGCTCGCCCATCGCGGCACGGTGGGCAAGGTGCTGATGGGCGACCTGCACATCCTCGACGCCGACATGAACCCGGCGCCGAAAGGCGAGCCGGGCGAGATCTGGTTCAAGACCGCCAATCCCTTCGTCTATTTCAACGATCCCGAGCGCACCGCCGCCTCGCGCTCGGCCGACGGCACCATGTCGACCGTCGGTGACGTCGGCTATGTCGACGACGACGGCTATCTCTACCTCACCGACCGCTCGACCTTCATGATCATCTCCGGCGGCGTGAACATCTACCCGCAGGAATGCGAGAACCTTCTCATCACCCACCCGAAGGTGGCCGACGCCGCGGTCTTCGGCGTTCCCAACGAGGATTTCGGCGAGGAGGTGAAGGCGGTGATCCAGCCCATGCCGGGTCACGAGCCGGACGAGGCGCTCGCCGCGGAGCTCATGGCCTTCTGCCGCGCGCATCTGTCGGTGCAGAAATGCCCGCGCTCCATCGACTTCATGGACGCCCTTCCGCGGCTGCCGACCGGCAAGCTCTACAAGAAGGCGCTGCGTGACCGCTACTGGGGCGACCGCAAGGTGCGCATCGTCTGAGCGGCGGCGCTTGCCATACAGGCGCGGGCGCGCTTGGTTGGCGGCCCGCCGAGGTCATGCCATGAAACGCCAGGTCATCGAGGTTCCCGTCATCTCCGAGGCGATCCGCCGACTCGGCGCGCCGACCTCGGCGCTCGTCCGGGCCGGCAACCTGCTCTTCACCTGCGGCATGCCGCCCGTCGACATCCGCACCGGCGACATCGTCCGCGGCGACATCGCGGTCCAGGCCCGGGCGGCGCTGGACGCCCTGGAGGCGACCCTCGTCTTCGGCGGCTCGTCACTCGCCATGGCGGTGAAGACCACCGTCTACATCACCGATCCCGCGCTGATGGGCACTGTCAACGCGCTCTATCGCGAACGCTTTCCCCAAGGCTTCCCGGCCCGCACCAGCGCCGGTATCAATCCCTGGCCAGCCCCCTTTGACCTCGAGATCGAGTGCATCGCCGCGATCCCCTGACGCGATCTTGCACGCGTGTATAAAATATGCACGGATGCGCGCCGATAGAACGCTGGTGCTCCGGCACTGGCCCGAACTAGGATAAGATGGTCGTTCCAGCCGCCGCTGAAGGCCCTTATCGAGGGCCGGGAACGACGCATGGACCGCCTGCCGCCGAGGACCACCCCATGAGCCTGACCCTGTTCCGCAATTTCCGCCTGCTGGATCCGGCCGTCGCCGACGAACTGGTCGAGGGCTACGAGCTTCTGGTCGAGGGCGACAAGGTCAGGGAGCTCTCCGACAAGCCAATCAAGGCCTCCAAGGCCCAGGTCGTGAACTGCGGCAAGCGCACGCTGATGCCGGGCCTCATCGACTGCCACGTCCACGTCATCGCCACCATGGTGAACATCGGCCAGAACGCCCTCGTTCCGGATGCGCTGATCGCCTATCGCGCCGCCCGCATCATGAAAGGCATGCTCGACCGCGGCTTCACAACGGTGCGCGACCTCGGAGGCGCCACCTACCCCCTGGTCGAGGCGCAGGAACAGGGCCTGATCGAGGCGCCCCGCCTCATCATCCCGGGCAAGGCCCTCTCCCAGACCGGCGGCCACGGCGACAGCCGCTCGCGCTACGACCGCCGCGACCCCGAGACCTGGACCCGCACCCTCGGCTCCCTCGGCCGCCTCGCCGACGGCGTCGACGCCGTCCGCCAGGCCTGCCGCGAGGAGATCAAGCAGGGCGCCCATTTCATCAAGATCATGGCCAATGGCGGCGTCGCCTCGCCCAACGACCCGATCCACTTCCTCGGCTATTCGCGAGAGGAAATCCTCGCCGCGGTGGAGGAAGCCACCAATGCCGGCACCTATGTGGCCGCTCACCTCTACACCGACGAGGCCATCCGCCGCGCGGTGGAATGCGGCGTCCACAGCCTCGAGCACTGCAATCTCATCCAGTCGAAGACGGCGAAGTTCGCTGCCGAAAAGGGCGCCATCGCCTGCCCGACGCTGGTCACCTACGAATATCTCGGCGTCGAGGGTCCGGCCCTCGGCCTCGACCCGATCTCGGTGGCCAAGGTCGACACCGTGCGCCTCGCCGGCATGAAGTCGCTGGAGATCATGCACAAGGCCAAGCTCACCATGGCCTACGGTTCCGACCTCCTCGGCGAGATGCACCGCCACCAGTCGGAGGAATTCGTCATCCGCGGCCGTGTCCTGCCGGCCATCGAGGTCATCCGCTCGACGACCATGCATGCGGCGAAGCTCTGCCGCCGCGAGGGCCAGATCGGCACGCTGAAGGCCGGCGCCTATGCCGATGCCGTGCTGGTCGACGGCAATCCGCTGAAGGACCTGTCGCTGCTGACCAGGCAGGGCGCCCATCTGGCCCTGATCATGCAGGGCGGCCGCATGCACAAGAACCAGCTCTCCTGACGGACGGGACGATGACGGGATCGCCGGCATGACCATGGACGGGCGCATCTGGGGCCGGGTGGCGCTCTACGGCGTCGCCTGGGCGACGCTGGGCTTCATCCTCCTGCCGCTGATCTTCGTCACCTGGCTCGCCTTCTTCGCCCAGGAGATCCCCTCCTTCCCGCCGGAGGGCTATTCGGTGAAGTGGTTTGGCGCCATCGCCAACAACCGCAACTTCGTCACCGGCTTCTCCACAAGCCTGCAGGTGGCGGTGGCGGCCACCGTCATCGGCCTCGTCATCGCCGTGCCGGCGAGCCTCATCCTCGCCCGCCGCCAGTTCCTCGGCAGCGCGGCTCTCAACCAGTTCCTGCTGCTGCCGCTGGTGGTGCCGGGCGTCGTCATGGGCACCTCGATCTACGTCTTCCAGATCGAGACCGAGATCGCCACGGGTCTGCCGATCCTCGGCTCCCTCGGGGGCCTCGTCGCAGGCCATACCCTCCTCGTCATTCCCTGGACCGTGCGCCTCGTCACCGCCAGCCTCACCGGCCTCGACCGCGCCGCCGAGGAGGCGGCCCAGAGCCTCGGCGCCAACCAGTGGACGACCTTCTTCCGCGTCACCCTGCCGGCCATCAGGCCTGGCCTGGTTGCGGGCGCGCTGTTCGGCTTCGTCACCTCGTTCGGCAATCTGGAGATGAGCCTCTTCCTCGTCGGGCCGGGGCGCATCACCCTGCCGATTGCCATCCTCCAGTATCTTGAATGGAAGATCGACCCGACGGTCGCCGCCGTCTCTGTCCTTCAGATCCTTCTTATCGCGGTCGCCATGGTGATCACCGACCGCTACGTCAAACTTGCCCGAGTCGTCTGATCCATGGCCTCCCTCTCCCTCGACGGTTTGACCAAGCGCTACGGCGACCACCCGGTGGTCCGCTCCGTGTCGCTCGACGTCAGCGACGGCGAGTTCCTCGTCCTCCTCGGCCCCTCCGGCTGCGGCAAGACCACGACGCTGCGCATGATCGCCGGCTTCGTGCCGCCGAGCGGCGGCTCGATCCGCATCGGCGACACCGACATCACCAGCCTGCCGCCGTGGAAGCGCAATGCCGGCCTCGTCTTCCAGAGCTATGCCCTGTTCCCCCACATGACCGTGGCGGAGAACGTCGCCTTCGGCCTCGAGATGCGGAAGACGTCCCAGGCCGAGATCGGGCCGCGCGTCGCCGAGGCTCTGCGCCTCGTTCGCCTCGACGGCTATGGCGAGCGCTATCCGCGCCAGCTCTCCGGCGGCCAGCAGCAGCGCGTCGCCCTTGCCCGCGCCCTCGTCATCCGGCCGGACGTGCTGCTCCTCGACGAGCCGCTCTCCAATCTCGACGCCAAGCTGCGCCTTGAGGTGCGCCTCGAGATCCGCGCCCTGCAGCAGCAGCTCGGCCTCACCACCGTCATGGTCACCCACGACCAGGAGGAGGCCCTCACCATGGCCGACCGGCTGGTGGTCATGTCGGAGGGCCGCGTGCGCCAGGTCGGCACCCAGTCGGACCTCTACGAGCGCCCGGCTGACCTCTTCGTCGCCGATTTCGTCGGCCGCTCCACCATGATTTCCGGTGCCGTGACGGGCCCGGGCGCCTTCCGCTCGGATGGCGGGCTCACGCTCGCCTGCCCGGCCGCCTCCACCGCGGGCCCTGCCACCATCGCCCTGCGACCGGAGCGGCTGACGCTCGGCGCCGCCGCCCAGGGCCTCGACAATCACGCCGCAGGCACGGTGACTTTCGTCTCCTATCTCGGCGCGCTGCTCGACGTGCACGTGCGCCTCAACGCCACCGACCACGTGGTGGTGCAGATCCCCAACCGCTCCGACGGGCAGGTGCCCGCGGTCGGCGACATGATCGAGGTCGGCTGGCCGGCCTCGGCCTGCCTCGTCTTTCCACGCGAGGCTGCATGAACCCGCGGCACCGCCGCCAACTGGGAATCCAGAAGGGAGACATCGACATGACGAAGTTCACCAAGGGTATCGACAGGCGCACGACGCTGAAGGGCATGGGCCTCGCGGCCGCAGGCGCCATGCTGCCGGCGGGCCTCGCCACCCCGTCCTCCGCCCAGGCCGCCGGCCGCGTGGTCGTCGGCACCTGGGGCGGCGACTATGCCCGCCTCCTCGCCAAGAATGTCGAGGAACCGTTCCTGAAGCCGAAGGGCTTCGAGGTGGTGCAGGACCAGGCCTCAGACGCCCCGCGCCGCGCCAAGATGGTCGCCGAGCGGCGCCTGCCCCGCGGCACCACGGACATCCAGGGTCTCTCCGCCGCGCAGATGTTCGAGATGAACGCCGCTGGCGTCGCGGAGCCGATCGACTATTCCAAGCTCAAGAACGCCGCCAACATCATCCCGATCGCCAAATATCCCTACGGCGTCGGCCACATCATCTCGGGCAAGGTCGTCGTCTACAACCCGAAGCTGGTGACGCCCGCGCCGACCTCCTACAAGGACTGCTTCGATCCGAAATACGGCAACAAGCTCGGCTTCATCGACATCCAGTACCAGTTCGTCATGCTCGCCGCAGGCCTCGCCGCCGCCGGTGACATGACCGCGCTGGAAAAGGGCAAGGAACTGCTGCTCGCCGCCAAGCGCGGCGGTGCCCGCATCTACCCGACCAACGAGGCCTTCGCCCAGGCGCTGAAGACCGAGGAGATCGCGATCGGCATGATGTGGAAGGCCCGCGCCGTGCAGTGGCAGAACGCCGGCATCACCGTCGAGGCGGCCGCTCCCAGCGAGGGCACCATGGCCTATGTCTCGGGCTTCATGATCCCCAAGAACGCCCCGAACAAGGCCGGCGCCTATGCCTATATGGACGCCATGCTCGAGAAGGGCGCGCAGGAGAACTTCGCCATCGACATGGGCTTCGGCCCCACGGTGACCAACGCCGTCGTCGCCCCCGACCTCCAGAAGCGCATCGGCTTCACCGAGGAGGAGAACAAGAAGATGAAGGACCTCGACTACGACTTCCTCGCCAAGAACGACGCGGCGATGAAGGAATGGTGGGACAAGGTCTTCAAGGCCTGATCGAAAGGCTCGGGGCTCGCCATGGCGGCAATCTCTGAACGTCCGGTCGGCGAGCCCGGCACTCTCACGGCGGCGGGCCTTCTCGTGCCCGCCACCCTCTTCGTCGCGATCGGCCTCATGG
>JAEZGJ010000286.1 GCA_023416965.1 Pseudomonadota bacterium | reverse complement strand
TGCCGGTGGCGGCGGGAGCGGCCGGGGCGAGTTCGACGGCTGGGGCGGCCTGGGCCGCAGCGGCGGCGAGGGCGGTGGCGGCGACGCCGGCGCCGAGGGCGGTGAAGAACGAGCGGCGATGAATCATGGCGGTTTCTCCTTGTGGACCTGGTCGAACCGTCTGGGGCGGTTCGATGGTCATCCTGATCCCGCCATCCTGAACTGCTGATATCGCGCGGTTTAGCCGGCATTCACATTGGACGCGGGCCTCCATGTGTCACATCCGCCGCGCCGCGCCGCCAACGGATTGAAACGCGTCGGCGCCAGTCTCCGGCCATACCGACGGGCGCACCCGCCGACGTCGGGCCCCATCCGTCGAGGACGACGACCATGACGACCACCGATCCCGCCGCCGCCGCGCAGCAGGAGGAACAGCAGAAGAAGGCCGCCGAGTCCGGCTCCTGGTTTGACGTCGCCGACATCGCCACCACCGTGCTCGACGTCGTCGGCACCGCCGTGACCACTGCCGGTCAGGCGACCGCCTCGGCCGCCGCCAGCGTCACCCAGACGGCCGGCACTCTCGCAGGCAGCGCCTTCGAGACCGGCGGGGCCATTGCCTCCGGCGCGGTCGACACGGTGGGATCCATCGCCTCGGGTGTGGGCAGCGTCGTCGGCGGCATCGGCGAGGGGCTCAGCGCACTCGACCTCTGAGCCTCAGTCCTGCTCCTCGGGCGCGCCGCGCCGGAAGGGGGTCAGGGCGCCCAGTTCCTCCACCGCCTCCGCCACATAGTTGCGCTCGCGGGCGAGATAATCGTCCACCGCGCGGCGCAGGCCCCGGTCCGCAATGAAATGGGCGGAGCGCGTGGTCACCGGCCGGTAGCCGCGCGCCAGCTTGTGCTCGCCCTGCGCGCCGGCCTCCACCCGCTTCAGGCCATGGCGGATGGCGTAGTCGATGGCCTGATAGTAGCAGACCTCGAAATGCAGGAAGGGATGCTCCTCCACCGCGCCCCAGTGACGGCCGTAGAGCACGTCCTTGCCGATGAAGTTGATGGCACCGGCGACATAGCGCCCCTCGCGCTCCGCCATGACGAGGAGGACGCGGTCGGCCATGCGTTCGCCGATCAGCGAGTAGAAGGCGCGGGTCAGGTAGGGCCGGCCCCATTTGCGCGAGCCGGTGTCCATGTAGAACTCGAAGAACCGGTCCCAGACCGCTTCTGTCAGGTCCGCGCCGGTGAGCCAGCGGATGGTGATACCGCGCCCCTCCAGCGCCTCGCGCCGCTCGCGGCGGATCACCTTGCGCTTGCGTGAGGAGAGGGCGGCGAGGAAGTCGTCGAAGCTCGCATAGCCCTCGTTCTCGAAATGGAACTGGGTGTCGGTGCGCTGCAGATAGCCCGCGGCCGCCATCAGCTCCCACTCGTCCTCGCGGCAGAAGGTGACATGGAGCGAGGAGGCTCCCGTCTGCAGCGTCACCTGCGCCGCGCCCTGGACGAGGGCGGTGCGGGCGAGATCGGCCTCGGGGCCGGAGCGAACGAGCAGGCGCCGGCCGGTCGCGGGCGTAAACGGCACGCTCGCCTGCAGCTTCGGATAATAGCGTCCGCCGGCCCGCTCGTAGGCCTCGGCCCAGCCGCCGTCGAAGACGTATTCGCCGCGCGAATGGCTCTTCAGGTAGCAGGGCATGACGCCCGCAACCTCGCCGTCGCGCTCCAGCACGAGATGGTGGCCGAGCCAGCCGGTCTCGCGCACGGCCGAGCGCGACTCCTCGAGGCTGAGGAAGAAGGCATGGTCGAGGAAGGGGTCCACATGGCCCGCCTCGTCCGCCGCGCAGGCGTTCCATACCGCGGCGGGAATACCCGCGATGCTGGTGGCGACGCGGAGGGTGAAGGGCATGGAACTCATGGCCTTCAGCTTAGGCGAGATAGCCCTCGAAGGTCACCTGATCGGCGTGGCGGGCGGCGATCACACGCTCGTCATCCGTCCGGACCGTCCAGCAGATGACCGGCCGTTTCAGCGAGCCGCGGAAGCGTTCGGTGGCGACGCTCGGCAGATCGGCCACGCGCCAGGAGAGGAAATCCGGATCGGTGCGCTCCATGTGGCCGAGGGCGGCGAGATCGGCGCGCATCGCTGCCGGCAACCTCGCCCAGTGCGGACCGGCATAGTGGGATTCGGCGACGATGCCGCGCACCAGGGCCGGCGCGTTTTCCTTGAGCCAGGCGATGGGGCCAGGGTCGAAGGACATCAGCGCCACCGGACCGGCATAGGCCGAGGCGAGGGCCGCGACCTTCTCGGTCAGGCCGAGCCTGCCGTCGAATTCCGACTTGATCTCCACCACGAGCGGCACCCGGCCGCCCACCAGGGTGAAGAGCTCGGAGAGCGTGATCATGCGGTCGTCGGTCGCCCTGAAGGCGAGCGCCTTCAGCGCCGCGGCGGCCAGGCCCTCGACCCGCCCGGTCGCCTGCGTCAGGCGGTCGAGCGTTCCGTCGTGGAAGACGATGGCGTCGCCGTCGGCGGTCGGCTGGACGTCGCATTCGATGGCGTAGTTGCCGGCGATCGCCGCCTCGAAGGCCCGCGGGCAGTTTTCGACGACGCCCGGCGATAGCCCGTGCAACCCGCGATGGGCGATCGGCCGCGCCGTCAGCCAGGCGAGATCGCCGCGGCCGGCCATCAGGCGATCTCGACCATGGCCTCGACCTCGACGGCGGCATTGGCGGGCAGCGCCGCCACGCCGATGGTTGAACGGGCATGGCGGCCCTTCTCGCCAAAGACCTCGACCATCAGGTCGGAGGCGCCGTTCATCACCTTCGGCGCGTCGACAAAGTCCGGCGTACAGTTGATGAAGCCGCCGAGGCGAACGATGCGGATGACGTTGTCGAGATTGCCGACTGCGGACTGGATCTGGGCGATGACGTTGAGGCCGCACTGGCGCGCCGCCTTCTGGCCCTCCTCGATGGAGACGCCGCCGCCGAGCTTGCCAGCCATCAGCCCCTCCGGGCCGAGCGAGATCTGGCCGGAGACGAGCAGCATCGTGCCGGAGCGCACGAAGGGCACGTAATTGGCGATGGGGGCGACCGGGTTCGGCAGGACGATGCCGAGTTCGGCAAGGCGGGCGGCAATGGTGGACATCTGAACCTCGGGCGACGGGTGAACGGGCCGGAACCTGCCCCAACGCGCCCTCGGGGGCAAGGGAGCCCGGTGCGACACCACCATGCCGCGTTGTCGCCCTTTCCCGGCCTCTCTATGCTGCGACGCCGAGAGCCGCCGCGCGGCCGATTCCGCCGGCTCGCCGCCAGGAGCTCGCCCATGACCGCCGTCCGCACCGCCCTTGCCGCCGTCCTCGCCGGACTGGTCCTGTCGGGCGCGGGCGGCGCGCCCGTCCACGCGGAGGGCGCCCCGGCCGTTCTCGCGCCACACCGGGCTGTCTACGACCTGAGCCTCGACACCCGCCGTGCCGCCCGCGGCCTCGACCAGGCCCGTGGCCGAATCCTCTTCGACACTGCCGGCAACCGCTGCGAGGGGTTCACCACCTCGTTCCGCCAGGTGGTGGAGCTGAGCATGAACGGCAGCCGCATGGTCATGGACGTGCGCACCGCCCATTTCGAGGAGGGCGACGGATCGAGCTTCCGTTTCACCTCGCGCTCCACCCACAACGGCGCCGCCCAGTCGGAGACCGACGGCACCGCGACGCGCGGCCCCGACGCGGTCAATGTCGCGGTGAGGCGGCCGCGCGAACTGACGCGGCAGATCGACCGCGCCGCGATCTTCCCGACCGAACACCTCATCCGGCTCGTCGAGGCGGCGCGCGAGGGCCGCAACCTGCTGGAGGTGAAGGTCTATGACGGCGCCGAGACGGGCGAGAAGCTCTACAACGCCACCGCTATCATCGGCCGGCGCATCGCGCCTGGTGCCGGCGAGGTGGAGGAGGCCGCGCGCGACCCCAGGCTCGCCGCGCTTGCCCGCTGGCCGGTGACGATCAGCTATTTCGAGGAGGGCCGCGACAGCCCGAACCCCGTCTATTCCATCGCCTTCGAACTCTACGAGAACGGCGTCTCGCGCCAGCTCGTCATCCATTACGGCGAGTTTTCGCTGCGCGGCGACCTGAAGAGCGTCGAATGGCAGCCGGAAACCGCCTGCGCGCGCCCCTGACGCCGGTCAGTCGTCGAGGGTGATGCCCTTCACCACGGCCGCCTTGCCGAACCGCGTCCTCAGCGCGTCGACGGCGCCCTCGACCTTGACCGAGCGGGCGATGGAGGGATCGACGAGATCGGCCGGGTCCGCCTTGCCGGGATCGGTGAGTTCCGACATGCCGATGCCGATGAGCCGGTAGGCGGTGCCGTCCGCCTCCTTCATCAGCATGTCGCGGCCCGCCTCGAACAGCCTCGCGGCGAGCAAGGTCGGGGAGGGCAGGGAGCGCGACCTCGTGCGGATCCTGAAATCGGTGGTCTTCAGCTTCAGCGTCACCGTGGTGCCGGCAAATCCCTGCGCCTTGGCCCGCGCCGACACCTTTTCGCAGAGCAGGAAGAGCTTCTTCTCCAGCGTGCGGGCGTCGCGGATGTCGGTGTCGAAGGTCGTCTCCGCCGAGATCGACTTCGTCTCCTCGTCCGGCGACACGCGCCGGTCGTCGATGCCGCGGCTGAGCCGCGACAACCGGAGCCCCATGGCACCGAAGCGGCGCATCAGGTCGCCCTCGTCGAGGCGGCGGAGGTCGGCGATCAGCCTGAATCCCTCGCGCTCCAGCGCCTCCTGCGTGGCGCGGCCCACGCCCCAGATGAGCGAGACTGGTTTGGGCCCCAGAAAATCGAGCGCCTCGGCCCGGCCGATGGCGGCAAAGCCTCGCGGCTTGTCCATGTCGGAGGCGATCTTGGCGAGGAACTTGTTATAGGAAAGCCCGACCGAGACGGTGATGCCGATCTCGCGCTCCACGGTCCGGGCGAATCGCGCCAGCACCATGGCGGGCGGGGCGCCGTGCAGCCGTTCCGTGCCGGTGAGGTCGAGGAAGGCCTCGTCGATCGACAGTGGCTCCACGAGCGGCGTCAGCGCCCGCATGGCCTGCCGCACCTGGCGGCCGACGCCCACATATTTCTCCATGTTCGGCTTGATCACCACCGCCTCGGGGCAGAGCTGCAGCGCCTTGAACATCGGCATGGCAGACCGCACGCCATGAATCCGCGCCACGTAGCAGCAGGTGGAGACGACCCCGCGCCGGCCGCCACCGATGATGAGCGGCCTGTCGACGAGGCTCGGATCGTCGCGCTTCTCCACCGCAGCATAGAAGGCGTCGCAGTCGACGTGAGCGATGGACAGCGTGCCGAGTTCGTCGTGGCGGACGATGCGCGGCGATCCGCAGGCGCGGCAGCGAAGCGCGCCCGGCGCGGCTTCGGTCAGGCAGTCGCGGCAGAAGGCGAGGGCGGCCATGAGCGGACCGTGGACGCGAAGCCGGGCCTCTTCAAGTGGGGTTTTGGCATCAGGCGAAATCCCGCTCCCAGGGCCCGGCGCCGAGCGCGTGGGCGGCGCGCACCACCGCCTCCGGCTTCACGCCTTCCTCTGCCGCGAAGGCGAGGAGCAGGGGCTCGTCGCCCATCAGGTGCTCCATCACGGCGGCGAGAAACCCCGGCTGTCCCGCCACCTCCCGGATCTGGCCAAGATCGATTCCCGCAAGCGCAGCGAAGCGGGTGAGCCTGTCCTCGTCGGCGGCGAGGAAGGCAAGGGCCCGGCCCGCCATTTCCTCGGCGGCGGCCCTGTTTCGTTCATGCGGACGCAACGTCATGGTTTGTCCTTTTGAAAGGATTTCGCGCTAGCTTGTGAGCCATCCGTCAAGGTCCGGCAACCATCCGCGGCCGCCCGGGAAATGCGAGTGGTCGATGTCGAAAACCGTCATGATCGTGGAAGACAACGAGCTCAACATGAAGCTCTTCCACGATCTCCTGGAGGCCAACGGCTACCGGACGATCCAGACCCGCAATGGCACGGAAGCCCTGTCTCTGGCCCGCGAGCACCATCCGGACCTCATCCTCATGGATATCCAGCTGCCTGAGGTCTCCGGCCTCGACGTGACGCGCTGGATCAAGGAGGACGAGACGATCCGGCACATTCCGGTCATCGCCGTCACGGCCTTCGCCATGAAGGGCGACGAGGAGCGCATCCGCGCCGGCGGCTGCGAGGCTTACCTGTCCAAGCCCATCTCCGTGAACAAGTTCATCGAGACCGTCCGCCACTTTCTCGGCGCGGCCTGAGGGGAAACTGCCATGACCGCGCGCGTTCTGGTCGTCGATGACATCCTCGCCAACGTCAAGCTGCTGGAAGCCCGGCTCTCGGCCGAATATTTCGACGTGGTGACGGCGAGTTCCGGCCCCGAGGCCCTGTCGATCTGCGAGCGCGCCCAGTGCGACATCGTCCTGCTCGATGTGATGATGCCGGGCATGGACGGCTTCGAGACCTGCCGGCGGCTGAAGGCCAATCCGGCGACCCACCACATCCCCGTCATCATGGTCACCGCGCTCGATCAGCCCGCCGACCGGGTGAAGGGTCTTGAGGCCGGCGCCGACGACTTCCTCACCAAGCCGGTCAACGACTTCGCCCTTGTCACGCGCGTGCGCTCCCTCGTCCGGCTGAAGATGATGCAGGACGAGCTGCGCATGCGCGCCGTCACCTCGCGCGAGATCGGCATGCGCGATCCGCTGCTGGAGGCGGTGGCCGAGAGTGGACTCGACGGCCGCATCCTCGTCGTCGACGACCGCGCCTCCTCTCACGAACGCATCGCCCAGGCCCTGCGCAGCCACCACAAGGTAGAGGTCGAGACCCGGCCGCAGGAGGCGCTGTTCCGCGCTGCCGAGGGTGACTACGACCTGGTCATGGTCTCGCTCGGCCTCTCCGACTTCGACCCGCTGCGCCTCTGCTCCCAGTTGCGCACCCTCGACCGAACCCGCGGCCTGCCGGTGCTGGTCGTCGCCGAGCCGGAGGACGAGGCGCGGCTGCTGCGCAGCCTCGACATCGGCGCCAACGACTATCTGCTGCGTCCTATCGACCGCAACGAGATGGCGGCTCGCGTGCGCACTCAGGTGCGCAAGAAGCGTTACACGGCGCGGCTGCGCGACAATGTCCAGCAGTCCATGGAGATGGCCATCACCGACGGCCTCACGGGGCTGCACAACCGGCGCTACATGGAGAGCCACCTCGGCACCCTCGTCGAACAGGCCTCCATGCGCGGCAAGCCGCTCTCGGTGCTCGTGCTCGACATCGACTATTTCAAGGCGGTGAACGACACCTACGGCCACGATGCGGGCGACGAGGTGCTGCGTGAATTCGCCCAGCGCCTGCGCAAGAGCGTGCGCGGCATCGACCTGGTCTGCCGCCTGGGCGGCGAGGAATTCGTCGTCATCATGCCGGACACCGATGCGGGCGTTGCCTCCATCGTCGCCGAACGCATCCGCAACCGCGTCGCCGGCGACCCGTTCCCCATCAACAAGGGGGCCCGCGCCATCGACGTCACCGTCTCCATCGGCATGGCCCAGCGCCAGGGAAGCGATGCCGACGCCGAGGTCATCCTGAAGCGCGCCGACCAGGCGCTCTATCGCGCCAAGCGCGACGGCCGCAATCGCGTGGTCCTCGACGCCGCCTGAGGGCGCCAGCGTTTACCGTGCCAGTAAACCTTGTTTCTTCAGGTTAAGGAACGGTTTAACGGCAGTCACGTCGTGAAACCGTTGAAGACCACGCCCCCCGCGACTAGGGTTTCGTCTAGATCAGGCTGTGATCTCCTCTCGGGGAGCTCGGCGTCGGCCTGATCGAAACCCTGCGTGCACTCAGGTCCGCCGCATCTCCTGGGAACCGTAGGGTCGGCCGGTCGGGTTCGGCGCGGATGGCCTCTCCGCTTAGCCGTTGGCCCGGCCGGCCACCTCATCCTTCGAAAAACCCATCGTCACAAACGAAAAACGGCCCCCGAAGGGGCCGTTGAAGCGTCGATCGGCGATGCCGACCGTCCGATCACTTGATCTTGGCTTCCTTGAACTCGACGTGCTTGCGCGCCACCGGGTCGTACTTCTTCTTGGTCAGCTTGTCGGTCATGGTCCGCGAGTTCTTCTTCGCGGTGTAGAAGTAGCCGGTGTCGGCGGTCGAGATCAGCTTGATCTTGATGGTGGCGGCCTTGGCCATGGCAAGTCCTCGAAAGGTCGGTGAACGGGTCGGGCCTTGGGAACAGCAGGCATATGCCCGCCGCGTCGCCGCCGGCTGGTTGCGGCCGATGTGACAGGAAGATGCCGCCTTGTCAAGGCGATCCGGCGGTTCCCGCGGCTTTCCGGCTCAGTAGACGTCGGCCTGGAAGCGGCCGGCCTTCTTCATCGCCTGGACATAGGTCACGGCCGCCTCGGCAGTCCGCGCGCCATGGGTGGCGATGACGTCCACAAGGGCCGCCTCCACGTCCTTGGCCATGCGCTTGGCATCGCCGCAGATGTAGAAGTGCCCGCCCGCCTCGAGCCAACGCCAGAGTTCGGCCCCGGTCTCGCGCATGCGGTCCTGGACGTAGATCTTCTCGGTGCCGTCGCGCGACCAGGCCAGAGACAGCCGCGCCAGCACGCCGGACGCCTTCAGCGCCGCCAGTTCCTCGGCATAGAAGAAGTCGCTCGCCTGCCGCTGGTGGCCATAGAAGAGCCAGTTCGGTCCCGGCGCCCGGTCGGCGGCGCGGTCCTGCAGGAAGGCGCGGAACGGCGCGATGCCGGTGCCGGGCCCCACCATGATGACCGGCAGGGCCGGGTCGGCTGGCAGGCCGAATCCATGGGCGCGCTGCACATAGACCCTGACGGGCGCGCCCTCGCGCGCGCGTTCGCCGAGGAAGGTCGAGGCGACCCCGAGCCGACGGCGCTTGCCGATCACGTAGCGCACGGCGTCGACGGTGAGGCTGACCCGGCCGGGCAAGGCCTTGGGCGAGGAGGAGATGGAATAGAGCCGCGGCTGCAGCGGCTCCAGCGCCTCCACGAAGGCCTCAGGGTGCGGCCGCGCCGACGGGAACTTGGCGAGGGTGGCCAGCACGTCGAGGGTCGCCGCGTCGCCGTCCGGATCCTCGCCGCGGGCGAGCGCCCGGGCCTTTTCCCGCTGCGCCCCGCCGGTGAGGAAGGAGACGAGTTCGAACAGGCTGTCGGGGGCCGGCGACAGCGACACCTCCTCGGCGAGCACCGCGCGCAGCGTCCGCCCGCGTACCTCGGCGAGGGGCGCGGCGCCGAGCATGGCGATGATCTGGTCCACGAGGCCGAGATCATTGGTCGGGAAGACGCCGAGTGCGTCGCCGGCGACATAGTCGAGGCCGGCGGCGCCAAGGTCGAACTCGATATGGTACGTCTCCTTCTGCGAGCCCTCGCCGGTGAGCCGCCGGGCAAACAGGAAAGGCACGGCCACCGGCGCCTCGCGCGAGCGGCCGGGCAGGGAGGCCTGTAACGGCGCTGCGGGCTCCGCCTGTTGGGACGTCGGGGCGGTTGGCGGCGTCGCGCCGATTTCGGCCGCCAGGGCCTTCAGCATGCGCAGCGTCTCCTTGCCGCCGGGCACGCAGAGGTTGAGCCGCTCCTCGCTCTTCGCCGCCAGCGCATTGGCATAGTCGGCGCAGCTGTAGCCGCACTGGCCGCAATCCTGCTGCGCCATGGCCGCCATCAGGCGCGGGGCGATGGGCTTGCCCTCGGCGAGCGTCATGCGGTCGGCGAGCGCCATGGCCGGATCGTGCCAGGGCGCGGCGTCGGTGGAGGCGAGGGCGGAGGGCGCGGCCGCCGGCGCCGGGACGGGGAGCGCGCCGCCGGCGGGCACGAGCGGCGCGAGGGCGGCGGCGAAGAAGCCGGAGAGCCATTGCCGCTGCTCGGGGCTGAACGGGGCCGTCTCCGGAATCAGCGAGAAGCTGGCAGGCGGGGGCACGAGGCTCATTCCGCGGCCTCCTTCAAAGGCGAGAGATGCGGCCCGACGAGGCTTTCGAGCACTTCGGCGTCGTGGCGGAGGGTGAAGGCCTGGAAGCCCTCGGCAGGACCATGGCGGTGCCCGAGATAGGCCTTCAGCAGCGCTTCCACGTGGCGCGGTGCGTCCTCGGCCTTGACGCCCTTCCACAGCGTCCGGCCGATCCGTGCATTCTCGGCGAAGCCGCCGCCCACCGCGATGTCGTAGCCCTCCACCGTGTCGCCGTCGGCATTGACCGGCACCCGGGCGCCGATCAGGCCGATATCGCCGATATAGTGCTGGGCACAGGAATGATGGCAGCCGGTCAGGTGGATGTTCACCGGCACGTCGATGGCGACGCGCGCCTCGACATGGTCCGCGATCTCCATGGCGTGGCGCTTGGTGTCGGCCGCGGCGAACTTGCAGCCGGCATTGCCGGTGCAGGCGACGAGCCCGGCGCGGATCGGCGTCACCGTGGTGGAAAGGCCGAGCGCTGCGATGCGCGCCTCGACCTGGGGGACACGCGCGTCCGGAACGCCGGACAGGATCAGGTTCTGCCAGACCGTCAGCCTGACGTCGCCGTCGCCGCATTCGGCGGCGATGGCGGCAAGGCCCTCGGCCTGCGGGCGCGTCAGCTTGCCCACCGCCATGACGACGCCGACCCAGTTGAGGCCCGGCTGCCTCTGGGGATGGACGCCGACATGGGCGTAGCGATCCGTCGGCAGGCGCGGCGCCACCTCGGCCTCGGGAATGCGCACGAGCGGCCGGCCGAGCTTCTCCTCCACAGCCGCGAGGAAACGGTCGAAACCCCAGGCGTCCAGGACATATTTCAGCCGCGCGCGGTTGCGGTTCGTGCGGTCGCCGTGGTCGATGAAGACGCGGATGATGGCGTCGGCGATGGCGGTTGCCTCCTCCGGCCGGCAGAAGGCGCCGGTCGGGCGGGCGAGGTCGCGATGGCCCGAAATGCCGCCGAGGACGATGCGCAGCCAGATGCCGGGCTCCGCCGCTCCGCCCTCAGGGACCCGCACCGCCTGGAAACCGATGTCGTTGGTCTCCTCGAGGGCGGGGGACAGGCCCGCCCCGTCGAAGGAGACGTTGAACTTGCGCGGCAGGCCGTAGAGCACGCGGCTGTTGAGGATGTGGAAATGCCAGTCGCGCGCCAGCGGCCGGGTGTCGAGGAGTTCCTGAGGGTCGATTCCCGCCAGCGGCGACCCCGTCACGTTGCGGATGTTGTCGGCGCCCGAGCCGCGCGCGACGATGCCGAGGTCCATCAGCTCCTCGAGAAGCGGCTTGGCGTTTTCGGGGCGGATCTCCCGCATCTGCAGGTTGGCGCGGGTGGTGACCGCCAGAACCCCGCCGCCATAGGTCTCTGCGAGGCGGGCGCAGCCGGCCAGCTGGTGCGCCTTCAGGATGCCGTTGGGTAGGCGCATGCGCAGCATGAAGCTGTCCTGCGCCGGGGCGACGTTGAACAGGCCGAAATAGCGCCAGCGGAAATTGTCCGCCGGGCCGGGGAGCTTGCCGGTCGCCGCCTCGGCAGTCAGGCGCTGCCAGGCATCGAACGGGTGCTCGTCGCGCTTCCATTTCTCAGGTTCGGCGAGCTTGGCCCCGGCCTTGACCTGAGCATCCTGGGCGAGGAGATGCGGCGCGTCGGGGCCGCTCGGCACGGCCGCGGCGGGCGCGGCTGCGCCGACCACCTGGGAGGCGGCCGCTCCTGCGACGAATCCTTCGAGATAGCGCTTCTGTTCCGCGCTGAAGTCCTGTGACATCCGTTTCCCGTGCGAAAGGCGAGGGAGCCGGCGTCATTGGCGGCCATCTGAGTTGCCGGGGGTCATGCAAGCGGGGTGCCATCAGGCCGGGGCCGCGGTCCTCCCAGGCGGCGCCGGGAGAAGCGGGCGCGGCGAGCCTGGCGATGCAACGTCCGACTGCGTCAGGAATAGGCGCGGCGGCGGGTCGGCCGCCTAATTTTGCGTCGCCCGCTCCGGCTCGGCCTGCTGGGCATGCGGCAGGGCGGCCAGCAGGGCGATCAGCGCGCGGTCGTGCAGGACGAGCATGGCCTCGCGGCCGGAGAGCCACTGGCGCGCATCCTCGATCGACTGGGCGTCGGTGAGCTTCGCCTCGGCGATGACCCGGTCGGTGTCGACCTTGCCGCGCACCCGCGGCGGCGGCACCTGGATGATGTGCTGGTGCAGGTCGCGGAAGGCGGGGTCGCCGTGCACGAGGTCGAGGGCCTTGCCGTCCTCGAGAGCGAGTGCCTCGAACTCCTTGCCGAGGCGGAAGGCCCGCTCGGCGATGGGCGGAGGGGCATATTCCTCGGGGATGAGGAGCAGGCGCAGGCGCCTCAGGCTCCAGCCGATCGTCGCCGAGGCAGAGGCCCAGGACGTGGGGATCGCCAGCCACAGGCCGACGATGGTCGGCGACATCCAGGCGAAGATGTAGGGCGAGATGGAAAAGGCGGCGATGGCGGCGATGACCCCGAGGGCCGTATGCCGCCAGTGCCGCTCGACGATGGCGCGGAAGGGAATGGAGCCGTCGTCGCGGCGCTGCGTCTTCCAGCCGGTGTCGCGGCCGGAAATGATGGAGGACACGGAACTCGCCTGGATGAGCATCATCACGGGCGCGATCAGCGCCGAGAGGACGATCTCGAGCAGCGTGGAGAGCGTCAGCATGATGGCGCCGCCGCAGCCGCGCCGGGCCGGGCCGTTCACCAGCGTCACGAACCAGCCGAACAGCTTGGGCGCCAGCAGGATTCCCATGGTGATGAGGAAGAGCTTGAAGGCGCGTTCGGAATCGAAGACTGGCCAGGCCGGAAAGAGGGTGAACTGGTTGGTGAAATATTCCGGGCGGATGAACGCCGCCTGCAGGGCGAGGAACAGGCCGATGAGCAGCTGGATCAGCCAGAGCGGACTCGACACGTAGCTCATGATGCCGGTGGCGAGGTGCTGGCGCGTCGCCCAGTGCAGCCCCTTGGCGCCGATGACGCGGCTGTGCTGCAGGTTTCCCTGACACCAGCGCCGGTCGCGGATCGCGAGGTCCATCAGCGAGGGCGGGCTCTCCTCATAGGAGCCGTCGAGCCGCGTCAGCATGTAGACCGCATAGCCGCGCCGGCGGATCAGGCCCGCCTCGACGAAGTCGTGGCTGAGGATGTGGCCGCCGAAGGGCGGCTTGCCCGGCAGGTCCGGCAGGCCCGCCGAGGAGGCGAAGGCCTCCATGCGGATGATGGCGTTGTGGCCCCAGTAATTGCTGTCGCGGCCCGACCAGACGGCAAGTCCCGCAGCGCAGA
The DNA here is from genome assembly GCA_023416965.1 of Pseudomonadota bacterium. GTDB lineage: Bacteria > Pseudomonadota > Alphaproteobacteria > Rhizobiales > Phreatobacteraceae > Phreatobacter. The sequence continues at coordinate 14,166 of JAEZGJ010000286.1, read as the reverse complement.
CCGGTCCGTAGACCCGTGCCGCGAACTGCTGCAGGCGGGCGATCAGCGTGTTGCGGTTGATGAGCCGCGGCAGCGTCTGGATGATGCCGGCGTCCGGGTCCTGCTCCATGGCGTCGGCCAGCGCCACGATCGTCTCGCCGGTCATCAGGCTGTCGGCGTCGAGCACGATCATGTGGTCGTAGTTGCCGCCCCACTGGGTGACGAAATCGGCGATGTTGCCGGCCTTGCGCGCCGTGTTCTTCGGCCGGTGCCGGTAGTAGACGGCGATGTTCGGCAGCCTCTCGCGCAGCGCCAGATAGGAGCGCTCCTCGGCGATCCAGATGTCGGGGTCGGTCGTGTCGGAGAGGAAGAAGAAGTCGAAGGAGGCGCCGTGGCCGGTGGCGAGCACGTCCTCGGCAATGGCCTGAACGGTGCCGAAGACCCGCGCCGGGCTCTCGTTGTAGATCGGCATCACCACCGCCGTCCGCTTGCCCAGAGCGCCGGGCAGGACCGGCTTGCGGTTGAGCCCGTGGACCAGGAGGTCAGCGAGACCGAGGAGGCCCGTGGTGAAGGCGAGCGCGATCCACGAGAAGTTGACGACGAAGAAGACGAGGAAGGCCCATTCGAGCAGCGTCACGCCGCCGGCCTCGACCACCTTGTACATCTGCCAGCCGCCGGCCGCGGTGATCGCCACCATGCCGCCGAAGGCGACGAAGCGGGAGAACCACGGCGTGCGCCAGAGGCCGGGCGCCTTCAGGGGGCGGCGTTCGGCATCACTCCACCGCCGCAGCGACTGGGCCGGCATGGCAAGGGGCGCCGACGGCGGCATGGCCGTGCGCTCGCGCTGCACGGGCGCAGCCAAGGGCCGGTCTGTCAGGGCGTCCATCGATAGAGCCATGTCTCGCTTTGGGCCTGTCCCTCGCGCTCGAGCACGAGCCTGAGTTCCACCTGATTGCCGGTCTCCGGGTCAAGGTCGAAAGCGACACGGTAGAGCCTCAGTTCCGGCACGAGCCGGCCGTCGACATTGCCGATGCGGCCGCGCTGGTTGGTGAGGTTGGCCCTCAGCCCGGCGGCCTTGGCCGGATCGGCGAAATCCTCCGAGGTCAAGTCGACCAGGAATCGCCGCCGGCGTCCGCCGCCCTGGGCGCGGCCCGTGCGGGTGGAGGCGACATAGGCGAGGGGCGGACGCTCCGGCGGCGACCAGCACCAGTGCATGCGGTAGGTGAAGAAATGCTCTGCGCCGCGGGCCAGCGGGGTGCGCGGGCGCCAGTAGGCGAGGATGTTGCGGTTCATCTCGTCGTTGACCGGAATCTCGACGAGCTGCACCTGGCCCTGGCCCCACTCGCCGAGGGGCTCGATCCAGACGCTGGGGCGTCGCTCGAACCGGGCGTCGAGGTCGTTGAAGGCCTCGAAGCGCCGGTCGCGCTGGAGGAGGCCGAAGCCGCGCGGATTCTGGTCGACGAAGGCGGCGACCTGCAGCGTCTCCGGATTGGTCACCGGCCGCCAGATCCACTCGCCGTTGCCATTCCAGATCTGCAGGCCCTGCGCGTCGTGGACGCCGCCGCGCACGTCGTCGACGCCTGTCCGGTCGTTGGGCGCGAAGAGGTAGTTGGCCGTCATAGGAGCGATGCCGACATGCTGCAGGTCGACGCGCGGGAACAGCGTCACCTCGACGTCGCAAACCGTGGCGTCGCCGGGGCGGACGGCGAAGCGGTAGAGCCCCGTGACGCTGTCCGAATCGAGCAGCCCATGGACGACGATGCCGGAGGCCCCGGGGCCGGGCCGTTCGATCCAGAACTGACGGAAGGCGGGAAATTCCTCGCCCTGCGCCTCGGCCACATTGAGGGTCAGCCCGCGCGCCATCACGCCGAAGACCTGGCCCTTGGCGAGGGAGCGGAACAGGCTCGCCCCCTGGAAGATCAGCGCCTCGTCGGTCGGTGCCTCGCCGTTGAGGGCGGTATAGGCGCGAAAGCCGGAATAGGGCACGGCCGCGTCCGGGGGCAGCGGCGGAACCTGGCCGAAGTCATATTGGTCGCCGGCAAAGCGTTTGTCGCGAATGATCCCGCCGTCGACCGTGCGGATCGTCACCGGATTGGTGAAGACGTTGCCGGTCGGCAGCAGGTCGAGCGTGAAGCCGCGATTCTCCCCCGCCCAGACCCTCAGATCGGGCTTCATGCGGATCTGGCGATACTGGTCGAGATTGAGCTGCGTCAGCGCCCGCGGCACGTCGGCTCGCGGCGCCTGGTGCGGCACCCGGGACACCTCGCGGGCATAGGCGATGAGTGCGTCGCGGGAGATCGGCTGGCCGTCCGACACGGCGGCGGCCGCCGCCTGGAGCGGCGACGTCTGGGCGATCGCGGATCGGGTCAGCTTCAAAGCTGCCGGCGCGGCCAGGAGGGATGCAAGGAGGTCGCGGCGGCTCGGCATGTTGTCGGTGATCGGCGGGTGTTCCGGGCAGAGTTGTCGTGAGAGAAGCAAGCCGAAACAATGCCCGGCCTTATAGCCCAAATTACGGCGTTGAGGAGGGGGGAGAACCGCTGCCAGGCACGGCAAATTTGCGTTTCAACGCCCCGCGCGCGACCGTCACCAGATCCTGCGGCACTGTGGCCGCGACGAGGCCGCCCAGCACGAGGGCCATGCCGAGGAGGTGGTGCGGGTGGAGCGCCTCGCCCAGGAACAGGACCGACATGCCGACCCCGTAGACAGGCAGGAGATAGAGGAAGCAGGAGGTCACCTGGGGGCCGACGATCTTCACACCGTACTGGTAGAGCGAGAAGGCGCCCACCGCCGAGAACAGGGCGAGGCCGAGAACCCCCGCCCAGTCCCATGCGGTGCGCGGCGAGCCGCCGTCCATCGCGAGTTCCGCCGCCGAGAACGGCGCCAGGGTCGCGACGCCGGCAATGGCGATGGCAGTGAAGAGCGGCATGGTGGGCAGCCGCGCCAGTCCGTCGTTGCGCAGGACCAGCGAATAGATGGCCCAGGCCAGCGCCGCAGCGGCGATCCCGAGATCGCCGAGATTGAGGTCGAGCCGGGCGAGGGCGGACGGGTCGCCCTTGAGCACGATCACCGCGACACCGGTCATGGCGACCAGCACGCCCGCGAGCCGGATCCAGGGCAGGGCCTTGCCGTAGGCGAGCCGCTCGATCAGCAGCACGAGGATGGGCGAGGTCGTATAGATGAGCGTGCCGTTGGTGGCCGTGGTCAGGCCCAGCGCCCAGTAGACGCCTGCGCCGCAGATCCACATGCCGAGGAACCCGAGCAGGGCGATTCGCCGCCAGTGCACCGCCAGCAGCGCCGCGCTCTGCCTGAGGCCGTCGATCGTGAAGGGCAGCAGGATGAGCACCGCCACGCCCCATCGCAGCAGGGCGAGGGTGAAGGGCGGAACGGCATCGCCCATGGCGCGGGCGATCACCAGGTTGGACGAGAAGAACAGCGGCATGACGAGGAGCAGCAGAGTGGCGCGTCTTGCCTCGCTCGGTGTCGCCATGGCTCTATGCTCCGGCGGAGCCCGCCGCTCCGCCCGTCACTGTCAGCACGGAAGGTGCGCCCGGGGCAAGCCGGGCAGTCGGCCGTCAACCCGCCCTGATCTCGTTGCGCAGTTCGGCGCGCGACAGCTTGCCGACCGTGGTCTTCGGCAGGGAGTCGCGGAACTCCAGCGCCTGCGGCATCTCGTGGCGCCCGACCTTGTCCTTCAGGAAGGCCTGGAGCTCCTCGAGCGTGAAGGGCCTGGCGTCCGCCCGCAGCGTCACGAAGGCCTTGGCGGCCTCGCCACGGTAGGAATCGGGGACACCGAGCACGATGACCTCGGCGACAGCAGGGTGCTCGTAGATCGCCTGCTCGATCATCTGCGGATAGACGTTGAAGCCGCCCGAGATGATCATGTCCTTCTTGCGGTCGACGATGAAGAAGAACCCGTCCTCGTCCATGTAGCCGATGTCGCCCGTGAGGAACCAGCCGTCGGCATAGGAGGCCTTGGTCTCTTCCGGCTTGTTCCAGTAGCCGGTGGTGACGTTCGGACCGCGGATGCGGATTTCACCGATCTCACCCGGCGGCAGCACCCGGTGCGGATCGTCAAGGGCGCAGATGTCCATCTCCAGGCCCGGCAGCGGCAGGCCGATCGTGCCAGGCTTCGGCACCCCGTAGTTCGGCACGTTGGTGCCGGACGGCGAGGTTTCCGTCATGCCCCAGCCGCCGGTCAGCCGGAAGCCGGCACGCTGCTCGAAGCGGCGCGCGATCTCCACCGGCAGCGGCGCGCCGCCCGATGCGGCATAGATCAGCGAGGAGAGGTCGGCGGTCGCGAAGCGGGGATGGTTGACCAGCGCGATCCACATGGTCGGCACACCGGGGAAGATGGTCGCCCGCCGCTTCTCGAAATCGTCGAAGGTCTGGTCCGGGTCGAAGCGCATGCGCAGCAGCATGCAGGAGCCGCGGGTGATCTGCCGCAGCATGACGCTGGTCAGGGCGTAGATGTGGAACAGCGGCAGGACCAGGATGATCTTGTCCTCGGCCGGATCGCCCGAGGGCAGGGCGGGCTGCCAGGCGTCGTAGATGGAGACCGCCGCTGTGATGTTCTTGTGGCTGAGCATGGCCCCCTTGGGCATCCCCGTCGTGCCGCCGGGATATTGCAGCAGCGCCACGTCCTCCGGGTCCACCTCCGGCCAGGCGGCCGGCGGTTCGGCACCGGCGACGAAGTCGGCGAAGGTCACGATGCCCGGCCTGTCCGGGATCGGCAGGGTCGGCAGGCCGGACTCGCCGAAGGCGGCGTCCTCCGCCACGATCAGGCGATCGACCAGACCCTGTTCGTGCAGCTTCAGCGCCATGCCGAAGAGCGGTGCGATGTTCGAGGTGACCAGCGTGCGCGCGCCGGCATCCTTCAGCTTGTAGGCGAGGACGCGCTCGGCATCGAGCGGCGAGAGATGGACCAGCCGGATGCCTGCCTTGGCCGCGCCGAAGAAGCTGATCGGATGGGTCGGCATGTTTGGCAGGTAGAGTGCCACCGTATCGGCGCGGCCGAGCCCCGCGCGCAGCAGCGCCGCGCCGAACTGGCGGACCCGCTCGCCGAGCTCGCGATAGCTGATCAGCCGGTCGCGGAATTCGAAGGCGGGCCGATCGGCGAAGGCGGTGGTCGCCTCGTCCACCAGCCGTCCGAGGGTCGTGATCTTGATCGGCGCGTCCCAGCGGACGCCGGCCGGATAGGACTTCTCCCAAGCGAAGGGCCTGGCTGCCATGCGGATTCCTCCCTGACGGCGAACTTGGACGGCCCGGCCGCTGTCCGCTCTTCGGTTGTCGATGCCACGGACCACCAGTGGGGGCGGTCGCCCGCGCCTCTCAGCGCAGCGCCAGCCTTTGTCCGTCGAAAACGGTCGGTTTGCAATTGACCCCTGCGAGGGTGAGCGTCGCGCAGAGCCGCGCCGCCGCATTGGCATTGGACAGGGGGCCCGCCACCAGCCTCAGTTCGAGGCCGCCGCCGCCCTCCTGGATGGCGACCACCGGCCTCAGGCCCTCGAGCACCGGGCCATGCTGTGCACGCAATTGCTGCCAGCGGCTGCGCAGGCCGTCGATGGACGGATCGCCCGCCAGGTCGACGCCGAATTCGGTGCGGATGGCGGTGGAGTCGTTCGCCTCGGGGGTCGAAGAGGCAGCGGCCGGCGCGGGAGCCGCGACGGGGGAGGGAACCGGCACCGGAGCGGCGCTTGGTGCCGAGGGCGGGGTGCCAGCCGGAACAGGGCCTGCCGGCGGCGGGGTGGTCGCGGCGGCGGGCGGCGGTGCGGGAGCGATCACCCGCACATTCGGCTGCGGCGCGATCTGAGGATCACTGCGCGGAATGGAGGCGGTGACATCGCCAACCGTGCGTTCAACGGTCGCCAGGCGCTCCATCAGCGCCTCGCGGTCGGCGGCGAGGACGCGGATCTGGTCGGCGAGACGGCGGGTCTCGTAAACAAGAAGGGGGTCGGATGCGGTAGAGCGGGGCGCCTCCGCGCGCGCCTGCTGCTGAACGGGAGCGGCGGGAGCCCAGAGCCGCGCAAACCGCTGGCTTCCGGCCTCGCTTCGCGCGGCGAGAACGGCGGCGCCGACGGCGAAGAGCGCGATGCCGGCCCAGGTCATCAGCCGCGCGAGGCTGCGCGGCGGCGGCTCGTCGGTCAGCCCGTCGAGCCTCGCCGGAAGGTCGGGGGCATCCTGGTCGCGTTTCGCCTTCAGCATCGCGAAAGCAGCTTTCGCTGATTCGGCAGGGGGGCGTCCATCGATCCGCCGGCGGCGAGCGGCCGGCGCGGCGCAATTCGTGCTGAAAAGTCAATTCCCTAGCGTGAGGTGTCGCTGTGAGGGCACGCCGGCGCCCGGCGCTCAGCCCCGGCCGCGATAGGGCGCCACGCCCTGGTCGGGAATCCAGACGCCTTCCGGCGGCGCCCCCGTCTGCCAGAACACGTCGATGGGAATGCCCCCCCGGGGATACCAGTAGCCGCCGATGCGCAGCCAGCGCGGCCCAAGCAGGTCGCGCAGGCGCTTGCCGATGGCCACGGTGCAGTCCTCGTGGAAGGCGCCGTGGTTGCGGAAGGAGGTGAGGTAGAGCTTCAGCGACTTCGACTCCACCAGCCACTCGCCCGGGACATAGTCGATGACGAGATGGGCGAAGTCCGGCTGGCCCGTCACCGGGCAGAGCGAGGTGAATTCGGGCGCGACGAAGCGCGCCACATAGTTGGTGTCAGGGTGCGGGTTGGGCACGCGGTCGAGCTCCGCCACCTCTGGAGAGGCGGGAATGCCGACGGTCTTGCCCAGCATGAGTTCGGCCATGGTCGTCGTCCTTAGGCGGTCCGATGGCGCCGGCGGCGCGGCTCCTTCATGGGGCAGGCGTGTAGCAGATCGGCGGCGCCGAGGGAAAACCGCCCGGCTGCCATGCCGTTGCTGCCTGCTTGAACCCGTCGCGCCATGCTGTAGAAGGCCGGCATTCCCACCGCCCCTTGCCGGAGAGGCCGCCATGACCGCCATCGTCGACATCATCGCCCGCGAAATCCTCGACAGCCGCGGCAATCCGACGGTGGAGGTCGACGTGCTGCTCGACGACGGCTCGAAGGGCCGTGCTGCCGTGCCCTCGGGCGCGTCCACGGGCGCGCACGAGGCGGTCGAACTGCGTGACGGCGACAAGAAGCGCTATCTCGGCAAGGGCGTCACCAAGGCGGTGGACGCGGTCAATGGCGAACTGTTCGACGCGCTCTCCGGCCTTGATGCGACCAACCAGGTGCAGATCGACCAGACGATGATCGCTCTCGACGGCACCGACAACAAGTCGCGCCTCGGCGCCAACGCCATCCTCGGCGTATCGCTGGCCACCGCCAAGGCCGCCGCCATCTCGCGCGACCTGCCGCTCTACAAATATGTTGGCGGCGCCTTCTCCCACGTCCTGCCCGTGCCGATGATGAACATCGTCAACGGCGGCGCCCATGCCGACAATCCCATCGACTTCCAGGAGATCATGGTCATGCCGGTGGGTGCCAAGACCTTCGCCGAGGCGGTCCGCATGGGCTCGGAGGTCTTCCACACCCTGAAGGCGGCGCTGAAGGCGGACGGCCACAACACCAATGACGGCGACGAGGGCGGCTTCGCGCCTAACCTGAAATCGGCCCAGGCCGCGCTCGACTTCGTCATGACCGCCATTGACAAGGCCGGCTACAAGGCGGGCGACGACATCGTCATCGCCCTCGACTGCGCCGCCACCGAGTTCTTCAAGGACGGCGCATATGTCTACGAGGGCGAGCGCAAGACCCGCGACCCCAAGGCCCAGGCCAAGTACCTCGCCAGGCTTGTCGCAGACTATCCGATCCTCTCCATCGAGGACGGCATGTCCGAGGACGATCTCGAGGGCTGGAAGATCCTGACCGACCTCGTCGGCGGCAAGTGCCAGCTCGTCGGCGACGATCTCTTCGTCACCAATACCAAGCGCCTGTCCATGGGCATCGACAAGGGCCTCGGCAATTCGATCCTGGTGAAGGTCAACCAGATCGGCACGCTGACCGAGACGCTGGCGGCGGTCTCCATGGCGCACAATGCCGGCTACACCGCCGTGATGTCGCACCGCTCCGGCGAGACCGAGGATTCCACCATTGCCGACCTCGCGGTCGCCACCAATTGCGGGCAGATCAAGACCGGCTCGCTCGCCCGCTCGGACCGCACGGCCAAGTACAACCAGCTCATCCGCATCGAGGAGGAGTTGGGGCCGCAGGCGCGCTATGCGGGTCGCGGTGCGCTGAAGGTCAAGGGGTGACCTGATCTCCCGTTTCTGGGATGACGGACGGCGGGCCAAGAGCCCGCCGTTGTCATGTCGCGCGGGTCAGATGCGCCTCTCGCCGGGCGCGTCGCCCGTCGATCCCTTGCCGCTCGGCTGGGGGGAAGGCCCCCCCGGTGGGCGGCCCGGGGTGGTCGAGCGTCCCGCACCGGGCGCACCCGGCGACAGGGAGCGGCCGGCATTCCCGGGGTCCGGCGCGGCGGGGCCGTCATCGCGCGGGGTGAACCGGTCGAAGGCGGTCAGCATGGTCTGGAAGGTCGCGATGGATTCGGCGACGAAGCCGACGGTGACGCCGCCGTCGAGATCCACGTCCCATTCGAGCACGAGGTCGCCGTCGCGGTCGAGATAGGCCTTGGCGAAGCGCTTCTCGTAGTTCCAGGCATTGACGAAGGCGAGGGTGAAGCGCTCGTGGCGCCGGAACAGCGTCCGGTACTGGATCGACTGGCAGCCGTCGTCGTTGCAGGCATAGAAATGGATGGAGGTGCGGCGGTTGCCGATCTCCGTGCGGATGCGCGTGCGGTTGCTTTCGGTCACCACCTCGGCCCCGAGTCCGCGATTACGGAGCACCGCCGCCATCTGGGCGGGATGGATCCGCGCCAGTGTGCCTTCCTGCGTCTCCGAGCGCGGCATGCGCTTCTGTGCCGTGGCGGGCGGCCCGCCCGCGGCGAGCGCGACGAGGGCGGCGGCCAAAAGGGCGAGGCGTGGCTTGCGAGGGGGCATGGTCGGCTCCTGCACGAAAGGCGGCCTTCGGCCGCGGGGTTCAGGGTTGCGCGGTCGCATTTCCGCGCGGTGGCGCACCGGCTCGCCGCATGTTGCGTGCGACGGTCGCGTTCGTGAAGCGCCGCCGCGGGACCCTGCAATGCCGGGTACGGCCGCACATGGTTGCGATGCACGGGCGTGCCTTGCGATGGTCGGAGCGATGGACACAGGGTGTCCCGTGCCCGTCATCGCCCCCCGCCGCCTCGCCCTCCTCGCCATGTTCGCGGCCGTCTCCATCTACGGCGGCCAGTTCGTCTCGGTGCGCTGGGGGCTGCAATCCGGCCTCTCCGCCTATGACATGGCGGCGCTGCGCTTCATCTTCGCGGCGGCGGTGATGGCGCCGTTCTTCGTGCGCGCGGGCGTGATCGACTGTGCCGGCCTCGGCTGGGGCAAGGGGATTGCCCTGGCCCTCACCGGCGGCGTGCCGCTGACGGTGCTCTCGAACATCGGGCTCAACTACGCGCCCGCCGCCCACGCCTCCGCCATCCAGCCCGGCATGGTCGCGGTGACGGCGACGACGCTCGCCTATCTCGGCATGCGCGCACGCGTGCCCTTCGGCGCCATGGTCGGCTTTTCCATCGTGCTGGTCGGCCTCACCGCCATCGCCATAGCCGGGTCCTCCGGCCGCGAGGGGCCGCTGACCATCCTGGGCGATCTCCTCTTCGTGTTCTGCGGCGTCGGCTGGGGCATCTTCACCTGGCTCTGCGGTCGCTGGCAGGTGCCCTCGGTGGTCGGCGCCTCCATCGTCTCGACCCTGTCAGCCGTCGCCTTCCTGCCTGTCTATGTCGCCTTACTCGATCCCGGCCTGACAACGGTCTCGTGGCCCATCCTGCTCTTCCACGGCGTCAACCAGGGCGTCCTCAACATCGCCATCGGCCTCTTGCTGTGGACCTACGGCACCCGCACCCTCGGCGTGGCGCTCGCCGCCCGCTTCCCGCCGATGATCCCGGTCCTCGGCACCCTCATCGGCATTCCCGCCCTCGGCGAGATCCCGACGCCGCTCGCCGGCGCCGGCGTCGCCGCCATCGTGGTCGGGCTGCTCGTGGCGGCGGCGGCCGGCACCGGCCGGGCCCGTCCTTCAGCAAGCGTTAACGCTCCCGAAACCGCCGATCGCGCATGATCCCGGCATGGTCGTGCGCACAAGACGTCAGCGGATTCTCCAGGCGATGGGGCTCTATGCGGCCGCCGCCGCACTGATCGCCTATTTCGGCTTCCACGCCTATCACGGCGAGCGCGGCATCCACGCCAAGCAGCAGTTCATCGCACAGATCGACGAGCTCAATGGCCAGCTCGCCACCCTGCGCAAGGAGCGCACGGAGGTGGCGCGCCGGGTGGCACTGCTGCGCTCCGACGCCATCGACCCGGACATGCTGGACGAGCGGGCGCGCGAGATCCTGAATTTCGTCGATCCGCGCGACCTCGTCCTGATCACCGGGCGCCGCTGAGCGCGAGCCGGTTCGTGAACCGAAAATCGGTTGACGAACATCCCTGAACCACGTTCCAGTTAAGCCCATGATTGCGCTGCAATGCCAATAGTTTGTGCATTGCACAACGTCGCGGCCGCCGCACTTCCCAGGACCCCGGTGAAACGCTACATGTTGGAGCAGCATCCAATGCCCAGGGGACACCGATGGCTGCAACCCGGACCAAGGCCGCGCCCGCCGAACTGAAATCGGCCAGCAAGACGTCGGACGGTCCGGCGAAGGGCGGGCGACCGGCGCCGGCATCGAAGGCCACGGGTCGCGCATCCGCCACCAAGTCCGGCACCGCCAAGACCCCGATGCTGACGAAAGACCAGGAACTCTCCGCCTATCGCGAGATGCTTCTCATCCGCCGGTTCGAGGAGAAGGCCGGCCAGATGTACGGCATGGGTCTCATCGGCGGCTTCTGCCATCTCTACATCGGCCAGGAAGCGGTCGTTGTCGGCATGCAGATGGCGTCCAAGCCCGGCGATCAGGTCATCACCGGCTACCGCGACCACGGCCACATGCTCGCCACGGGCATGAACGCAAACGGCGTCATGGCCGAGCTCACGGGCCGGCGCGGAGGCTATTCCCGCGGCAAGGGCGGGTCCATGCACATGTTCTCCGCCGAGAAGCACTTCTACGGCGGCCACGGCATCGTCGGCGCCCAGGTATCCCTCGGCACCGGCCTCGCCTTCGCCAACCGCTATCGCGGCAACGACAACGTCTCACTCACCTATTTCGGCGACGGCGCGGCCAACCAGGGCCAGGTCTACGAGAGCTTCAACATGGCCGCGCTCTGGAAGCTGCCGGTCATCTACATCATCGAGAACAACCGCTACGCCATGGGCACGGCGGTGACCCGCGCCTCGGCGCAGACCGATTTCTCCAAGCGCGGCCTGTCCTTCAACATTCCCGGCGAGCAGGTCGACGGCATGGACATCCGCGAGACCTATGCCGCGGGCCTGCGCGCCATGGAGTGGTGCCGGGCTGGGAAGGGGCCCTACATCCTCGAGATGCAGACCTACCGCTACCGCGGCCATTCGATGTCCGACCCGGCCAAGTACCGCTCCAAGGACGAGGTGCAGAAGATGCGCACCGAGCACGATCCAATCGAGCAGGTGCGCGAGCGCCTGCTGAAGGAGTGGAAGGTCTCCGAGGAGGAGCTCAAGAAGATCGACGCCGGCGTGCGCGACATCGTCGCGGAGAGCGCCGAGTTCGCCACCAACGATCCCGAGCCCGATCCGTCCGAGCTCTGGACCGACATCCTGAAGTGAGGCCGGCGCGCGGGCGCCTTCGGCTGCCCGCGAGCCCCGCATTCCATTCCCGTTCCTGACCTCCTGACCGGAATCCGTCCATGCCTGTCAACATCCTGATGCCGGCGCTGTCGCCCACGATGGAGAAGGGCAACCTTGCCAAGTGGACCAAGAAGGAAGGCGACAAGGTCAAGCCCGGCGACGTCATCGCCGAGATCGAGACCGACAAGGCCACCATGGAGGTGGAGGCCGTCGATGAGGGCATCCTCGCGAAGATCCTGGTGGCCGAGGGCACGCAGGACGTGGCCGTCAACGAGGTCATCGCCGTGCTGACGCAGGACGGCGAGGACGCCTCCTCCGCCTCCGCCTCCGCCCCTGCGCCGGTCGCCAAGGCCCAGGAGCCGACGCCCGAAGCCGCCGCCATGCGCGCCGACCAGTCGGCGCCCCCGGCCGCTCCCGCCGTCATGACGACGCCGCCCTCTGCCGCGCCGCAGCCCACCCTCGCGGCCGACCCGGACGTGCCTGAAGGCACGGAGATGGTGACCATGACGGTGCGCGAGGCCCTGCGCGACGCCATGGCCGAGGAGATGCGCAAGGACGAGGCCGTCTTCGTCATGGGCGAGGAGGTCGCCGAATACCAGGGCGCCTACAAGATCACCCAGGGGCTGCTGCAGGAATTCGGCGCCCGCCGAGTCATCGACACGCCGATCACGGAGCACGGTTTCGCCGGCATCGGCGTCGGCGCGGCCTTCACGGGCCTCAAACCCATCGTCGAGTTCATGACCTTCAACTTCGCCATGCAGGCGATCGACCAGATCATCAATTCGGCGGCGAAAACCCTCTACATGTCGGGCGGCCAGATGGGCTGCCCTATCGTCTTCCGTGGCCCGAACGGCGCCGCCGCCCGCGTCGCCGCCCAGCACAGCCAGGACTATTCGGCCTGGTACTCCCACATTCCCGGCCTCAAGGTCGTCGCGCCCTACACCGCCGCCGACGCCAAGGGGCTCCTCAAGGCCGCGATCCGCGACCCGAACCCGGTCATCTTCCTCGAGTACGAGATACTCTACGGCCAGAGCTTCGAGGTGCCGAAGCTTGATGATTTCGTCCTGCCCATCGGCAAGGCCCGCATCCACCGCCCGGGCAAGGATGTGACGATCGTCGCCTGGTCCATCGGCATGACCTACGCCACCAAGGCGGCGGCGGAGCTGGAGAAGCTCGGCATCGACGCCGAGGTGATCGACCTGCGTTCGCTGCGCCCGCTCGACACCGAGACCATCATCGCCTCTGTGATGAAGACCGGCCGCATCGTGACGGTGGAGGAGGGCTGGCAGCAGTCGGGCGTCGGCGCGGAAATCTCGGCCCGCGTGGTCGAGCGCGCCTTCGACTATCTCGACGCGCCGCCCGCCCGCGTCTCGGGCAAGGACGTGCCCATGCCCTATGCCGCCAATCTCGAGAAGCTCGCGCTGCCCTCCGTCGCCGAGGTGATCGAGGCGGTGAAGGCCGTGGCGTACAAGTGAGGCGGCGGCAGCGATGACGCTCCCCTTCGACGCTCTCGCGATTCCTCCGGCCGCCCTCGAGAAGGGCGGGGTCGAGATCGTGCGGGCGGCCGTCGTCGAGGGAGGGCTGCATATCTCGGTGCGCCGCGCCTTCGACGACCCACAGGCCTGGGGCATGGTGCTCGCCGACATTGCCCGTCATGTCGCCCGCATCCATGCCATGGAGACCGGCGCCTCCGAGGATCTGACCCTCGACCGCATCCGCAACATGCTGGACGCCGAACTCGACAGCCCGACCGATCCGGGCACCACCACCGCCATCAGCTAACGGCCCCGTCCGGAGCACCGACCATGCCCATCGACATCCTGATGCCCGCGCTGTCCCCGACCATGGAGAAGGGGAATCTCGCCCGGTGGCTGAAGAAGGAGGGCGACGCCATCAAGGCGGGCGACGTCATCGCCGAGATCGAGACCGACAAGGCGACCATGGAGGTCGAGGCGGTGGACGAGGGCATCCTCGCGAAGATCGTCGTCGCCGAGGGTTCGCAGGACGTGCCGGTGAACCAATTGATCGCGGTGATCGCCGCCGAGGGTGAGGACGTGAAGGCGGCGGCCGGCGGGGCAGGGGCCAAGCCTACCGCGGCCCCCGCGCCGAAGGCGGAGGCGTCGAAGGCTCCCGAGCGGAAGGCGGCGACGGGCGGCGAGATCGGCAATGCGGCGCCCGCAAAGGCCGAGGACAAGCCGCAGGCCGTGCCCGCCGCTCCCGCTAGCATCGCCCAGGCGGCCTCCGGCATCCGGCTGTTCGCCTCGCCCCTGGCCAGGCGCATTGCGAAACTCGACGGCATCGACCTGTCGCAGGTCACCGGTACCGGGCCGCACGGCCGCATCGTCGAGCGCGACGTCAAGGCCGCCGCGGCGGGTGGCACGGCCAAGGC
>JAEZGJ010000131.1 GCA_023416965.1 Pseudomonadota bacterium | reverse complement strand
CCCGCGGGTCCGACCAGAAGGCGGGCGCCTTCACCGCGGGCGCTCCATCAGCCGCTCCGCATGGCGAGGGAGAGGAAATAGGGTTCGATGGCGGCAAGCGTGCGATCCAATGCGCCGCCGAGGCTGGTGACCGTCTCTCCCGCCGCCTCGCGCTGGCGCAGCCGCTCGCGCTGGTCGGTGAGAAGCAACAGGGCGGCGGCGGCCAGGTCCTCCGCATCGGTCACCTGGCGCGCCGCCTGGTTCTCGGCGAGGGCGGCATAGACGGCGGCGAAGTTGAAGACGTGGGGACCGTGCAGGATGGCGGCGCCGAGCTTGCCCGGCTCGATCGGGTTCTGCCCGCCGTGGCGGATCAGCGAGCCGCCGAGGAAGGCGACGGGAGCGGCGCGGTAGAACAGGCCCATCTCGCCCAGCGTGTCGGCCACGTAGACGGCGTGGCGCTGGCCCGGCAGCTCGCCGAGCGAGCGCCGGCACGCCTGCAGTCCCGCCGCTTCGGCGAGGGCGGCGATGGCCTCGCCCCGCTCGGGATGGCGGGGGGCGATGATGGTGAGGAGGTTGGAGAGCCGCGGCGCCATGATCCGGTGTGCCGCGAGCACGATCTCGTCCTCGCCCTCGTGGGTGGAGGCGGCGAGGAAGACCGGGCGCCGGCCGATGGCGCCGGCGAGCGCCATGGCCGCCTGCGGCTCGGCCTCGGGGGCCGGCACGTCGAACTTGAGGTTGCCGGTGGTGGAGACGCGCGGTGCGCCGAGGGCCTCGACGCGGCGGGCGTCGTCGACCGTCTGCATCAGGCACAGCTCGAAGCGCGAGAACAGCGCCTTGATGGAGCGCGGCACGCGCTGCCAGCCGCGGAAGGAGCGCTCCGACATGCGCCCGTTCACCTGGATGAGCGGCGTGCCACGGGCGGTGGTGCGCAGGATGAGGTTCGGCCAGAGCTCGGATTCCGCGAAGATGGCGAGGTCGGGCCGCCAGTGGTTCAGGAAGCGCTCGACGAAGGCGGGCACGTCCCAGGGCATGAACTGGTGGATGGCGCCGGGCGGCAGGCGGCGGGCGGCGAGGGCCGCCGCCGTCAGGGTGACGGTGGTGACGAGGACGGTGACGCCGCGGGCCTGCAGGCGTCCGACGAGCGGGATGATCGACAGGAGCTCGCCGACGCTCGCCCCGTGCAGCCAGATCAGCCGACCGGGCGGGCGCTCCTCCGAAGCGAAGCCACGCCGCTCCTGGATGCGCTCGGGATCCTCCTTGCCGCGCTTCAGCCGGCTGCGGGCGAGGAGCGGCGCGGCCGGCCCCAGAAGGGAGGTTAGCCCGCCATAGGCCCTGAGCGTCAGGGGCGTGCGGAAGGGACGGTCACGCATCGGCCTGTCCCGATGCTGGTGCCCTGGCGCGGCTGGCGGCTGCGGCGGTCGCGTCGCGGGCGGCCTCGCGCCGGGCGACGGTCTCCTTCGACCAGAGTTCGGGCTCCGCCCGTCCCTCGGCGATGTCGTAGGCCCGCGCCGTGGCGGCGTCGAGGGCCGCCTCGACGGCCAGGCGCTAGCCTTCCAGGGCCTCCTGGTGGGCATCGGCAGGCACCCAGATGGGCGGGCCGGCTACGGCCGCGCCGCGCGAGAAGGGCAGGTTGACGCTCGCCTTGTCCCAGGATTTCAGATCGATCCGCCGGGCCGTGGCGACCGCGATCGGCAGGATGGGACGGCCGCTCTGCTTGGCGAGCATGACGATGCCGAGGCCGGCCTTCCTGGCGATCTTCGGGACGTCGGCGGTGAGCGCCACCGTCTCGCCGCCAGCCAGCGCCTCGACCATCTGGAAATAGGCGCTGACCCCGCCCTTGCGGGCGAACTGGCCCTTGTGGTCACCGGAGCCGCGGATGGTGCGCACGCCGAGCTTCTCGGCGGCGATGGCGTTCATCTCGCCGTCGGCGGAGCGCGAGATCAGCACCGCCGCACGGTATTGCGGCCGCCGGACGAAGGGCGAGAGGAAGTGCTGGCCGTGCCACATCGCGAAGATGACCGGCAGGTTGTCGTCGGCATAATCGTAGATGTTGGGTGGGTCGAGCTTGAACCGCCCGGTCCGCCAGACCAGGCGCAGGTAGCCGGCGAGCAGCGAGCCCGCGGCCGACCGCACCCGCTCGGAGCGCGCCAGACGCTTGAGGAAGGACACCGGGCCGGGGGCCGCCGGTCAGGCCGCGTCCGGATCGAGCAGGCGGTGCAGGTGAACGATGAAATAGCGCATGTGCGCATTGTCCACGGTCTGCTGGGCCTTGCCCTTCCAGGCGGCGTGAGCGGTGGCGTAGTTCGGGTAAATGCCGACGATGTCGAGCTTGGAAAGGTCGCGGAACTCGGTTCCGTCCAGCCGGGTCAGCTCGCCGCCGAACACGAGGTGCGGGAGTTGTTTGGACTCGCCCGTCGCAGTCATGATGATGGTCGTCCCCTCAGGTCGTCCCGCCGCGGCGGCGGTCTTCCGCGGCGACCTGCCGTAGAAGCCCATGCAGCGGAAAACCGGCACAAACGAGCGGAAAATGCGTGGGAACCGGCCTGTTGTAGCAGGGCACGGCTCCGTCGAGGCCGGTCAGTGATGCTCCTGCTTCGTGCACCAAAAGATCGGCCGCCGCAAGGTCCCAGTCGTGGCTCTGGCCGCCGGCGAAACCGGCGTCGATCTCGCCGGCCGCCACCTTGGCGAAGCGCAGCGCGAGGGAATGGATCTTCGGCAGGGCGCGGGCCCCGGCCTTCTCGGCCTTGACGGTCATGGGCTTGGGACCCGCCACCACGGCGCCCTCGACGCGGTCGCGGCCGAGGGCGGTGAGCGGCCGCCCGGAGACGGTGGCACCGTGGCCGCGTGCGGCGACGAAGGTGCGTCCGGCCACCGGCTCGGCCAGCGCCGCGGCCACCGGCCGCCCGTCGCGGACCACGGCGAGCGAGATGGTCCAGTCCGGCAGGCCGGCGGCGAAGGCCCTCGTGCCGTCGATGGGATCGACGATGAAGACCTCGCGCCGGTGGAGGCGGGAGGGATCGTCCGCCGTCTCCTCCGAGAGCCAGCCGAAGCCGGGACGGGCCTCGGTCAGGCGGCGCTTCAGGAAGCGGTCGACGGCGATGTCCGCCTCCGTCACCGGGGAGGCGCCGGCCTTGGTCCAGCTGCGCATGCCGCGGCGGGCGTAGTCGAGCGCCATTGCGCCGGCCTCCTCCGCCAGCGCCTCCAGCATGTCGCGCAGGACGATGTCGTCAGCGTCCGGCAACGGTAAGCCCCTCCACCAGCACGGTGGGGGCGTCGGTGCCACGCCGGAAGACGAGGTCGTTCGCCGGGGTGAGGCTGGCGAACATGTCGACGAGATTGCCGGCGATGGTGATCTCCGCCACCGGATAGGCCAGTTCGCCGTTCTCGATCCAGTAGCCGGAGCAGCCGCGGGAATAGTCGCCGGTGACCATGTTGACGCCGCTGCCGATCATGTCGGTGACGTAGAGCCCGTCCTTGATGGCCCCGATCATCTCGGCCGGGCTCACCGTGCCGGCGGCGAGATGAAGGTTGGTCGCGCCAGGTGAGGGCGGACCGCCGGTGCCGCGGCTGGCATGGCCGGTGGTCCTCAGGCCGAGCTCGGCGGCGGTGGCGCTGTCCAGGAGCCAGCTCGTCAGCACACCGTCCTCGACCAGGGTCAGCGGGCGGGCTGCCACGCCCTCGCCGTCGAAGGGCCGCGACCGCAGGCCGCGCCGGCGCAGCGGGTCGTCGATGATCATGACGCCGGGGCGGAACAGCCGCTGGCCCAGCTTCTCGCGCAGGAAGGAGGTCTTGCGCGCCACCGACTGGCCGTTGGCGGCGGCGGCGAGATAGGAGGGGAAGCTCGCCGCGGTGCGCTGGTCGAAGATCACCGGCACCTTGCGGGTGTCGACCTTGCGGGGATTGAGGCGGCGCACGGCGCGCTCGCCGGCGCTGCGCCCGATCGCCTCGGGATCCTCGAGGTCGGCGCGGTGGCGCACGCCGCTGTAATCGTAGTCGCGCTCCATGCCGGTGCCCTCGCCGGCGATGGCGGTGACCGAGAAGGAGGTGGAGGAGCCGAGCGTCGCTCCCTCGAATCCGGTGGAGGTGACGAGGGCGAAGCCGCCGATGCCGGCGCCCGCATCGGCGCCGCCGGACCTGGTGACGCCCTTCACCGCGAGGGCGGCGGACTCGGCGCGGCGGGCGAGGTCCTCGAGATCGGCGACGGCCGTCATCACGGGGTCGATGAGGTCGAGATCTGCCCAGTCGCGGGCGAGGTCGGCCGGATCGGCCAGGCGGGCAAAGGGGTCTTCGGGGGCGACCCGGGCGATGGCAACGGCGCGTTCGGCCAGCGCCACGACATCCTCGCGCGGGTCGTTGGAGGAGACGGAGGCGCTGCGCCGGCCGACGAAGACGCGCAGGCCTACATCGTCGCCTTCGGAGCGCTCGGAGCTCTCCACCTTCCCCTCGCGCAACTGGACGCCGACCGAGACGCCGCGCACGGCCATGACGTCGGCGGCATCGGCTCCGGCCTTGAGCGCGGCTGCGACGAGGCGGCGGCCCTGCTCGAGCAGGTGGCCGGTATCGAGGAGGTCGGACATGAGGGGCCTTGGGCGCGAACGGGGGGTTCCCCTCGTGTAGGCATCGCAGGCGCCGGTTTCAAGGCGGGGCGGGTCCGGGAGACGTTGCGATCAGGCTTCGTTCATCCTGTTCGTCAAGCAGCACGCAACCACGCCTCCCAAGCATTGGGAAAGCACTTCCCCCAAGGCTTTCTGAAGCATGCGCGAAGGTCTGCAACTGTCGCGATCCGATTGAGGTCCGCTTAACCGTCGCCCTTAAGCGGTCGGACAAGAAATGCTGCGACAGTCCTCCCAACGACGGGGCGAGAGCCGGTTCGAGCCGGCCGAAGACCCCAAGGGAGCATGCAAGTGTTGCGTCAGACAGAGCCCGGCGTCCTCGCCGCCGGGATCGGGGCCTCTTTGCGCCTCGATCCCGCCCAGCTGCCCACCCGCTACGCCGCGCCCGACCGGGGCGCGGATGGCGGCCAGCGGTCCATCGACCTCCACGCCGACCGCGTGGTGATCCGACGCACCGCCAGCGGGGCGCGGATGAAGCTGCAGCTTCCCGTCTCGGCCTATCGCGGCGTCGCGGTCCGCGTCAGCGACGATGCCTCGCAGGCGGCGGACAACGTCGAGGTGGTGCTGGTCCATGCCGATCCGGCGCTCAGCGTGCCGCTGGTCTCCATGGCCGACGCGAACGACGTGGTCGCCGATTGGCAGCTCTGGGGCGAGGCGCTGCGCCTGCCCCTCCTCATCGAGGATCCGGACGGGGCGATGCGCGAGGCCTTCCCGCGCATGGGCGCCGTCATGCTGGGACGGCCGGGGCCCCGCCGCCGCCGCCGCTCCACCCTGAAGGACCGCCGTCCCTCCGCCCTCATGCGCCGCAAGGCCTGCGACGGCATTGCCGGCCGGCCGGTCTACCGCGAGCGCGAGATCATCGCCCGCACCTGATCTCTCGCAGAACTGTGACCGCTGCGGCTGGCTCATGCCGCAGCCCTGATGTTGCCACCGACCGGTGCCACAGCTATGGCCTTGACCTTGCCCCCGCGGCGATCTTGAGGAACCAGCCATGCTGTCGCGCAGACATTTCATCGAAGGCTCGGCCGCTCTCGGCCTGGTTGCCGCTTTCGCCCCTGCGGCCCTGGCCCAGCGCCGCGCCCAGACCGAGACGGTCGACGTCGCCCAGCTCATGCAGCCCGGCCCGCTCGGCGACGTCTGGCTCGGCAAGGCCGATGCTCCGGTCACCATCGTCGAATATGCCTCGCTGACCTGCGGCCATTGCGCCACCTTTCACACCGGCACGCTTCCCGAGCTGAAGAAGAAGTACATCGAGACCGGCAAGGTGCGCCTGGTCTTCCGCGAGTTCGCGCTGAACCAGCTCGACGCGGCCGTCTACATGCTCACCCGCTGCGCGCTGAACGCCGATGGCAGGGCCGGCGAGGGCGTCGACCAGGCGCGCTATTTCGCGCTGATCGACGTGTTCTTCCAGCAGCAGCGGACCTGGGCCTTCGGCGGCAACCCGCTGGAGGCGGTCACCGCCATCACCCGCCAGGCCGGCATGACCCAGGCGCAGTTCGAGGCCTGCCTCAACAACCAGGCGATCCTCGACGCGCTCAACGCCACCCGCGAGCGCGCGGCCTCGGCTTTCGGGGTGGAATCGACTCCGACCTTCTTCATCAACGGCAGGCGCGTGCTCGGCGCCCAGCCGGCGGCCGAGTTCTCCAAGATCATCGATCCGCTGCTGCCGGCCTGAGCCGGTTCCGCTTCACTGGTTATGCCAAGGCCGCCGGGTCCGCCCGGCGGCTTTTTTCTTGGCCGCGGCAGGACGCGTTGGGCGGTCGTACGTGGTCAGAGAGACCAGATCGCCCCGGCGCAGGGCGCCTTGCGCGACCCCAAGTGCGTCCTGCCGAGCTATTGTTTGACGGATCGGAACATAGCCGACGACGAAGAGCCAAGGCGGAATCCGCGTCGAAAACGCAAAACCGCCGGGAGCGACCCGGCGGTTTTCGTGAGGGACGCGGGCGGGAGCCCGGATCTCAGTTCAGCTTCGCCTTGATCTCGGCGATGCCGGAGGTCATCAGCTTGTCGCCGCCGGAGCCGCGGGCCATGTCGGCGAGGACCGAACCGGCGGCGGCGGTGGCGACGTCGGCGGCGGCAGCCCGCACGTCGGCGATGGCCTGGGCCTCGGCCTGGGCGATCTTGGTCTCCGCCATCCTGGTGCGGCGGGCGACGAATTCCTCGATCTTCGCCTTGCCTTCGGCGGCGAGGCGCTCGGCATCGGCCTTGGCGGCCGTGACGATGTCGCGGGCCTCCTGCTCGGCGCTCTGCTGGCGGCGGCGATAGTCGGCCACGATGGCCTCGGCCTCCTCACGCAGGCGCTTCGCCTCGGCGAGTTCGGCGGCGATGCGGTTGGAGCGCGCATCGAGGGCGTTCACGATCTTCGTGTGGGCGCCCATCTTCCAGGCAATGGCGAAGAAGATGATGAGGCCGATCCAGATCGGCAGATATTCGCTCATCTGGTCCCTCCTCAGCGCTTCAGGGCGGCGTCAACCGCCGCTTCGAGGCGCGCAGGTTCGGCGCCGGTGCCGACCAGGCGCTCGACGATGGCCTGGGCGGTGTCGACGGCGATGGAGCGGACATTGCCCATGGCCGCCGTGCGGGCGGCGCCGATCTGCGCCTCGGCCGCCGCCAGATCGGTGGCGAGCTTGGCCTCGAGGGCCTTGCGCTCGGCATCGGCCTCGGCGGTGATCTTGGCGCGCGTCTCGGCGGCGATCGCCTGCGAGCTGGCACGCGCTTCCGCGAGAGCCTTCTCATAGGCGAGGGTGGCCGCGTCGGCCTCAGCCTTCATCGCCTGCGCCGCCGCGAGATCCCCGGCGATGCGGCTCGCCCGCTCCTCGAGGATGCCGCCGATGCGCGGCGCGATGAAGCGCGACATCAGGTAATAGAGCAGGCCGAAGGCGACCGCGAGCCAGAGCAGCTGCGACCCGTAGGTTTCCACGCGGAAGGCCGGGAAACCGCCCTTGGATGGGACCTCGGTCCCGGTAGTGGTGTTCGTCGCCATTGCGGGACCCTATCGGCGCGATCGGGCCTTCAGGCCGTCACACGGAAACGAGAGCCGGCCGGAGCCGGGCGGGAACGCCGGAGCGAGCGCGGGCGGGGGCCCCCCGGGGGGGCCGCGCGGGAGAAGGGG
>JAEZGJ010000213.1 GCA_023416965.1 Pseudomonadota bacterium | reverse complement strand
GCGCTGGCGCTCGCGGCGCTCGGCCTCGGCCCGCTCCGCGGGCGTCGCCGGTTCGGCCGCCACCGGCCCGGCGGAAGCCAGGGTCAGGACGGCGGCGGCGATGAGGAACGGCCTGGACAGCATCGGTCCCGAATCAGCGGGGGCGGGAAGAGACCGATGCTACATGGCGGCCGGGCCGGGCGGAATCGCGGCGGCCGCTTGCCCATTTGAAGGCGGGAAACAAGCGGCCGTGATCGGGATCAGTTGAACAGGGCGTCGATGTCGTCCTGGCTGGCATGGCCCGCGTCTTCGGCGAGCTTCGGGCCATTGAGCAGGGCGGCGTCGCCCGTCGCCTCGGCAATGCCCTCGACCTCGATGTCCTTGAAGCTGTCGAGGCCGCCCCAGATCTCCATCATCTTCATGATCCGGTCCTCGATGAACTTCAGCGTGTTCACCACCTTGGTGATGCGCTGGCCCGTGAGGTCCTGGAAGTTGCAGTGCTCGAAGACGGTGATGATCTTCTGCTGGATGTCGTCGATCGCCGCCTTGTCCTGGGTGCTCTTGAGCTTGGCCGAGAGCTGGCTGGCGATCTGGTCGATGCCCTCGGCGGCGGACAGGATGCCCTCCGTCGCCTGTTCGGTGCCGGTCACGATGGCGTCGAGCTCGTGGGTGACGCGCGTCATCTGCTTGCCCTTGAAGCCGGTGACGTGGAGCGTCGCGATCTCGTGCTTGGTCTGGTCGATGGCCTGCCAGATCTGGTCCAGCTCGGCCTTCAGCTTTACCGCCTCCTGCATCTCCGCCTTGTAGGCGTCGATCATCTGCTTGGTGACCTCCTCCGGCGGGCGGATGAGGGCGCGCAGCTGCTTGATCTCGGAAAGGATCTCGTGATGCCCGCCCGCAGCGGCGGCCCCCTTGGGTTGGGGGGAGGTCTCCGGCTGGGAGATCACTTCGATGCGGAAGGCTCGTTTTTGGGCACGCATGGACGATCCGGGCAATTCTTCGCCTCCGGCCTGAACGACCGGTCCGGACGACGGTACCGGCGGGGAGTTAAGAGCCGGTTCCAACGCATTCCCACAGAAACTCGCGGCACAATGGGAAAATTGATCAGGGTTAATGATTGACTGATGCGGGCGGCGAGCCGTTTCGGGGGGAATCCGCGCGGGCTTTACATGGGCTTAACCGTAAATCGACACGGATCTCGGTAAGGGCGCGAAAAGGATGTTCGCCGCCCCGGCGTTTACCATTCCCTCGCTGCTGACCATGTTCTTCTGAAGTCTCCGAGACGCCGGGCATTCTCGCCCCGTCGCCCCGTTCCGCGTTCAGAGTCCGGCGATGTCACGTTCCCGTCTGATGGCCGCCCTGGCGGCGCTCTGCCTTCTCGCCACCACCCCGCATGCCTCCGCGCAGATCGCCGGCGCCCGCCGCGACCTCGGCGGCGGCTTCATCGAATTCCTCTACAATGGCGGCCAGCCCGCTGGCCCTATCGCCGGGGCCCGTCGGCAGGGTGGGCCGGCCCATGCCGCGCCGGTCTATGCCGCACCGACCTCGCCGGCCCATCTGCGCGCCTCCCACGGCGTCGCCCCCGATCTCGAGCCGGTCCGCCCGCTCGTCTCACGTCCCGCCGAGCCGCGGGTGCAGCGCGAGGCGGCGCCTGTGCGCGGCATCGACCCGCGCTTCCTGCCGCAGCAGGTGCCCTACCAGACCAGCCATCGCCCCGGCACCATCGTCATCAACACCGCCGAGCGGCACCTCTACCTGGTCCAGGCCGGCGGCACCGCCATGCGCTACGGCGTCGGCATCGGCCGCCCCGGCTTCGGCTGGCGCGGCACCAAGACCGTCACCCGCAAGGCCGAGTGGCCGGACTGGCGCCCGCCCGCCGAGATGCTGCGCCGTCGTCCGGACCTGCCGCGCTTCATGGCCGGCGGCCCCGCGAATCCCTTGGGCGCGCGGGCCCTCTATCTCGGCTCCTCGCTCTACCGCATCCACGGCTCCAACGAGCCCTGGACCATCGGCCAGGCGGTCTCGTCGGGCTGTTTCCGCATGCGCAACGAGGACGTCATCGACCTCTACGGCCGCGTGCGGGTGGGCACGAAGGTGGTGGTGATGTGAGCTTCGCCGCAGGGCCCCTCGCCCTGCGGCTGTCCTTGCGGCGGGCAAGCGTAACAGCGCCCCGCCGCGGCGCTCGACACGAGCGGACAGGAGGGGCCGCTCCGTCTCACGACGGGGCGGCCTTTCTGTTTCCGCCTCAGGCGCCGCCGATGAGGATGCCGGCCGCCAGCACCAGCGCGCCGCCCAGCACGATCTGGAAGGTCGCCCGGAGGAAGGGCGTCTCCATGTAGCGGTTCTGGATCCAGACGATGGCCCAGAGCTCGACGAAGACCACGGCGAAGGCGATGGCCGTGGCGGTCCAGAAGTTCGGGATGAGATAGGGCAGCGCATGGCCGAGCCCGCCGACCGTCGTCATCACGCCGGAGGCGACGCCACGTTTCCACGGCGAGCCGCGGCCGGACACCTTGCCGTCGTCATGGGCCGCCTCGGTGAATCCCATGGAGATGCCGGCGCCGACCGAGGCCGAAAGCCCGACGAGGAAGGTCGTCCAGGGGTTCTGCGTGGCGAAGGCGGTGGCGAAGATCGGCGCCAGCGTCGACACCGAGCCGTCCATCAGCCCGGCGAGGCCCGGTTGCACCCAGGTCAGCACGAACTGGCGGTGGGCGGCGGCATCCTCGCCGGCACGGCCCTCCTCGGTCAGGTGGGTCTCGCCGAGGGCGCTCGCCTCGCGCTGGTGGCCCGCCTCCGCCGCGGCGAGGTCGCCGAGCAGCCTGCGGGTATCGGCGTCGCGGGCCCTGGCCGTTGCCGCCAGGTAGAAGGCGCTCGCCTGCCGCTCCATGTCGGCGGCCTCTTCCCGCACCCGGTCGAGCGACAGGTTTTCGACCAGCCAGACGGGGCTGCGCGCGTAGTAGCCCGAGACGTGCTCGCGGCGGATCGGCACGATGAGCTCGCCGAAGCGCCGCTTGTAGAGGTCGATCAGCCGGCGGCGATGCTCGTCCTCGGTGGCCGCCATGCCCTCGAACACGGCGGCGGAATGCGGGTACTGCGCGGCGAGCTTCGCCGCATAGGCGCGGTAGATCTGCCCGTCCTCCTCCTCCGAGGAGATGGCGAGCGCGAGAATCTCCTGCTCGCCGAGATCGTCGAAACGGCGCTTCGCTCCGAAGCCGGGAATGGACAGGCGGCTGAGCATGGCATCACCTTGATTAGAATTATTCTAGACTGAACTTAGGCCGCCCGTTCTTCCGATGCAAGCTGCTGCGCGGCCCAGGGCATCGCTCCTCCCCCGCATCCCTCCCCTTCGCTTTCTCCGCCTTGCTCCCTGTCCCCCTCTTGGTATGGTCGTTCTTCACCACGGCCCTTCCGGAGATTTTTCCATGTCCAAGACGAGCGCGCTGCGTGTGGTCGGCGACGACGCCAGCACCACCGCCATTCCGAACGACCTCCAGGCCTTCTGGATGCCGTTCACGGCCAACCGCTCGTTCAAGGCGCGCCCGCGCATGGTCGCCCGCGCCAAGGGCCTCTACTACTACACGCCCGAGGGCAAGCAGGTGATCGACGCCACGGCGGGCCTGTGGTGCTCCAGCGCCGGCCATTCGCGCGAGCCGATCGTCGAGGCGATCCAGAAACAGGCGGCCGAACTCGACTTCGCCCCGACCTTCCAGTTCGGCCACCCGAAGGCCTTCGAGCTGGCGAGCCGCATCGCGGCGCTGGCCCCGAACGACCTCGACCACGTCTTCTTCTGCAATTCCGGCTCGGAAGCCGCCGACACCGCGCTGAAGATGGCGATCGCCTACTGGCACGCCCGCGGCAAGGCCTCCAAGACCCGCCTCATCGGCCGCGAGCGCGGCTATCACGGCGTCGGCTTCGGCGGCATCACGGTGGGCGGAATCGTCGCCAACCGCCGCGTCTACGGCTCCATGCTGGCCGGCGCGGACCACCTGCCGCACACCTACAACCGCGAGAAGCAGGCCTTCTCCAAGGGCGAGCCGGAATGGGGCGCCCATCTCGCCGACGAGCTGGAGCGCATCGTCGCGCTGCACGACGCCTCCACCATCGCCGCCGTCATGGTCGAGCCGATGGCCGGCTCCACCGGCGTGCTGCCGCCGCCGCAGGGCTACCTGAAGCGCCTGCGCGAGCTCTGCGACAAGCACGACATCCTGCTCATCTTCGACGAGGTCATCACCGGCTTCGGCCGCCTCGGCGCGCCCTTCGCCTCGGAGCGCTACGGCGTCACGCCCGATCTCATGACCTTTGCGAAGGGCGTCACCAACGCCGCCGCGCCAATGGGCGGCGTCGTCGCCCGCAAGCACGTCTACGACGCCTTCATGACCGGGCCGGAGCATGTGGTGGAGCTCTTCCACGGCTACACCTATTCGGCCCATCCGATCGCCTGCGCCGCCGGCCTCGCCACCCTCGACCTCTACCGCGACGAGGGCCTGTTCGAGCGCTCCAAGGCGCTGGAGCCGGTCTGGGCCGACGCCATCTTCTCCAAGCTGAAGGGCAAGCCGGGCGTGCTCGACATCCGCCAGGTCGGCCTCACCGCCGCCGTCGATTTCGAGGGCTGGAAGGACGCGCCGGGCAAGCGCGCCTTCGTCGCCATGGACAAGGCCTTCCACGACGAGGGCATGATGGTCCGCACTTCCGGCGACTGCCTGGTGGTGACCCCGCCCTTCATCGTCACCGAGGACGACATCGCCCAGATCGCCGACAAGCTGTCGAACGTCATCGACGCGACGGTCAATCCGTCCTGAGGGATGTGACCTCTTCCCCTTGTGAAAGGCCCGGCCCCGCGCCGGGCCTTTTGTTTGTTGGGGAGCTCAAGCCCCTCACCCGTCGCACCGCCGCCGCAGCCCGAACAAGACACCAAGGCAACGTCTATCGTCATGCGATGTGATGCCCCTCACCCGAAGGCGATCTGCACCTTCATCGCCTTCGACCGGTCCGAGGCGAGGTGGAAGGCCTCCACCGCCCGTTCCATCGGCAGGGTCGCGGTCAGCAGCGGGGTCACGTCGATGCGCCGCTCGCCGATCATCGCCACGGCGGTCGCGAACTCGTGGTGGAAGCGGAACGTGCCGCGCAGTTCCAGCTCCTTGGCCACCAGCACAGAGATCGGCAGGGTGAAGTCGCCGCCCGTGCCGACCTGCACGATGACTGCGCCCGGCTTCAGCGCGGCGAGCGCCCCGGTGAGCGCCTTCATGTTACCCGAGGCCTCGAACAGTACGTCGAACGATCCCTTGTCGGCCTCGTAGGGCCTGAGCGCCTCGGGATCCGCCGCCGTGTTCAGCGTGGTCGCGACGCCCATCCCCTTCACCACGGCGAGCGTCGCCTCGGCGACGTCGGTCGCGACCACCTCGGCGGCGCCCGCCGCCCGCGCCGCGAGGATGCAGAGCGCCCCGATCGGCCCGCAGCCGGTAACGAGAACGCGCTTGCCGAGCAGCGGCCCGGCCCGCCGCGCCGCATGCAGGCACACCGCCAGCGGCTCGCAGAAGGCGGCCTCCCCGAGGCTCACCCCCTCCGTCACCTTGTGCGCCTGGACGGCGTCGCAGACCAGCACCTCGCGGAATGCCCCCTGGATGTGCGGGAAGGGCATGGCCGAGCCGTAGAAGCGCATGTTGAGGCAATGGTTCGCCATGCCTTCCAGGCAGTAGCGGCAATGACCGCAGGGCCGCGACGGGCTCACCGCCACCCGGTCGCCCGGCTTCACCGAGGCGACCTCCGATCCCACACGCTCCACCGTGCCGGCGATCTCGTGGCCGAGGATCATCGGCTCCTTCAGCCGCACCGCGCCGAAGCCGCCATTGTGGAAATAGTGCAGGTCGGAACCACAGATGCCGCCAGCCCCGATCCTGACCGCGACCTCGCCCGGCCCGAGCGGCGCGACCTCGCGCTCCTCCAGCCTCAAATCGTGGGGAGCGTGGATGACGAGCGCCTTCATGGAATCCTCCGGGCCGCCTGGTCATGGGCCGCGCGCGCGGCATCAGGCGTTGGCCCGAACCTAACAGGCCGCAGCGCCGGCGGAAGACCCGGCCCGTCAGAACAGCCACGGCAGCGGCCGGCCGGCGAGCGCCTGCTGGTAGGCCGCGAGGACGAGGCCGGTCCAGCCGAGCGCGGAGAGCCAGACGGCGGCCATGGCGGCGGCCGGGGCCAGGCTGCGCGCGGCGATCAGTCCGACGATGGGGATCGCCTGCATCATGTGGGTCGCGAGGAAATGGGCGACCCTGAGGTCTCCCACGACGAGGGACCAGCCCGTCACCGCCATGCGCGCCCCACCGGCAGGATGCGTGCCGACATGCGGACTGAGGCGGCCGCCGATCGTAAAGGCGGTGAACAGGGTCAGCACCGCACCCCCGGCGAGCCCCAGCAGGATCGCCAGCCGCAGGGCCGGCGCCATCGCCGCCTCGCGGTCGAGGAAGGCTGTGACGCCCACCGCCGCGGCGCTGAGAGTGATGACCACGGCGCCAGCCGCCATGGCGGTGTACATGGCGCGGGTGAAGGGGGTCGCCAGGTTGAAATGCGAGGCCTGCTGCCGTGCCGCCTGGGCGATGATCCAGACCATCTCGCCCAGCGAGGCGAAGGCGCAGGCCGCCGCCACCAGCGCCAGCAGCGTGCCTGCCCGGGCACCCTGGCCGAGAAGCCCCACCGCCAGCGCCAGCGTCGCCATGTGCACGGCGAGGGAGAGCGCGAACTTCATCGGCTTCGCCCACACTCTGGCTTCGCCGATCAGCCGCTTGTCGACGGTCCAGAACAGCGTCGTCAGGGCGAGGAGCAGGACCATCACCAGGACGCCGGTCCACAGGACGAGTTCAGCCGTTCCCGGGCGACCTTCCGCTACGTGCATCGTCCCGCATCTCCGCTGCGCCAGCGCCTCTACGACGGGCGGCAGGATAGCGGATCATCCGGCCCGCCGCGCTGTCATGCCGTTGCGGCGGCAGGCCCTGCATGGTCTGATCCGCCCGAATCGTCGCCTCCGGCGGCCCGCCCCAAGACCCTCGAGGGATCAGCCATGAAGACACGTGCCGCCGTCGCCTGGGAGGCCGGCAAGCCGCTCACCATCGAGACCATCGACCTGGAGGGTCCGAAGCCGGGAGAGGTCCTCGTCGAGGTCATGGCCACCGGCGTCTGCCACACCGACGCCTATACGCTCTCCGGCCTTGATTCCGAGGGCAAGTTCCCGGCGATCCTCGGCCATGAGGGGGCGGGCATCGTCCGGGAGATCGGGGCGGGCGTCACCTCGGTGAAGGTCGGCGACCACGTCATCCCGCTCTACACGCCGGAATGCCGCGCCTGCAAAACCTGCCTGTCGCAGCGCTCGAACCTCTGCACCGCCATCCGCGGCACGCAGGGCCAGGGCCTCATGCCCGACAGCACCACCCGCTTCTCCTGCGAGCCGGTGGGCGGCCGCGGGCGCAACGAGGTGTTTCACTACATGGGCTGCTCGACCTTCTCGAATTTCACGGTCCTGCCGGAGATCGCGGTGGCGAAGGTGCGCGAGGACGCCCCCTTCGAGAAGATCTGCTACATCGGCTGCGGCGTCACCACCGGCATCGGCGCGGTGATCTATACCGCCAAGGTCTGGCCCGGCGCCAATGTGGTGGTCTTCGGTCTCGGCGGCATCGGCCTCAACGTCATCCAGGGCGCCCGCATGGTCGGTGCCGACAAGATCATCGGCGTCGACCTGAACCCCGCCAAGGTGGAGATGGCGAAGAAGTTCGGCATGACGCATTTCGTCAATCCCGACGAGGTCGGCCGCGACAAGGTCGTCCAGGCCATCGTCGACCTGACCGGCGGCGGCGCCGACTTCTCCTTCGAGTGCATCGGCAACGTCCACACCATGCGCCAGGCGCTGGAATGCTGCCACCGCGGCTGGGGCGAGAGCATCATCATCGGCGTCGCCCCCTCCGGCACCGAGATTTCCACCCGCCCGTTCCAGCTCGTCACCGGCCGCGTCTGGAAGGGCTCGGCCTTCGGCGGGGCGCGTGGGCGAACCGACGTGCCGAAGATCGTCGACTGGTACATGGAGGGGAAGATCGACATCGACAGCCAGATCACCCACACCATGCCGCTCGACGAGATCAACACCGCCTTCGACCTGATGCACGAGGGCAAGTCGATCCGGTCGGTGGTGGTCTACTGAGGAGTGCCGCGCCGCGGTTCCGCGCCGCCAGGAGCGCTAGCGCAGGGCGACCTTTGCCACCTTGTCCTCGTAGTCTTCCTTGGGGTCGGCGCCGAGCATGATCTTGATGCCTGCCCACAGCGTGGTGGCGTTCTCCCAGATCTCCGCCTTGTCCGGGTCGAAGCGCAGCAGGGCAAGCTTCGGATCGTCCTTGCCCTCCTCGTACCAGGCGGCGACGTAGCGGTTCCACAGCCGGTCGATGACGGCCCGGTCGTTGTCGACGACGAAGGTGCCGTGGACGCAGGCGAAGAGGTCGTGCGACTTCGAGGTCAGGGTGATCGAGCCCTTCTCGGCGCCGCCGCCCAGGGCCTCGACCATGTCGGTGTCCTTCGCCGTGAAGAACCAGACGGGCCCGTGGTCGCCCGGACCGTCGAGCTGGGCGGTGAGCGGGCGCATGTGGCCGTCCTCGGCAGCGAGGCCCGCCATCACGGTCATGTCGGATCGAAGGTGGCTCCAGAAGGACTGGGTCAGTTCGGCCGGTGTCGGCATGGCGGTTCTCCGTAGGTTGGTCTGGCAACGCGCGCGTCGGGCCTCCCGTTCCCCCGCGCTGCCGCTATGCGATGCCGCCGACGTCACAGCCTGCTCGCACCGCTGTCGAAACCCTGCAACAATCGGCCTTCAGCGTGGGTTCATGCGGGCGGTGCTGCCCTGTGGGAGGGGCGAGCGCTATTTCCGATGACCGGCCGGAGCAGACAATGGACGATCGTGACTATGTGAAGCTGAAGCCCGAGCTGATGGGCTTTCGCTACGTGGGGACCGTGCCGCAGGAGGCGCGGCCTCTCCTCACCCGAGCCTACGAGGACCTGAAGCGCACCATGGGCGCCAAATGGGACGAGCAGATCGCCGCGCGGGAAATCTGCTGGATGAATGTCTGGCAGGAGGACGAGGAGGGCGACGTGATGGAGCTCTCCGACAAGGCCCTGGCGAAGGAACTGCACGCCTGGTGCGAGACCGCCGCCGGCCAGTTCGCCGAGCAGGGCGCCATCATGGACGGCTACGGCTTCGTCGTGAACCCGGTGGGGTCGAAGCCGCAGGTCTGGCACGTCGATTACACCACCGACGCAGCCGCCATCTGGATTCCGCTGACCCAGTTCACCGACCGCAACGCCACCCAGTTCATCACACTGCCGGAGACCACGCCGGAGGAGGCGCTGGAGAAGGTGGCCTCGAACGTCGACGACGTGGACGTGGAGGCCCTCGCCCGCAGCGTCGACCATTTTCAGGTCCACCAGATCGTCGCCAAGCCCATGTCGGTTCTCTACATGGGCCGCGGCACCATCCACCGCGGCATTTCCAACAGCGGCGACGACAACCGCATCTCCTTCTACATCTCGCTGCACTTCATCCGCGACTACTCGGTCTATCCCTATTACGCCGACGAGCGCTCCGAGCAGGCGGTGGTGAACTTCAACGACTGATCGCGCGCGAAAAAGGCCGCCCCCTTCGGGAGCGGCCTCTCTCGTCTCAGGCGCGCAGACTTAGTTCTGGTTCGGCGTGGCGGGCGCCGCCGGAGCGGGCTGGGCAGGGGCCGGCTGAACCGGAGCCGGCTGGACCTGGCTCGGCTGGGCGGGGGCAGTCTGGCGCGGCACCGAGCCGGTCGCCGTCGGATCGGTCGCCGGCGCGCCGCCCGGGGTGCCCTGGGCCACCGGCGGACGCTCCACCGTCGGAGTGGTAGCGGTGCGGTCGGACGAGCCGCCGAACATCGTCATGATGACGAAGACCAGGACCAGGGCCGCGGCGAGGCCGCCGAGGAGGCCCCAGCTTGTGCGGGGCGAGGTGCGCGGATCGACCGGCTGCTGCGGGTCGACCCCGCCCGCCATGGGCGCGACCGGGTCTGCGTTGATGCCGCGGGGGTCGCGGGGATCGCGGGGGTCGATATGGGTCATGTCGTCTCTCCTCACGGATATGGTTCGTCTGTGAGGTCAACGACGACCGCGCGGCGAGGTTCCACCGGCCGCGCGCGGGATCGTCGGTCCTATTCCGCCGGTTGCGCCGCCAGGGCGGGCTTGGCCGCCACCTCCCGCAGCGAGGCCGGACACCGGCCCTTCTTTGCGACGGCACCTGATGCCGGTGTGGCGTCAGTGGCCCTTGGCCGTGCCGCGGCCGTGCATCAGCGGTTCGACCCCATAGTGCATGACGAGGAAGACCACCCCGCCGAGCGCGAGGCCGAACAGGCCCGAGGCCACCGCCGTGACGAGCCATTCCATCGCCGCCTTCAGCACGGGAACCACGCCCGCCACCGCGACCGCCACGGCATGGATCGCGTGTTCGATGCCGGCAAGGCCATAGCCGGCGAGCCCATGCACGAAGATGCCGCCGCCAACCCAGAGCATGGCGAGCGTGCCGACGAGGCTGAGGGTCTTCAGGAAATAGGGCATGCCGGTGACGAGGCCACGTCCCAGCGGGCGGGTGGCCCGGCTCACGGCGCGGTCGAGGCCGGAGGGACCACGCAGGTCGAGCTCCGTCGGCCGGCCGCTGAGCACATGGCCAAGGCCGCTCACCGGCCGCTCGCTCTGCGCCAGCGCAAGCCCGACATCGTCCGCCTTCACGATCAGCGCCACGGCGCCGTAGACGAGGACGGTGATCGCCACGCCGACCACCGCGAGGATGAGCGCCTGCACCCAAAGGCTCGGCGAGGTGATGGTCGAGAGCGCGATGGCCATGATCTCGGCCGAGAGGATGAAGTCGGTGCGGATCGCGCCGGCGACCCGCTGGTCCTCCAGCGCCTTGGCATCGGCGGGGGCGGCGGCGAGCCGGTCGGGCGGCGGCGCGCCCTCGCCATGCGGCACCACCATTTCCAGCACCTTCTCGAACCCTTCGTAACAGAGGTAGAGGCCGCCGATCATCAGCAGCGGCGTGATCGCCCAGGGGGCCAGCGCGCTGAGCAGCAGCGCCCCCGGCAGCAGGAAGATCAGCTTGTTCTTCAGCGAGCCCCTGGCGATCTTGCCGACGATGGGCAGTTCGCGGGCGGCGGCGAAGCCCACCGCGTAGCGCGGCGTCACCGCGGCGTCGTCGATGACGATGCCCGCGGCCTTGGCGCCGGCCTTGGTCGCCTGGGCGGCGACGTCGTCGAGTGTCACCGCCGCCACCTTGGCGAGGGCGGCGATGTCGTCGAGGAGTGCGATCAGGCCGATGCTCACAGGGGGTCCTCCAGCGGTCGCAGGACCTTTAAGGCCATGTCCGCCGGAGGAAGGCAACCCGTGAGGCGCGCCGGCTCAGGCCGGTCGGTCGCCCTTCTTCAGCTTGGCGGCGGCGCGGTTGTCGACGCCGGGCAGCATCTTGGCGGGGTCGCGGGTGACGACCACGTCGATCACCGAGGGACCCTTCGTGGCGAAGGCCTCCTCCAGCGCGGCGCGCAGGGTCGAGGGATGCTCGACGCGGATGCCGTGGCAGCCCAGCGCCTTCGCCGCATCGGCATAGTTCGTCTCGGCAAGGTCGGAGGCGTGATAGGCTCCGGGCCCGTAGACCAGGTGCTGCAGCGCCTTCACATAGCCGGAGGCGGCGTTGTTGACGACGATGATGGTGAAGTCGAGGCCCATGCGGCGGGCGGTCTCGATCTCGCCCAGCATCATGTTGAAGCCGCCGTCGCCGGTGAGCCCGATCACCTTCTTGCCCGGCGCGCCCATGGCGACGCCCATGGCGCCAGGCAGGCCGTAGCCGATGGAGGCGAAGCCGCGGTCCGGCACGAAGCAGCGGCCCGGCTTCTTGGTGTCGAAGAGGAGGCCGCCCCAATGGGCCGCGAAGCCGCCGTCGGCGACGAGATAGCCGTCGGCCGGCAGCAACTGGTTGATCTCGGTCATCAGGCGACCCATGCTCACCGGCACCTCGTCCGAGGTGAGCTTCTCGTTCACGTCGGCGCGCCAGGCGGCCATGCGCTTCGGCACGTCGGCGGCGTAAGGAGCGAGCCGTGCGCGGATCGCCTCGGCCTTCGGCGCGAGGGCGGCCGCGAGGTCCTCGATGCCGAGCTTCGCGTCGCCCCAGAGCGTCACCTCCGGCTGCACCGTGCGGCCGAACTCTTCGGCGACGATGTCGAGATGGACGATGCGCTTGCCCCGCGGCGGCACGGTGAAGCGCTTGGTGGCGATCTCGCCGAGCTTGCAGCCGACGACGAGGATGAGGTCGCTCTCCTCGATCAGCGTGTTGGCGATGCGGTCGTAGCGGCCGAACAGGCCCGCCGAGAGCGGGCTGGTGCAGGCAATCGCCCCCTTGCCGGTCATGGTGTGGGCGACGGGAATGGAAAAGGTCTCGGCGAAGCGCTGCAGCGTCTCGGCGGCGCCTGACAGGTGCACGCCGCCGCCGGCGAGCACGATGGGCCGGTTCGCGCCGGCAATGAGGTCGGCGGCCTTGGCCAGGGCGGCGCCGTCCGGACGGCAGCGCAGGGCCGGCGCGCCGCCATGGGCGGGATCGACGCGGAAATCGTCGTCGGTGAAGCCGTGGGTGCCGTGGCAGATGTCCTCCGGCACGTCGACGATCACCGGGCCCGGCCGGCCGGTGGTGGCCACCGCGAAGGCGCGGCGCATCAGCTCGGGGATGCGGTGGATGGCCTCCACCCGGATCACCTCCTTGGCGCAGGGCCGCAGGATGTCGAGCTGGCGGCTCTCCTGGGTCATGTTCTTCCAGGAATGGTCGCGGTGGGTGTCGCCGACGATGGCGACCATCGGCGTGCCGGCGTTCAGTGCCTCGACGAGGCCGGTGACGAGGTTGGTGGCGCCGGGTCCGAGGGTGGCGTCGACGAGGCCGACGCGGCCGGTGACCTTGGCATAGGCGTCGGCGGCGAAGACGCCGGCGCGCTCGTCGTTGATGAGGTTGTGCTTGAGGCCGAGGCGGCGGGCGGCGTCATAGAAGGGCAGGAGCTGGAAGCCGCCCATGCCGAACATCGGGCCGCCGTCGAAGGCGAGGATCATCCGCGCCAGGGCTTCGCCGCCCGTCATTTCATTGTCGCTCATCACGCCTCTCCACCCGCGGCCCGCAGCCGCATGTCCGGGGGTGGGTGAGAGTCGGTTGCGCCGGCGCCTGGCGCCGCCGCCGTCCGGGCTCCCTCCCCGCCCCTGTAGAGCGCCGTTGGCCGGCGCCTTTCAGCTTGGGCGCAACGGTTAGGGAGGGCCCCCGGGGCTGTCAACGCAGGCGAAAGGCAGGCCAGCAATGCCAGCCCGCCGCCAGCCTTCGATCGTTGGGCTCACTCCGCCTCGTGCGCCTGCGACCAGGCTTCCGCCACCTCGGTACCCGTCGCGAACCACACGCCCGGGAAGGTGCGGATGAAGGCGATGAGCTCGCGGATCAGCGCGATGCGGCTCGGCCGCCCGCCGATCTGCGGATGGAAGATCATGTCGAACAGGCCGCCCCACTTGTAGATCTCGCGGAACTCCTCCTTGTAGACCGAGAGCATGTGCTCGTTGGTGAAGATCGGCCGCGGCGTCTTCACCGAGAAGAGGGCGAAGGGCGCATCGTCCAGCGACCAGTGCCAGGGCAGTTCGATGACGCCCTTGGAGCCGTCCGGCATGACGTGCCGGTAGGGGTTGATGTCATCCATCAGCGAGGAATCGTAGAGGAAATTGTGCTGCTTCAGCAGCTTGAACAGCCCCTCGGAGACCTCGCCGGCAGGCGAGCGGTAGCCTTTCGGCACGACGCCCACGGTGCGCTTCAGCGCCTCCAGCCCCTTCTCCATCTCCTCGATCTCGGCCTGCGGATCATCGCTCACCCATTTGTGGGAATAGGAGTGGTGGGCGACCTCGTGGCCGTCCTTGAGGATCATCTCGACGCGGTCCGTGTGGTTCTCCGCCGTCCAGCCGGGCACGAAGAAGGTCGACTTCACGCCCTCCTCGCGCAGCGTGTCGAGGATCTTCGGAACGCCGACCTTGGCACCATAGCGGCCCTGGCTGAGCACGCCGGGGCGGCGGACATTCTCCGGGTCGCGCGAGGTCCACAGGGTTTCGGCGTCGAAATCGAAGGTCAGCATCACGGCGCAGCGGGCGCCGTTCGGCCATTTGACGCTCATGTCGTGCATCGTCTCGTCTCCCTTGAAACCGGTCTAGATCTTCCCGTGCCGCGCGGCGAGGAACCCGCCGTCCACCGGCATGACCACGCCCGTCACGAAGGCGGCATCCTCGGAACAGAGGAAGGCCACGGGTCCCGCGATGTCGGCGGGCGTTCCCATCCGCTCCACCGGCGTGCCCTCGACGATGAGGCGGGTGTAGAGCGCGTTCTGCCGGTGGCCGGTCGTCATCGGCGTGGCGATGAGCCCCGGCGCCACGGCATTGACCAGGATACCCTCCGGAGCGAGCTCGCCGGCAAGCTGCCGGGTGAACTGGGCGACGCCGGCCTTCGCCACCGCATAGGCGGTGGTGCCAGGATAGCCGGTGATGCCGAAGATCGAGGAGATGTTGACGACGCGACCGCCCGGCCGCGGCAGGTGCGGCACGACGGCCCGCGTGACGCGCAGCACGGCGGCGAGATTGGTATCGAGGAAGCGGTCGATCAGCGCGTCGTCGCTTTCCATCAGCCGCTTCGAGCCGCCGATGCCGGCATTGTTGACGAGAATGTCGATGCGGCCGAAGGCGTCGAGGGCGGCCTTCGCCATGACCTCGCCGGCATCGCGGTCGGTGACGCTCTTGACGAGCGCGGTCTGGCCGAGCCGGGCGGCGGTCTCGGTGACCTCCGGGATGACGTCGACGAGGAGGACCTTCGCCCCCTCGGCGGCAAAGCGCTCGGCGATGCCCTCGCCGATGCCGCGGGCGGCACCGGAGACAATCGCGACCTTGCCGGCAAAGCGTGTCGGATCAGGCAAGCCGGCCTCCATCGACGGGAAGCGCGTGGCCGGTCGTGTAGGAGGCCTCGTCGCTGAGGAGATAGAGCACGCCCGCCGCCACCTCTTCGGGCTGGCCGAAGCGGTTCATCGGATGCTTCGCCTTCTGGAAGGCCTCGCGTTCGGCGCGCAGGACCGGGTCGGCGATCGCTGCCATGCCCTGGCGGTGCATGGGGCTGTCGATCGTGCCGGGGCAGACGCAGTTGACGCGGATGTTCTCGGTGGCGTGGTTGAGGGCGAGGCTCTTGGTGAGCAGCGTCACCGCGCCCTTGGAGGCGGAATAGACCGAATAGACCGGGGAGCCCTGCAGGCCGGCGGTGGAGGAGAACAGCACCACCGAGCCGCGGCCGCGCTCGCGCATCTGCGGGATGAAGGCCCTGGCGGCGAGCCAGGAGCCCTTCACGTTGATGTCGAAGACGAGGTCGAATTCCTCCTCCGTCGCCTCGATGGCGATCTTGGAGGGGCCGATGATTCCGGCGGCGGCAACCAGCAGTTCCACCGGACCGAAGGCGCCCTTCGCCGCGTCGGCGAAGCGTCCGAGATCGGCGGCGGAGCGGGCGTCGCCGGTGACGGTGATGGCGCCGGGGCAGAGCGCGGCGGTCTCCTTGAGTCCGGCGGGATCGCGGTCGAACAGGGCGAGCTTCGCGCCCTCTCGCGCCAGGGCGGCGGCACTCGCCCGCCCGAGCGCGCCGGCCGCTCCCGTCACCGCCGCCACCCGGCCTTCGAAACGTGCTGCCCTCGGCTCGCTCATGTCACAACCCTCGCATGGACCGCGCCGCCGGGGAGCGGCGCCGTTGTCAGTGCTCCTGCCCGCCCAGATAGAACTCCTGGAGCTCTTCCATGGCGATGCCGTCGCCCACCTCGCGCTCGTAGGCGATGCGCCCGCCGCGGATGACGTAGATGTGATCGGCGATGTCGAGGGCCATGCCGACATTCTGCTCGACGAGGAGCAGCGTCAGGCCGAGGTCCCTGAGCCCGAGAATTGCCTCGGCGATCTCTTCCACGATGCGCGGGGCGAGCGCCGCCGACGGCTCGTCGAGCAGCAGCACGGAGGGCCGCGCCATCAGCGACCGACCGATGGAGAGCATCTGCCGCTCGCCGCCCGAGAGCATGCCGGCATTGATCTTGCGGCGCTCCTTGAGGCGCGGAAAGCGCTGGTAGACGCCCTCGAGGTCGGAGGCGATGCCCTGCCGGTCGCGGCGCCGGTGATAGGCGCCCATGAGGAGGTTCTCCTCGACGCTCATGCCGGCGAAGACCTCCTTGCCCTGCGGCACGAGGGAGAGGCCGAGGGACGCCCGCTGTTCGGCCGGCACGTCGTTGATCACCCGGCCGTCGAGGACGACCTGGCCCTCCTGCACGGCGACGAGGCCGACGATGGCTTTCAGCGTCGTCGACTTGCCCGTGCCGTTGCCGCCGAGCAGGGCGACGAGGCCGCCCTTCGGCACCTCGAGGCTGACCCCGTGCAGGATGCGGGTGCGGCCGTAACCGGCGACGATGCTGTCAACCTTGAGCACGGCGCTTCCACCCGGTTCCGATATAGGCCTCGATCACGACGGGATCCTTCACCACGGCGTCCGGCGCGCCCTCGGCGATCTTCACGCCCGAATCCAGCACGACGACATGGTCGCAGAGGTCGCGCACGACGCGCATGACGTGCTCGACGAGGAGGATCGACACACCGAACTCGTCGCGCAGCCGGCGCACCAGCTGGATGAGCTTGTCGACATTGGGCGGCGACAGGCCGGCGGCCGGCTCGTCGAGCACGAAGAGGCTCGGCTCGCTCATCATGCCGCGGGCGATCTCGACCATGCGCTGCTGGCCGATGGAGAGCGCCGAAACGGGCCGCTCCGCGAAATCCTGCAGGTCGAACCAGGCGAGCAGTTCGCGCGCGCGGGCCCGCGCCCTGTCCTCCTCCGCCTTGGCCCCGCGGCGTCCGACGATGGAATCGAGGATGCTTGCCTTCATCCTCATGTGGTTGGCCAGCAGCAGGTTGTCCTCGACGCTGAGCGAATGGAACAGGCGCAGCAGCTGGAACGAGCGCGCCATGCCGAGCCGCGCCCGCCGGTGGGAGGGCAGGGCCGTGATGTCGGCGCCGTTGAACAGGAACGTGCCCTCGTTCGGCATCATCTCGCCGGAGACGAGATTGACCATGGTCGACTTGCCCGACCCGTTCGGGCCGATCAGCCCGACGATCTGGCCCTTGCCGACGGTCAGGCTGGCGTCGTTGACCGCGACGACGCCGCCGAACCGCTTGGTGATGCCGCGGGCCTCCAGGATGGGGATCGTCATCGTGCCGCCCTCGCGCGCAGGCGGCCGACCACGCCCTCCGGCATCAGCGTGACGACGAGCACGAGCAGGACGCCGTAGATCAGCATCTTGTATTCGGCGAACTTGCCCAGGAGCTCGGGCAGGATCGCGAGGAAGACGGCGCCGAGGATCGGCCCGATGAAGGTGCCGCGGCCGCCGACCACCATCATGGCCACCACCGTGGCCGAGATCCAGATCGTGTAGTCGTCGGGCGTCACGCCGCGCAGCGAATGGGCGGTGAGCACGCCCGCCACCCCGGCCAGAGCCGCATAGGCGACGAAGGCGGTGAGCTTGCCGCGTGTCGTGTCGAGGCCGACGGCGCTGGCCAGGGTCTCGTCGTCGCGGATCGCCACCCATTCGCGGCCGAGGCGGGAGTTCACGAGGCGCCACGAGATCAGCAGGGTCAGCGCCGTCATGGCCAGCGTCAGCCAGTAATAGGAGCGCAGCGAGCCGAATTCGAACAGCGTCACGCCGAAGACGGTCACCGGACCGGCATTGGGCATGGGCAGGCCCACCTGCCCGCCGGTGAACGAGGTCCACTGGGAGATGACGAGATAGACGATGGTCTGGAAGGCGATGGTGACGATGGCGAGGAAATGACCCTTCAGCCTGAGGGCGGGGATGCCGAGCAGCAGGCCGAACAGGCCGGCCACGATGGCGCCCGCCGGCAGGTGCACCCAGATCGAGGTACCGAGATCGCGGGTCATGATCGCCGCCGTATAGGCGCCGATGCCGTAGAAGGCGCCGGTGGCGAAGGAGAACTGGCCGCAATAGCCGGTGACGAGGTCGAGGCCCACCGCCAGGATGACGAAGAACAGCACCATCATCAGCACGTTGGTCTCGTAGCCGCCGATGCCGAAGGGCGCGACGGCGAGGACCGCGAAGGCGAGCAGCGCCAGGAGATAGACCCTCATGACCGCTCCACCGCCTTGCCGAACAGGCCCTGCGGGCGGCACAGCAGCACGAGGATGACGAAGACGAAGCCGACGATGTCGCGCATCGCGTTGGAGATATAGGCCGAGGTCAGCGATTCCGTGATGCCGAGGAGGAGGCCGGCCACCGCCGCCCCCGCCACATTGCCCATGCCGCCGAGAATGACGACCGTGAAGGCCTTCAGCGCGATCATGTTGCCGACGATGGGATAGACGAAGAAGACCGAGGACATCAGCATGCCGGCGGTGCCCGCCAGCGCCGCGCCGGTGATGAAGGTGACGATCGCCACCCGCTCCACCCGGACGCCGCAGAGCCGTGCCACCGTCGCATGCTGGGCCATGGCCCGCAGGCCACGGCCGGTCCAGGTGTAGCGAAGCACGACATAGAGGACGGCGATCAGCAGCACCGTCGCGATCGGGATCAGCAGCCGCTGCTGCGGCAGGAAGACCGGGCCGAAATCGGTCGGCAGCGACGACAGGACCGGGATCTTGGAGACGTCGAGATTGAGCCGCTGCGGCTGCGGCCCCATCACCACCAGCGCCGCGTTCTGCAGCGCCACCGCGAGCCCGAACGAGGAGATGATCGAGCTCGTCGCGTCATGGTTCTTCATCGGCTTGTGCAGGATCGCCTCGGCGGCGATGCCGACCACCGCCGCCACCACGAGGACGAAGGCGATGGCCGGGAGGACCGGGAGCTTGAGCACCGTGATCGCCACGATCCCGGCATAGCCGCCGATCATGTAGAACTCGCCATGGGCGAAGTTCACCACGCCGAGGATGCCGAAGATCAGCGTCAGGCCGACGGCGACGAGCACATAGGTGCTGCCGATGACGACGCCGTTGGCCAGATATTGCAGGAAGAGATCCATCGCGATCACGAAACCCGGCGTCAGACGTCGAGGCGGCGCTTGCCGTCCTTCACCACGGCGATGAAGTTGGGGAAGTCGACGCTGCCCTTGGCGTTGAAGGCCGCGGTGGTGCCGGCGGGCCCCTGCACGAGCTGGAAGTCCTTCATGCCGCTCTTCAGCATCTTCTGGATCTCCAGGCCGTCCGGCTTGCCGACGCGGCGCAGCGCCTCGATGCCGATGGTCATGGATTCGAAGCCGAGCGCCGACAGCGTGTTGGCGTCGACGTTGTGGCGGGCGCGGAACCGCTCGCCGAAGGCCTTGCCCACCGGGTTCGGGGTCGAGGGCTCGTAGAGGCTGGCCACGGCGAAGCCTTCCGAAGCCGGGCCGGCGAGGCGGATGAAGTCATCGGAATTCATCGAGCCCGAACCGACGAACTGGGTGCGCACGCCCGCCTCGACCGCCTGCCGCACGATGTTGGCGCCGTCGCCGGCCCAGCCGCCGATATAGACCGCCTCCGGGCGCAGCGAGCGCAGCTTGGTGAGCATGGAGGAGAAGTCCTGCTCGCCGGCATTGTAGCTGTCGGTGGAGACGATGGTGCCACCGACGCCGCTGACGACCCGGGTCACCTGGGCGGCCAGCGTCACGCCGTAATTGGTGTTGTCGTGGATGATGGCGACCTTGGTCTTCTTGAACTTCTCGACGATGGCGCGCGCCGTGTCGTCGCCCTGGGCGTTGCTGTCGGGCCAGGAGCGGAAGAACCAGGGATCGCCCGGCGTGTTCTGGTCGGTGGCGCCGGCGGCGGTCGATCCGCCCGACAGCATGGCGACCTTGTATTCGGCGGCGATCTTCGAGGCGGCGATCGCCACGGCCGAGGCGTAGGTGCCGACGATGAACGGCGACTTCTCGCGCTCGATCAGGCGGCGCACGGCGGTAACGCCCTTGGTCGAGTTGCTCTCGTCGTCCTCCATGACCAGCTCGATCCGGCGGCCGAGCACGCCGCCCTTGGCATTGGCCTCCTCGATCGCGAACTGGATGCCCGAGAGGATCTGGCGGCCCTCGATGCTGGCGGGGCCGGAGAGCGGGAGCATGCCGCCGAGCCTGATCGGCTCGGAGGACTGGGCGCGCAGGACGGACGGAGCGGCGACGCTCGCGCCCATGGCGGCCAGCATGTGACGGCGGGAGAACTGCGTCATGGTGGAATCTCCTAGCGGAACCGTATCGACAAACAATACGGTTATATTGATACTGTGATACGCATGGTCGCCCGCTGTCAAACCCCGCCGAGAGGCGGAAGCGCGCAAATTGTCGGCATGGGTGGCCTGTTTGAAACGCAGGACGAACGATCCTGCGGCAGGGCGCGGACGGGGGCCTGGCGGCTCCGTCAGGTGCTGAGCGCGCGCGCCGCCTCGATGGCCAGCGGCGAGAACCGGCGACGGAAATCGGGGATGGACCACTCGCTGAGGGAGCCGGCGACATGGACGGCGCCGATGGGCCGCCGGTCGCCGTCGAGCACCGCCGCGGCCAGAACGACCTCGCCGATCAGGGCCTCTTCGGCCGCCCAGGAATAGCCCTCGACGCGCGCCTCGCGCACCTTCTCCCAGATCTCCGGCAGGCCGGTGCGCGACTTCGGGGTGATCGCGCGGCGGTCGGAACGGGCGAGAATGTCGTCGACCTCAGCATCGGCCAACTGCGCCATGCAGGCGCGGCCGCCCGACGAGAGGAAGGTGGGAATGCGCCGTCCCGGCAGCGTGGCGTAGAAGGTCTCCCGCTTGCTCTGCAGGCGGATGGCGTAGATCGTCGTCGTGTCGTCGAAGAGGCTGAGGTCGACGCGCTCGCCGGCGAGCTTGCGCAGTTCCATCAGCACCGGCGTCGCCCGCTCGATCAGCGGGTTGGAGCGCAGGTAGTCGAAGGAGCGGTCGAGCAGGCGCCGCCCCAGCATCAGCCCGCCGCTGTCGGCGCGTTCGAGATAGCCGCGCGCCAGCAGCGTCTGCCCGATGCGCTGGGCCGCGCTCTTGTTGATGCCGGTCGCCGCTGCGATCTCGCCGAGCGATTTGGGCCGCGGGTTCTGTGCGAAGGCCTCGAGCACGTCCAGGGCGCGGGCGACGGACTGCAGGAACAGGCGCTCGTCGACGGCTGTCACGCCGGCTGTCTTGGTCATTGTCGTCGCCGGACGGGCCTTGCCGGCCCTCCTCCCCTGGAGCAATCCGTCCTCGCCGCGCCGTGGCTTGCGCCGGGCCCCGCGGGGGTTGCATGGTTCACCTCGGCCACTGCTATGACGGGAGCGCCGGCGAATTGCAACACGGT
Organism: Pseudomonadota bacterium; assembly: GCA_023416965.1. Classification (GTDB taxonomy): domain Bacteria; phylum Pseudomonadota; class Alphaproteobacteria; order Rhizobiales; family Phreatobacteraceae; genus Phreatobacter. Next base: position 23,302 of record JAEZGJ010000213.1, on the reverse strand, counting down.
CGTATTGCCGCCCGATACCTGCCCTTCGCTCAGGCCTGGACCTTCGGCACGGCCGACAGCGTCTTGAGGTCGAAGCCGACCGCCTCCGCCTCGCCGTAGGTCGGCGGCGCCGGCAGGGCGAGGATGCGCCGCGCCAGCATGTTGTCGCCCGGGCGGTTCACCGATTCGACGCCCACGAGCTGGCCCGACCGGAAGGCGAGGAGGGAGAAGCGCGCGGCGTCGCGGTCGCCGATCGTCACCTGGGCATCGCAGCCTGTCGTCAGGCCGGCCATCTGCAGCTTGAGGTCGCCCTGGTCGGACCAGAACCACGGCACGGCGTGATAGGGCTGCGCCTTGCCCGCGAGGCGGGCAGCGACGACGCGGCCCTGATCGATGGCGTTCTGCACCGATTCCAGCCTCATCCGGCCACCAGCGAAGGGATTGGGATGGTTGCAGCAGTCGCCGATGGCCGAGACGGCCGAATCGGCGGTCTGCAGCAGCGCATCCACGACGATGCCGTTGTCGACCGCGAGCCCGGCCTCGGCCGCGATCTCCGCATTGGCGATGCCGCCGATGCCCACCAGCACCAGATCGGCGGGGAGCGTCTCGCCGCCGGCGAGCGCCACACCGGTCACCCGTCCTGCGGGGCCGACGATGCCCTCCACCGCGGCCCCGAAGCGGAACTGGACGCCGGCGATCTCGTGCCGCTCGCGGAAGAAGGCGGAGATGGCCGGCGTCACCGCCCGCGCCATGACGCGGTCCGCCGCCTCCACCACATGGACCTGCTTGCCGCGCTTGGCGGCGACAGCGGCGAATTCGAGCCCGATGAAACCGGCGCCGATCACCACCACGTCGCGCGCCGTCTCGAGCAGGGCGCCGAGTGCCCGGGCATCGGCGAGGGTGCGGAGGGTCGCGACCCCCGCGAGTTCCCCGCCCGGACCGGTCCACTGCCTGACGCGCGAGCCGGTGGCGATGATCAGATGGCCGTAACCGCAGGATCGCCCGTCGGCGAGGAGCACCTGGCGCGCGGCCCGGTCGATCCGCGTGGCGGCGACGCCGGTCGCGAGGCGGATGTCGGTCTTGTCGAGCATGGCCTGCGGCCGCAGCACCAGCGCGTCCTCGGTCACGGCGCCGAGGAGGAAGCCCTTGGACAGGGGCGGCCGCTGGTAGGGAAGGACCGGCTCGTCGCCGATCATCTGGATGGTGCCGGCGAACCCCTCCTCGCGCAGCGACAGCGCCGCCTGCAGGCCTGCCTGTCCGGCACCGAGGATCACGACGTCGGCTTGCGGGGCGAGGACCTGGGACATGGCATTCACACGGGGCTGGGCCGACGCCACGCCGGCGTCAGATCTGCGAGTCCGGCACCGTTACCACGAGCCCATCCAGCGCGTCAGTAAGGACAATCTGGCAGGACAGGCGCGACGTCGGCCGCCGCTCGCTGGCGGTCGCATCCAGCATCTCGTCCTCCGCGGCAGTCACCTGGGGCAGCCGGCCGGCGTAGACCGGATCGACATAGACGTGGCAGGTGGCGCAGGCGAGCGAGCCGCCGCATTCGCCCAGCACGCCGGGCACCTGGGACCGGACGGCCGCCAGCATCAGGCTGATTCCGGCCGCGGCCTCGATCGTTTCCGGCGCGCCGTCCGGCTTTCGGAAGGTGATGCGCGGCATGTCAGGCGGGCGTCACGGCGAGCGGCAGCGTTTTCAGGCTGCGCAGGTTGTTGTTGAGGGTCCGGGTGGGTGCGCCGGCGAGCTCCAGGCTCTTCACCCGCGCGACCATGGCCTTCAGCACCGCCTCGCCCTCAAGCCGGGCGATCATCTGGCCGATGCACATGTGCACGCCGGTGCCAAGGGCGAGATGGCCCATGGTCTGGCGCGTCACGTCGAAACTGTCGGGCCGCTCCCACTGGTAGGGATCGCGGTTGGCGGCGCCGAGCATGACGAGGATCTTCGAATCGTTCGGCACCCTCACGCCGTCGATCACGACCTCGCGCATGGTCTGGCGGCAGACGTTCTGGATGGGCGTCTCGAGGCGCATGGCCTCGTCGAGCGCGGGGCGGATGCGCGAGGGGTCCTCACGCAGCAGAGCCCATTGCGACGGGTCCATGGCGAGGTACCACAGCGCCGCCGAGATCATGCTCGACGTGGTGTCGAGGCCGCCGCGCAGGAAGGACCGCACCAGAAGCGGTGCCGTCTCGTGACCGATCTCGCCGCGATCGGCGGCCTGAAAGATCTTCTCGCCGAAGCCGCCGGGCACCATGGCCTCGCGCTTCATGCTGTCCATGTACCAGTCCCAGATGGCGTCAGCCTTGCGCTGGGTCTCCTCGAACCGGGCGTTCTTCGGCCCCTGGCCGTCGAAATTGAGGGCGCCGAGCAGGAAGAGGTTGTCGCGGCGCTCGGGCGAACTGGCGAGGCCCAGCGCCTCCGGGAAGGTGGTGGAGACATAGGTCTCGGCCAGGTCGTGGACGCCGCAGAAGGAGCGCTTCTCGACGAGTTCGGCCACCAGCCGGTCGGCTGCCGTCTCGAAATCCTCGCGCCACTGCCGGATGACGGCGGGCGAGAGGATGCGCTGGAGAACCGTGCGCACGTGGGTGTGCTGCGGCGGGTCCACCTCGACGATCGGGCTCGGCGCCCGCCAGGCGCCGGGCTTGCGGATGTCGGCAAGGCCCGAGCCGCCGGTGGAGGAGAAGGTCTCCCAGTCCTTCAGCACCGGCATGATGTCGCGGTGCCGGCCCATGGCGTGGACGCCGTAACGGGACAGGAACACGACGGGACCAGCGTCGCGCACCGCGGCGTGCATCGCGCCGGGCTCGTTCAGCACCTCGTCGGCATAGGGATCGACGTCGAGGACGGGCGCGGCGAGGCCTACGGGCGGCGATTGGATGGCGGCATCGGGCATCACATGTCTCCGTCGGCTGGCTATAGCATCGGGCGGCGTATCGCCAGAAAATACGGCAGTATCGTCTGATACTGCGGATGGGACCGGCGGCCTGTCAATGCGCCCGTTCTGCCGGCCTTGCATGGCTCTTGCCCGGCCATGGCTGGCTCCTGCGGCAAGCCCCGACTGGCGCGGCGGCGCGCGAGAGGCGAGAATGGTGCTCCACTGCCCTCCGGACGCCTTCCGCCCATGCGCTATTCCCTCTTCTCGCTGCTCGGCCAGGCTCTCGCCGGCAATAGGGGATGGCGGCCGGCCTGGCGGGACGCAGAGCCGCAGCCGCGCTACGACGTGATCGTCATCGGCGGCGGCGGTCACGGACTGGCGACGGCCTATTATCTCGCCCGCAACCACGGCATCGCCAATGTCGCCGTGCTGGAGCGCGGCTGGATCGGCGGCGGCAATGTCGGCCGCAACACCACCATCGTGCGGTCCAACTACCTGCTGCCGGGCAACATCCCGCTCTACGAACTCTCCATGCAGCTCTGGGAGGGACTGGAGCAGAACATCAACTACAACGCCATGGTCAGCCAGCGCGGCGTGCTGAACCTCTACCATTCGGACGGCCAGCGCGACGCCTATGCCCGCCGCGGCAACGCCATGCGCCTGCATGGCATCGACGCCGAGCTGCTCGACCGCGAGGGCGTGCGACGGCTCTATCCCTTCCTCAACTTCGACCAGGCGCGCTTTCCGATCCAGGGCGGGCTGCTGCAGCGGCGGGGCGGCACGGTGCGGCACGACGCGGTGGCCTGGGGCTACGCGCGCGCGGCGAGCGAGCGCGGGGTCGACATCGTCCAGAACTGCGCCGTCACCGGCTTCCTGCGCGAGGGCGGCCGCATCAACGGCGTCGAGACCACCCGCGGCACGATCCGGGCGAGGAAGGTCGCCATGGCCGTGGCGGGCAGCTCCTCGCAGGTCGCCGCCATGGCGGGGCTGCGCCTGCCCATCGAGAGCCACGTGCTCCAGGCCTTCGTCTCGGAAGGGCTGAAACCGATCATCCCCGGCGTCATCACCTTCGGCGCCGGCCATTTCTACATCAGCCAGTCCGACAAGGGCGGCCTCGTCTTCGGCGGCGACATCGACGGCTACAATTCCTACGCCCAGCGCGGCAACCTCCCCGTGGTCGAGGACGTCTGCGAGGGCGGCATGGCGCTGATGCCGGCCATCGGCCGGGCCCGGATGCTGCGGAGCTGGGGCGGCATCATGGACATGTCCATGGACGGCTCGCCGATCATCGACCGCACGCCGCTCGACGGCCTCTATCTCAATGCCGGCTGGTGCTATGGCGGCTTCAAGGCGACGCCGGGCTCCGGCGCGGTCTTCGCCCACCTCATCGCCCGCGACGAGCCGCACCCCGCCGCCGCCGCCCTTACCCTCGACCGCTTCGCCCGCGGCCTCGTCATCGACGAGAAGGGCCAGGGCGCCCAACCGAACCTGCACTGAGGACCGATGCGCATTCCCTGCCCCTATTGCGGTCCGCGCGACAGTTCCGAATTCGCCTATCACGGTGACGCGGCGCCGCGCCGCCCCGCCGACGGCGACGCCGCCGCCATGGCGGACTACGTCTACCTGCGCGACAATCCCGCCGGCCCCATCGAGGAGCTCTGGTACCACGCCCAGGGCTGCCGCTCCTGGCTGGTCGTCTCCCGCGACACCCGCGACCACGCCATTGCCGGCGCCCGCCTCGCCGCCCGGGGAGCCGCGGCATGAGCGTCAACCGCCTCGCCATCGGCGGCCTGGTGGACCGCGAGGTCCCCCTCGGCTTCTCGTTCGACGGCCGCCCGCTCACAGGCCTCGCCGGCGACACGCTGGCCTCGGCCCTGGTCGCCAACGGCATCCGCCTCGTCGGCCGTTCCTTCAAGTATCACCGCCCCCGCGGCATCGTCTCCGCCGGCCCCGAGGAGCCCAATGCCCTCGTGGAGAAGGGTCGCGGCGCCTGGCGCGAGCCCAATACCCGCGCCACCACGATCGAGCTCTATCCCGGACTTGACGCGTCGAGCCAGAACCGCTGGCCCTCGCTGCGCTTCGACATCCAGGCGCTGGGCCAACTGGCGGCGCCCCTCCTCGGCGCCGGCTTCTACTACAAGACCTTCATGTGGCCGGCCGCCCTGTGGGAGAGGCTCTACGAGCCCGCCATCCGGCGCGCCGCGGGCCTCGGCCGCCTGTCCGGCGCGCCCGATCCCGACACCTATGACAAGGCCTATGCCTTCTGCGACCTGCTGGTGATCGGAGCGGGGCCGGCGGGCCTTGCCGCGGCCCTCACCGCGGGACGGGCGGGCGCGCGTGTCATCCTGCTCGAACAGGACTTCGCCCCCGGTGGCCGGCTTCTGGCCGAGGATATCGAGATCGACGGCATGCCGGGCCCCGTCTGGGCCCGCGAGGCGGAGGCCGAACTCGCCACACTTCCCAATGTGCGCATCCTCACCCGCACCGCCGCCTTCGGCCTCTATGACGGCGAGATCGGCGCGGTCGAGCGCCTGACCGACCATCTCGCGGTCGCTCCTGCCGGCATGCCCCGCCAGCGCCTGTGGACGATCGTCCCGGCGCGCACGGTCCTTGCCGCCGGCGCCGTGGAGAGGCCCATCGTCTTCGGCGGCAACGACCGGCCGGGGATCATGCTCGCCTCGGCCATGCGGACCTATCTCGGCCGCTTCGCGGCCCTTCCGGGGCGCAACGTCGCGGTCTTCACCGCGACCGACGACGGCTGGCGCACGGCGGCCGTCTTCGCCAAGGCCGGAGTGCCGGTCGCCGCGGTGATCGACGCCCGCCGCGAGGTTCCGCCGACCGTGCGGGCGCTGGCCTGCGACGCCCCGGTCTATCTCGGCGCCCGCGTGCTCGACGCCACGGGCGGACAGACCATCACCGGCATCGAGGTGATCGGCGACCACGGTCGCCGCCGCATCGCCGTCGACGGCCTCGCCGTGTCCGGCGGCTTCAACCCCGACCTCGCGCTCACAACCCATCTCGGCCACAAGCCCCGCTGGTCGGAGGCATGCGCCGCCTTCGTTCCCGGCGAGCTGCCTGCCCATGTGGCGGTGGCCGGCGCCGCCGCCGGCCGCTTCACCCTGGCCGAGGCCCTGGCGGACGGTGTCCGTCTCGGCGCCGAGGCGGCGCAGGCCGGCGGCCGGTCGCTGGTGGAACAACCGTCCTGGCGGGCCAGCGACGAGACCTTCGCCGTCGCACCGCTGTTCCATGTGGAGGGCGGCCGCGGCAAGGCCTTCGTCGACCTGCAGAACGACGTCACCGACAAGGACGTCGACCAGTCCATGCGCGAGGGCTTCGTCTCGGTCGAGCACCTGAAGCGCTACACGACGCTCGGCATGGCCACCGACCAGGGCCGCACCTCCAACGTCAACGGCTTGGCCATTCTGGCGAGCATCACCGGCCGTTCCATTCCCGAGACCGGCTCGACCCGCGCCCGGCCGCCGCACGGCCCCGTCGCCATCGGCGCCTTTGCCGGCCTCCACACCGGCCCGCATTTCAAGCCGACCCGCCTCACCGCCTCCCACGGCTGGGCGAAGGAACAGGGCGCCGTCTTCGTCGAGGCCGGACAATGGCTGCGCGCCCAGTGGTTCCCGCGCCCCGGCGAGACCGACTGGCTCGAGAGTGTCACCCGCGAGGTCCGGGCGGTGCGCACGAGCGTCGGCATCTGCGACGTGTCGACCCTCGGCAAGATCGCGCTGGCCGGCCCGGACGTCGGCGCCTTCCTCGACCGGGTCTATTGCAACACCTTCTCGACCCTTCCCGTCGGCAAGGCGCGCTACGGCCTGATGCTGCGCGAGGACGGCTTCGTCATGGACGACGGCACCACGGCGCGGCTCGGCGAGGACGAATGGGTTCTCTCCACCACCACGGTCAATGCCGGCAAGGTGATGCAGCACCTTGCCTTCTGCCATCAGGTCCTGTGGCCCGAGCTCGACGTGCAGATGGTCTCGGTCACCGAGCAGTGGGCGCAGTTCGCCGTGGCGGGACCCCGCTCCCGCGAGCTGCTCGAGCGGCTGTTCGGCGCGGGCACCGACCTGTCGAACGCCGCCTTCCCCTATCTCGCCTGCGGCACCTTCGCGCTGGGCCCGACGCGGGCGCGGCTCTTCCGCCTCTCCTTCTCCGGCGAGCTCGCCTATGAGATCGCCGTCCCCGTCGGCTACGGCGACGCCCTCGCGCGCGCGCTGACGGAGGCCGGCCGCGATTTCGGCGTCACGCCCTACGGCACCGAGGCCCTCGCCGTCATGCGGGTCGAGAAGGGTCATGTCGCCGGGGCCGAGCTGAATGGCCAGACAGTGGCGCGGGACCTCGGTCTCGGCCGCATGATGTCGCGGAAGAAGGACTATGTCGGCCGCGTCATGGCCGAGCGGGAGGCGCTGAACGATCCCGCCCGTCCCACCCTCGTCGGTCTGAGGCCGACGGTTGCTGGCGTGCGGCTGCGCGCGGGCGCCCATTTCCTCCCCCTCGGCGCCGCCCCCACGGCGGAGAACGACCAGGGCTACCTGACCTCCACCGCCTTCAGCCCCGCCCTCGGCCACTGGATCGGCCTCGGCCTGCTCTCCAACGGACCGCAGCGGATCGGCGAGCAGATCCGCGCCTATGATCCCGTCCGCGGCGGCGACGTCGTGGTCGAGGTGGTGAACCCCGTCTTCGTCGATCCGGAAGGAGCCCGTCTCCATGGCTGATCTCGTCCATCGTGGCGGCTTCGCCGGCCAGTCGCGCCGCGTTGGGACGGGGGTGGGCCTGCGCGCCGTCGAGCGCGCCGGCCTGACAGCAGCCAGCATCATCGCCCGCCGCGGGAGGGCGGGGGAGGCCGCCTCCGCGCTCGGCCGGCTGGCAGGCGCCGGGGTGGTGGACGGGCCGAAGCGGACATCCGCCGCAGGCCTCAGCGTCCTCGGAACCGGCCCGGGCGCCTGGCTCGTCCTCGCCGATCGGCCGATGCTGCTCCCGGAACTCACGGCGGCCCTTTCCGGCCTCGCGGCGGTCGTCGACCAGTCCGACGGTCAGGCCATCCTCGACCTGTCCGGGCCACACCTGCCGGAGCTGCTGGAGAAAGGCGTACGCCTCGACCTCCACCCCGCGCGCTTCGCAGCCGACGACGTGGCGGTCACGGCGGTCGCCCATGTCGGCGTCACACTGTGGCTGGCGGACGATCGCGCGACCGTGACGCTGGCGGTGCCGCGCAGCTATGCCGGCAGCCTCCTGCACTGGCTGGAGGCTTCCGCCCGGCCTTTCGGGCTCGTCCTCGAAACCGACTGACGACGCAGGCCGCGCTGCGGCGCAAGCCCGCCGCAGACGAGCCATGCGTCCCGAGGCATCTTGCATTTTCGGCTCCGCCCTTGGAGGCTCCCCGCCATCGCGACGACGTTCCGCGGTCCGCTCGACCGGACCAGCCCAAGGGAACGCGGGGCGAAACGCGCAGCGCGCGGTCGGGATGCGGGTTTCCGCATGCCAAGGGAGGATGAATGGAACGGACAAGCCGCTTCACCGCGGCCCTGATCTTTGTTGCGCCGCTCGCCGTGCTGGTCGTCCTCTGGGCCGTCCTGGTGCCGGCGCTCGGGGTGCGCCCGCAGATCTTCCCCGGCGTCCTGGCCGTGGGGCGGGCCGGAATCGGCGGCATTCTTGACGGTTCGCTCCTGCGTCACGTTGCCGCCAGTGTCTCCCGCGTCGCCATCGGCACGGTGCTGGCGGTGCTGGTGGCCGTGCCCCTCGGTATCCTCATGGGGGTGAGCCGCGGCGTCTCCGCCTTCCTGACACCGCTCATGCGCTTCTTCTCCGTGCTCGCCGGAATTGCCTGGATCCCCATCGCGACCCTGTGGTTCGGTTATGGCTTCGGCGCCATCGTCTTCGTCATCTTCAACGCCGTCTTCTTCGTCGTCGCCTACAACACGCTGCTCGGCGTCTCGACCATCCCCATGCCGCTGCGCCACGCGGCGGCCTCGCTCGGCACCGGGCGCGGCGCGATGCTCACCGACGTGCTGCTGCCGGGCGCTCTCCCCAACATCGTCACCGGCATCCGCACCGGCCTCGGCTTCGCCTGGCGCGGGCTCATCGCGGCGGAGATGATCGCGACCGACGTCGGCCTCGGCTACATGCTCTTCGTCGCCCGCGACTTCTACCAGACCGAAGTCATCGTCCTCGGCATGATCGTCATCGGCACGATCTGGCTGCTCATCGACCGGCTGATCCTCGTGCCGCTCGAGCGCGCCACCATTGAGCGCTGGGGGCTGGTCAGCCCATGAACGCTCTCCTCGCCCTCTGGAGCTTTGGCCTCCGGACCTCGGTGAAATGGCCGATCCTGCAGACGCTCGCGCCCTTCGTCCCGGTGGTGGCGATCTGGTGGGCGGTCGCCGCCTGGGGCCCCTTTCCGCCGGCCTTCTTTCCCTCCCCGCCCGACGTCTGGACCAAGTTCGTGGCGCTGATGGAGAAGGGCATCCTGCCTGAATATCTCGGCGACAGCGTCACCCGCCTCGCCATCGGCGCCGCCGTTGGCATCGGCCTCGGCGTTCCGCTGGGCCTTTGGGTGGGCCTGAGCAAGGGGGCCCACCGCGCGCTGTGGCCCGTTCTGCTGTTCTTCCAGGCCATCGGCGACATCGCCTGGCTGCCGATCCTCATCATCTGGTTCGGCTTCGGCCTGACCACCATGACCTTCGTCATCGTCTACACCGTGCTGTTCCCGGTGATCCTCAACACCGTGCTCGGGGTGCGCTCGGTGCGCATCGAGTTGCACCGCGCGGCACAGAGCCTCGGCGCGCCGCCCTGGCGCATCCTCACCGAGGTGGTGGTGCCTGGCGCCCTGCCCAACATCATGACGGGCCTGCGCAACGGGCTCGGCTACGGCTGGCGCGCGCTGATCGCCGCCGAGATGATCGTCGGCACCAGCGGCATCGGCTTCCTCATGTTCGACGCCCGCCGCGCCGGCTCCGTCACCGAAATCGTGCTGGGCATGATCGTGCTCGGCATCCTCTGGTACATCGTCGATGCCTGGATCCTCGCTCCCATCGAGCGGGCCACGGGGCGACGCTGGGGATTGGTCACGCAGTGAAGTCGCTCAGCCTGAAGAACCTCGCGAAGACCTATTTCGACGCCTACAAGGGCGAGCACGTCACTGCCATCCGCGACGTGTCGCTGGAGGTGCCCGCAGGCGAATTCGTCTCCATCGTCGGTCCCTCGGGCTGCGGCAAGTCGACCATCCTCAACATGGTCGCGGGCTTCATCCCCCATTCCGGCGGCGACATCCTCGTCGGCGGGGAGCCGGTGAAGGGCCCGGGCCGCGACCGCGGCGTCGTCTTCCAGTCCTTCGCGCTCTTTCCCTGGAAGACCGTTCTCGACAATGTCGGCTTCGGCCCGAAGATGCGCGGCGTGCCGAAGGCGGAGCGCGACGCCATCGCCCGCGAATATCTGGCGCTGGCCGGCCTTTCCCACGCTGCCGACCGCTATCCGAACGAGCTCTCCGGCGGCATGCAGCAGCGCGTCGGCGTGGTCCGGGCACTCGCCAACGAGCCCGACGTGCTGCTGATGGACGAGCCCTTCGCCAGCGTCGACGCCCAGACGCGCATGACCCTTCAGGACGAGCTCTCCCGCATCTGGGAGGAGCGCCGCCCCACCGTTGTCTTCATCACCCATGACGTTCCCGAGGCGGTCTTCCTCGCCAACCGGGTTGTCGTGCTGTCGAAGGGCAAGGTTCTGGCCGAGGTCGACGTACCGCTGCCGCGACCGCGGGTCTGGGACAGGCTGGTGGCCGACGACACGTTCAAGGACATCTCCAACCAGGTCCTGGCGCTGGTGAGGTCGGCATGAGCGTCCTCCGCCAGGCCCTCGGCTCCAGGCGCGGCCTGATCCTGATCGGGCTCGGCGCGGCGTGGCTTCTCTGGCAGGCCTGGCTCTTCGCCACGGCGCCGGCCAAGATCGCCGCCGGCTTTCCGGACCACCAGCGCGTCAACGCGCTGATCACGCTCCCCTTCGCTCCGGAGCGTTTCCATATCCTCGTGTTCCAGCGCTACGGCCGCGTCTCCGGCACGGACGGCACCCGCGTGGAACTGCGCGGCATCGACAGAAGCCAACTCGGCGCCATCGCCCGGCACTACTGGGTGAGGCGGATAGAGCCACTGCAACAGGGAGGATGACCATGATCACGAGACGAACGGCCATTGCCGGCACGCTGCTCGCAGCCCCGGCGCTCGCCTATGCCCAGCAGATGACCAAGCTCAAGGCCGGCATGGTCACCGGCATCGACCAGATCGGCCTGCCCATCGCTCTCGAGCGCGGCTTCTTCGAGAAGCAGGGCCTCGACGTCGACATCGCCCGCCCCTACGCCACCGGCGTCGACGCGCTCAATGCCCTGCAGGCCGGCGAGAGCTCCATTGTCCAGGTCGGCGTGCCCATGATCGGCGCGGTGGTGCGCGGCATGGATCTCGTCGCCCTCGCCAACTATTCCGGCAAGGCGACGGCTCGTGGCTCCGACGCCACCATGGCGCTGGTGGCGCGTGGCGATTCCGGCATCACCAGAGGCAATCTCGCCAGCCTCAAGGGCAAGCGCATCGCCGCCTCCTTCGGCACGATCAACCACCTCTACATCCTCGCCCTCCTCGAGAAGGGCGGCCTCACGCCCGGCGACGTGACGCTGGTCAACACGCCCCCGCCGGACATGACGGTCGCCCTGCTCGCCAAGGGCATCGACGCCTTCGTCGGCTGGGATCCCTGGCCCATCGTGGCGCTGAAGGACGTGCCGGGCGCGGTGGAGATCATCCGCGGCGGCGACGCCATCGCCTATGTCGGCTTCAACGTCGGCCTGAGGCCCTGGGTCGCCGCCAACGGACCGACGATCGAGAAGTTCCTGGTCGCCGTCTCCGAGGCTGACCAGTGGATGCGCAAGAACCCGAAGCCGGCGGCGCAGGTCGCCACCCGCTGGATCCCCGGCCTGAAGCAGGAGATCGCCGAGGCCGCCATGGAGTTCAACATCCAGCAGGCCGACCGACGCCTGTCGGCCAACAACTACCGCGCCATGCATGAGGCCCTCGACCGGCTGCACCGGCTCGGCTTCCTGCGCGCGACCTTCGACGTCAACAAGCACTTCGAGCCCAAGCACATGCTCAAGGTGATGCAGGACCATCCGGCCCTGTTCAACGATCTCCCCCCGATTCCGGCAGACGCCGCCATCGGCCCGGGCTTCGTCTTCAAGCCGTAACGCGACCCGGCGCCGGCGACGCCGCAGGATCTGAATGACGCCCCGCCCGGGCCTTCGAGAGGAGGTTCCGGGCGGTGTCGTGTCGAGGGTTTCTACGGCGCTCCGGCGACCTCGGGTCACGTGAATCTGCAACTCGCGGGGGGCGTCCGGCAAGGGGCACGCGCACGAACCCGTCGCCTCAGGCGCGAGACGACGGGTTTTCCTGTCTGTTTTCCTCAATGCCTATTTTACTTGCGGTTGCAAGAAAAACGAACACATATCGTCCCGGGCACTGCTCAACGAACGTGCAGTTCAAGGCCGATATCGTCCCTGGTGCAGTGTTACCTCCGGTTGCAGGCTGCGAATTCGATACACGTGGACAATCACACCATTCAACATTGGCGACTGGCGTACCAATAACGGAATCTGTTTCACTGTCTCATTGCCCCGCGGCTACACTAGTCTTCGAAATTGATAACCACTTTATATTGATAAATCCGGCCATTTTGTTGGATTGTATCAGTCAGAATCCGGATAGGCGGAGGTTGTCGGCTATGCCTACCGTAATGTCGCGTTGTCCGCCGCAAGTGTGAGGCCCCTTAAAGCGTCGACGCTTCTTTCAGGTAGCTACGTAAGGAGAGTAACCATGAGGAAGACGTTCTTGGGACTGACGGTCCTCGGAGCCGCGATGCTTGGGGGCCTGTCGACCCCGGTGCAGGCCACCACCTATGTCGAGACGCGGACGATGAGCCGCTACATCGCCTGCTACGATCGGGTCTACGTTCCCGCTCGGGTGCTGGTGAACACCCGCGGACGCCAGGTCCGCGCGCCCGGCACGGCCTGGGAGATCTCCGGTACCCGCTGGGACAACGTGCGGACGCTGGGCGTCTACATCCAGACTGAGCGGGTCATCGAGCAGGACCACCATACCCTGCGCCGCCGCCCGTGCTGACCATGGGAGGAGGCGCGGCGAGCGCTGCGTCTCCTCGCCTCTCCGCGACCGGGGTCAGGCGGAAATAGGACCTGATCTCGTCGCGGCTGGCGGGGCCGGTTTCCTCGACCGTCACGCGGTCCCCGCCTTCGCATATGCGCAGTCCCATGCCGTCCTTGGTGACCGCGTGGCGGCATGACGACCAGCCCGGGCCCACCCTGGACCGCGAGGCGTCGGTGCAACTGGCGACGGTCAGCGACAGCGCCGCCAGGAGGATTGCGGAGCGCATGCAGGTCCTGTCCGCCATGCCCCAGCGGTAGACGGACATGGTTAACGAACCCTTACTCTCGATCCGCCGGAGGCAGGCCATGCGCTTTCGAAACATTGCGTGGATGGGAGCGGCGCTTCTCATGGGCGGTTGCCAGTCGACCGCCATGAGGCCATCGCCCCTCGCCTCCGATCTCCACCCCTCTGCCGGCCGCGACATGGCTGCGGGCGCGGTCTGGCACACCGCCTCGGCGCGCCCTGGCGAGGGCGGACGCTGGATCGTCGGCAACGACCAGGGGCGGGTCTTCTTTGAATCACGCCAGCAGGCACCCGGCCTGCAGGAGGTCACGGCCGAGCAGGTGGCCCGCATGACCGCGCCCCGGGCCCAGCCCGGCGGAGAATGCCGGATCGAGATGCATGACGGAGGGCGGCGGGCCAGCGGAGGGGTGCACCGGCAGGGTTGTGCCGGTTCCCCCTTAGCTGACGTCGTCGCCTGGCGGCGGGAGGGAGCCGACTACGTCTTCACCCGCAGCCGCGGCAGACCCCTCCGCGTCGAGATCCTCGACTGACCCCCTTTGCCTGGCCTCACGCGCGCGTGGCGTCCCGGGGGGACGCGGCCTGCAGCTACGGCGGAAGAGGTTGTGACCACCCGCGCCTGACCCGCGTTTACGCAGGGTTAAGCTCTCTATGTACGTTATCGGTCATAAGACGAGACCGTTGCGGCGGCAAGAGGGTGGGACGACGGCATGGCAGCACTCGGCAGGGGGCGCGGATCGCCCGGCCTCGGACCCGCCGCCGGCAGCAGCCCGCCGCGCCCCTCCGCACCGCCCGCACCCGGCGAGGAACTGAGGGGCCTTCACCAGGCCATTGACGAACATGCGATCGTCGCCGTCACCGACCGGGCGGGCGTCATCCTCTACGTCAACGACCAGTTCTGCAGGATCAGCGGCTATCCGCGGCGCGACCTGGTCGGCCTCACCCACCGCGTCGTCAATTCCGGACGGCACCCGCCGTCTTTCTTTGCCCGGATGTGGGCCACCATCGCGCGCGGACGGCGGTGGCGCGGCGAGATCTGCAACAGGGCCAGTGGCGGGGACCTTTACTGGGTCGATACCACCATCGTTCCGCTGCGGGCTCCCGACGGGCGGATCGACCGCTACCTGTCGGTGCGATTCGACATCACCGAGCGTCGCACCGCCGAGATCGAACTCGCGCGCGAACATGCCCGGCGCGTCAGGGCAGAGCAATTGCTGCGCGACGTTGTCGACGCGGTCCCGGTCGGCCTCACGGCCCTGGATGCAGATGACCGACTGCTCATCCATAATGCGGAGCTTGCCCGCCAGTATCCCGCGCTCACGGCCGAGACGCTTCGGGAGGGGACGCCCTACCAGGCCTTCGTCGATACCCTGGTGGCCCAGGGTCACTTCACGCCGGGCGGCGAGCAGGAGGTGCAGTCCTGGCTCGGGCGGCGATCGCGCGGACACGCGATCTCGCGGCCCGTTTCCGTGGAGCTCAGCGACGGCCGCTGGATGCAGCTGCGCGAGTACCGGTCCCCCGGTGGCCTCTCCGTCATCGCGCGAACCGACATCACCGAGCTGAAGCGCGCCGAGCGGACCATCAGGAAACAGGCCGAGGAGGATTCGCTCACTGGCCTCGCCAACCGGTCGATCATCATCGCGAAGGTGGACGAGGCGCTGGCGAATCCGCATGCCGGACCCTGCGCGCTGGTTCTCATTGACCTCGACGACTTCAAGGCGGTGAACGATTCTCTCGGCCACGATGCCGGTGACGAGTTGCTGATCGTCGTCGGTCGCCGTCTGGCCGCCGCACTGCGGCGCGGGGCGACGGTCGGCCGGATGGGCGGCGACGAATTCGCCGTCGTCGTCACCGGCGCGGGCGAAAGCACGGTGGCCGCCCGCCTTCACAGGGTGCTGCGGGCGGTGCAGAAACCGGTGGCGCTGACGGGCCGATCAGTGACGCCCCGGCTCAGCCTCGGGGTCGCCACTTTCGCACCCGGTGCCGGATCGCGGCGCGACATCTTCCATCAGGCCGATGTCGCGCTCTATCACGCCAAGGCCTCGGGGCGCGGCCGTTTCGCCTTCTTCGACGAGGACATGCTGGCGGCTGAGCAGAACCGGCGGCGCTTGGGCGACGATCTGCGCCTCGCCATCGAGAACGGCGAGATCAGCATCGATGTTCAGCCGCAATGGCACCTCGCCACCGGGCGCCATGCCGGCTTCGAGGTTCTCGCCCGCTGGCATCGCGGCTCCGGCTCGGTATCCCCGGCGGAATTCATTCCGCTGGCCGAGGAGACAGGGCTGATCATCGCCCTCGGCCAGCTCGTGCTGGAACGGGCCTTCGCCTTCCTGAAGGACCTGCAGGCGCGCGGCCTCGAGCCGGGGCGGGTCGCCGTGAACATTTCCGCCGCCCAGCTAAAGCTCGACGATTTCGCCGGCACGTTGGCATCGCTGATCGCGGCCCATGGGCTGCGCCCGTCGCAGATCGAGATCGAGGTCACCGAGACCATGCTCCTCGACCGCTCGGGCGAGCAGATCGCGCGCAACCTGAGCCGGTTGCACGAGATGGGAATCGCCATCTCGCTGGACGATTTCGGCACGGGCTATGCCTCGCTCGCCCACCTCAAGCGCTTCCACGTCGACCGCCTCAAGATCGACCGTTCCTTCGTCGCCGACATCGGCGCGGACGACGACCGCGCTGTCATCCCGCGCACCATCATCTCCCTCGCCCACAGCCTCGGCATGGACGTCGTCGCCGAGGGCATCGAGACGGAGGAGCAGCTGCGCTTCCTACAGGCCTGCCATTGCGACGTCGGGCAGGGCTATCTCCGGGCCAGGCCCATGCCGCCCGGCTGCGCCGAAACCTATCTGCGGAGCATCGCCGCGGGTCAGTAGGTCTCGCCCCGGCGCAGCAGCGGCTTGTAGGCGAAGCGGTCCCGGATGTGCCCGTAGCAGTCGCAGGCCATCGCCTCCAGGGCCGGGCGGCCGGTGAGCTCCATCCGACCCCGGCTGTAACGGATCCCGCCGTTCGCCATCATCGCCCGGCAGGCCGCGCTCACGGTGGCGCGGCGCAGGCCGAGGAGTTCGGCGAGATCCTCCTGCTTGAGCTCGAAGGGGCGGCCGCCGACCTTGTCGAAGGCGTCGAGGAGCCAGCGTGCGGCGCGCTGGTCGGCGCTGTGCAGGCTGTTGCAGACGATGAGTTCGTGCAGCTGCTCGATGCGCGCCTTGCCGTAGCGGGCCAGCATCAGGCGGACGCATTCGAACCTGTCCAGCGCCTCGTCGAACACCGCCGCCGGCAGCCAGGCCGCTTGGCCGGCGAGGGTTGCGACGCAGCCGCCATACATGGTGCCGCGCTCCAGCATGGTCGTGACGCCGACGAAGCCTTCCGGCCCGACATTGCCCTTCTCAATGGTGCGGCCGTCGCTGCGCCGCGCGACGAAGGAGATGAGGCCGGCGAGGGGGAAGACGGTGTGCGTGACGGGATCGCCGTCGCGATAGACCGCCTCGCCACCCGCCATCGGCCGAACGATGGCGTGTTCCTCGACGAAACGCAGCGCCTCGGGTCGCAGGAGTTTCAGCAATGAATTCCGTGTCAGGGGGGATGTCACGGTGGGAAGGGTCCGCTCCGCTGGATGTGCCGTCCTGCGACACTATGCGGAACCATCGCCCCCACAAGACGCTATGGACGGAAATTCGCGTCACGCCCTGGAAAAGCTTTGGACAGTTAAGACCGGTTGTGTACTATACCGTTCTTATGAGCCGGCCCTCGGCTTGGATGGATCATGATGACATTGCAGGAGCAGGGCGAAAACGTCGTCGATTTCGCCCGGGCCGAGCGGGCGCTCGTCGACCAGCCGGCCGAGCGCATGGTTCTCGCGGGCTTCACCCGCACGGTGGTGGAGGTCCAGCGCCTTGTGCACCATCTGATGGACAGCGATGTCGACCCCGTTCCGAAGGCCGATGTCCTCAACCAGCTCGCGCTGGTCGCCAAGCTCGTCCTCGAGGCTAACCACCGCTATCTGTCGGCCTGGGCCGAACGGCTCGCCGCCAGCCCGTCAGCCGGCCGGACCGAGGACAGGACCTGACCGCCGCGCCCTGACGTCGGCGGCAAGGAACTGATGCCCGGCGGTCTCCGGCACCCGGACCCGCGACACCCCTGGGTCGATGTGCAGAAGGCCGCTGCTGAGCAGCAGCCTCCTGATGGGAATCGGCGGAACGCGGTGCAGGCGGACCGGGTGGGAGAGCTCCGCCTTCAGCCTCGTCGGAGCGTCAAACGATCACGAGGCGTTCGGTAAAGGCGCTTGACCTTCCCACGATAGGAAGGATGACATTCGCCGATACGAATATGTCGTGATCGGGAGCGTGCTGATGTCGCGCAGAGTCAAATGGCTGGGCCTGCTGGTCCTCGCGGGCTGCGGGGCCGCAGCCCTCGTCTGGACGATGCGCTTCCAGCCGCTGGCGCTGGCAGTCGCCGGCGTCGAGACGAAAGCTCCCGTCGAGATCTTCGGCCTCGGCACGGTCGAGGCGCAAGTCGTCGCCCGGGTCGGCTTCAAACAGGCCGGCACGCTGGTCGAGCTTGCGGCCGACCACGGCGACGTCGTCGAGGCCGGGCGGCTGCTGGCGCGGATCGACAGCCGCGAGCAGGCCGCACGCGCCGCCAAGGCGCGCTCCGGCGTCGCGAATGCCGAAGCCGCTGTGATGGTCAGCGAGGCCATGGCAAACCGCAGCAGCGTCGTCCATGCCCAGCGTCAGCAGACGAACCAGCGCCGTCAGGCCCTGCTGGCACGCGGTACCGTCTCCGTCGAACAGGCCGAGGAGGCTCAGCTCGCCGAAGCCACGGCCCGCGCCGACATGATCGTGGCCCAGACCGAGGTGGTGGCGGCGAAGGCGCGGCTCGAGGACGCGAGGGCCCAGCATGTGTTCGAGGGCGCGGTTCTGAGCCAGCACGACCTGCGCGCTCCCTTCGCCGGCGTGGTCATCGCCAGGGCCAAGGAACTCGGAGCCGTCGCCGGCGCGGGAGAGACGATCTTCACGCTCGTCGATCCCGCGACATACTGGGTGCTCGCCTATCTCGACGAGGCGCGGACGGGCGATATCGCGCTCGGGCAGAGGGCCATGGTCCGGCTTCGCTCGCGGCCCGGCCGGACCTATGCGGGAAAGGTCGTCAGGATCGGCCTCGAGGCGGATCGGGTGAACGAGGAGCGCCGCGTCTATGTCACCTGCGAGGACTGTCCCGCCAACGGCTACGTGCTGGGCGAACAGGCCGAGGTGACGATCCGGACCGGTGAGATTGCCCGGGCGACGCTGGTGCCCGAGGCGGCCATCGACGGCCTCGTCCACGGGCAGGGGCATGTCTGGGTGATCCGGGACGGTCGCGCGATGCGCCGGACGCTGACCTTCGGTCGGCGGACGCTGGACGGCCGGCACGAGGCGCTGGACCTCGGGTCCGGCGAGACCGTCATCGTCGAGCGTCACCCGCGGCTGTATGAGGGCCGGGCCGTGACGCCAAGGGCCGCGCCATGAACCTCGCCCTCCGCGACATCAGGCACAATCTCGGCCGTTTCCTGCTGACCTGCCTCGGTCTCAGCCTCCTTCTCGGCGTGGTCATGTCGATGATCGGCATCTATCGGGGGCTGGTGGCCGATGCGCTCGGCATTGCCCGCGCCCCGACGGCGGCCATCTGGGTCGTGGAGGCCAAGAGCCGCGGCCCCTTCGCCGAAGCTTCGCGAATCCCCGGCGATACGCGCGAGGCGATCGCCCGCATTGCCGGCGTCCGGGATGCCGGGTCGGTCACCTACCAGTCGGTGGAGGCCCAGTTTCGCGACCGCCCCTTGCGCCTCTACGTCGTCGGATTCGAGCCGGGGCGCCCCGGTGGGCCCGCCGTCCTCACGTCGGGCCGGCCGATCACCCGGGCACGTTTCGAGATGATCGCCGACCAGCGCAGCGGCCTTGCCCTCGGCGATGTCGTGACCATGGGGCGGAGCCGGTTCCAGGTGGTCGGGACGACGTCCGGCCAGGTCGCCTCCGGCGGCGATCCCGTGGTCTATGTGACTCTGAAGGACTCCCAGCGCCTGCAATTCGACCTGACGCCGTCGGCCCAGCGCCGTGAGCAGGCGCGCGGAGCTGCAGCGGGGTCCTCGGACATCGTCAATGCGGTGGTGACGACCCTCATCCCCCATGCCTCGGCCGAACTCGTGGCCGACACCATCCGCCGCTGGAAACACCTCAACGCCCTCGGCCAGGACGAGCAGGAGGCGATCCTCAGCCGGTCCGTCGTCGAGATGGCACGGCGGCAGATCGGGCTCTTCACGTCGCTGCTGCTGGCCGTGTCGGCCGTCATCATCGCCCTGATCATCTACACGCTGACCATCGACAAGCTGCGCGAGATCGCCACGCTGAAGCTCATCGGCGCACCCGACCGGATCATCGTCGGCCTCATCGTCCAGCAGGCGCTGGCCATGGGCGCGATCGGGTTCGGTTTCGGGCTGGCACTCATCCTCGCCGTCAAGGACCGGTTCCCGCGCCGCGTGGTGATCGAGCCTTCCGATGTCGGCATCCTCGCCCTCGTCATCCTCACGGTCTGCATCCTGGCCAGCGGGCTCGGCGTCCGTCTCGCGCTCAAGGTTGATCCGGCCAAGGCCCTGGGAGGCTGACATGGCAGCACCCCTCGTCAGCGTCCGCAACGTCTCCAAGCACTTCGGCGAGGGCGATGCCCGCGTCAACGCCCTCACCGACGTCTCGCTGGATGTCATGGCCGGCGAGGTCATCGGCCTCAAGGGGCCGAGCGGATCGGGCAAGACGACGCTGCTCAACGTCATCGGCTGCATTCTCGAACCCTCGGCAGGGCAGCTTATCCTCAACGGCGAGACTGTCTTCGACGGCCGCTGGCTGATGCGCGACCTGCGCCGCATGCGGCTGGAGCGCATCGGCTTCATCTTCCAGGCCCACAACCTGCTGCCGTTCCTCTCGGTGGTGGAGAACGTTGCCCTGGTGCTGCGGCTGGCAGGCGAGAGCGAGAAGGCGGCGCTCGCCCGGGCCGACGAACTGCTTGCCTACCTCGAGGTGTCCCACCGGCGGACCGCCATGCCGGCGCTTCTCTCCGGCGGCGAGGCGCAGCGCGTGGCGATCGCCCGCGCGCTTGCCAACCGTCCGAGGATCATCCTCGCCGACGAGCCCACCGCGGCGCTGGATTCAGACCGCGCCCGCATCGTCATGGATCTGCTCCGCCGCGTCGCGGTCGAGAACGAGGCCTCGATCATCACCGTCACGCATGACGAGAAGATCTTTTCCCGCTTCGACAGGCTGATCTCGCTGAGGGACGGACGAATCGACAGGTGAGGCCGCCTGGTCGGAGCGCTGCCTCGCACCGACAGACGGTGCGACGCGAATGAGATCACGCATCTGGCCCAGCGATGGTTTGACAGCAGCCCGACCTCTCCAGCCGGCCCAGCGCCGCGGGATGCGCGCTCTCACCAAGGCACGCAATCTCGACTACCACTACGGCTTCGTCGAGTTCGTCTCCGAGCACCTCGCAGACCTGTCGCGCGGTTTTGGCGGTGATCTCCGGGCCATGCTGATCCTCGCCGTGATCGGCCAGGTGCGCATTGCCGCCGTCACCCAGCAGGCCCGCGGTCTTCCCGCAAGGGACGAGGAAAGCGGCATCACCGCATCGCGCCTCGCTGACGTGACCGGCATCCCGTGCGATCCGTGCCCGATCTGGCCGGGCAACTGGCCCTCAGTGTCCAGAGCGCGGTCGCGAAACGTGACCTCTCGGATATGGACCAGAGAGCCATCACCATGACCGCACGATTGTACTCGGGTCTCGAAGCCCTTGTGGCCGAGGACCAGCGCCGCGTCACAGGGAGGCTGCATATTCGCGGCGCCGCTGCAGCATCAGCGCCGATAGCGGACATTCGCCGTTTCCGGAACGGGCCCCACAGCAGACCCCTGTGGAGCCTGGTTCCTTCGAGGGAGGCGGGGGTTGAGACCAGTAGCAAAGATGGCGTCGGGGGGCGGGGCCAAGCCGAAGCGCCCTTAGGGCAACTGTTAGGGCAAAATAGCGGAACAGCCAATTTTTCCCAGCAATATCAACGGTAGCTGGCGGTCCCGAAGGGATTCGAACCCCTGACCTTCGGTTTAGGAAACCGCTGCTCTATCCTGCTGAGCTACGGGACCGGCGCGCCCTCTATCTCACGGCGGCGGCCCGGGCGGCAAGCCGGGAAAGCGGCAGCTCCCATCAGCCGCCGAAGAAGGAGCTCCGGCGCGCCGGCGCGGATGCCGGCGTCTCGGGGCCGGGATCGTCCGGCGGCCGCGCCATGGGGAAGACCGTCTCGGTCGGCACCACCTTCGGCCGAGGCGGCGGAGCCGGATCGTTGGCGGGCTCCGCCACCGGCGGGACGGGCGGCTGCACCGCAGCCTCCACCTGCGGGGCCGGGGCCGGCTCGGGCTCCGGCGGCTTCACCGCCTCTACCGGGCTGGGCTCGGAAGGGGCGGAACCCGGCTCGGGAGCCAGCTCGATCGCCGCGGGCGCCATGTCGATGACCGGCGTCGCCGCCGCCGGCTGCTCCGCCTCGTGGTGGTCGGCGAGGACGTCGTCCACCTGCAGGACCGGCCCGCCGATCTCGGCGACCGGAACCTTCCATTCGAAGGCGTCGAGGCGCCCGGTGACCGGAGAGGCGGGCAGCCAGACGTCGCTCGCCTGGCCGTCGGCGGTCCAGACGGGGTCGCGGGCGGCGCGCAGGGCGCGGGCCATCCACTCGCGCGCGCGACCGTGGTCGCCGTGCTCCTTGGCGCTGATCTCGGCCTGGAGCAGGCAGGCGCGCTGGGTGGGCCTGTCGGTGGTGATCTCGTCGAGGGCGCGGCGGGCGACGTCGAACTCGCCCGCGTCGATGGCCGCGCGGGCCACCGCCATCAACCCTTCGGGATGGGAGGGGACGAGGCGCGCCAGATACTCGACGCGTTTCAGCTCGTCGAGGCGGGAGTCGCCGCGCCGGGCATGGGCATAGGCTTCCGCGAGGTCGGGATGGGGCGTCGCCTTCCAGGCGGTCTCGATGACGCGTGAGGCCTTGCGGGCGTCGCCGTCGGCTGCATAGAGCCGGCCCGCCACGACCGCGGGGGGGACGAGGGTCGGCGCGAGCCCGAGGGCCGCGACGGCCAGCGCCTTGGCGGCGGCGGGGTCGCGGTCTTCCAGGGCCACGGCCTTGGCCGTGAGCAGCACTGCACGGCGGCGTTTCGCCTGGTCCTTGTCGATGACCCGGGCCGCATATTGCTTCTCGATGCTGGCCAGCGCGCCGTCCCAGTCGCCGCCGAGGGTCTGGTTCTCCAGCACGGCCTGGGCGGCCCAGCCTGCGGAGGGGGATTCCGCCACCGCCTCCTCGGCGATGGCCCGGGCAGCGCCGGCATCGGCGCGGCGCTGCGCCTCCACATAGAGGCCGCGGAGCCCGAGCAGCCGCGTCTCCTCCGCGCCCAGCATGGCGCGAAAGGCCTGTTCGGCGCCGGTCCTGTCGCCGGCGAGCTGGGCCGTCTGCGCCTTGAGGAGGAGGGTCAGTGGCTGGTCAGGGGCGTATTTCTCGGCATCGGCGGCATGGCGCTCGGCCGTGCGGCGGTCACCGGCGCCGATGGCGATGATGCCGCGGCTCACCGCCTCGGTGCCCTTGCGATGGCGGCGCCGGCGCAGGGCCCGGGCAGCCATGGCGGGGCTGGCGACGAGCCAGCGCAGGAGACCGATCACCGCCATCACCAGAGCGGCACCCACCAGCAGCGCGACCAGGCCGGTGAGCACCTCGAACTCGATCCGCCGGCCGAGCCAGAGGATGGAGACCGAACCGGGCTGGTCGGCGATCCAGGCCGCGCCGAAGCCGAGGGCGGCGAGAAGGACGAGGAAGAGGATTACGCGGATCATGGTCTCTCCTCAGCCTCCGCTCAGGGCGCCGGCGGCCTCCGCCGAGAGGCGGCGCAGGGTCGTCTCGGCGGCGGCGCGGGCACGCGCCGCGCGGGCCCAGTCCGCGCCGAGGGCGCGGACCGGTTCC
>JAEZGJ010000153.1 GCA_023416965.1 Pseudomonadota bacterium | reverse complement strand
GGCCCCCTCACCCGGCCTTCGGCCGCCCTCTCCCCGCCGGGGAGAGGTGAAGCGGCGGTCCGGTCGTGGTTGACCGACACGGGCCTGATCGTTGCATCCGCGCAAACGCCGCTCGCGCCGGCCCCGGTCGCCCTTCCATCCATCCTCGGCTAGCCTTCGGGTTCACCTCCAGCCCCGAGGAGCCTCCGATGTCTTTCGCCCCGACCCCCGATCCGGCCCCCGGCGACAGGCTCGCCTGCGACGCCATCGACATGGTCATCGTGCCGCGCACCCACGACATCGGCGGGTTCACGGTCCGCCGCGCGCTGCCCTTCGCCAAGCGGCGCATGGTCGGCCCCTTCATCTTCTTCGACCATATTGGCCCGGCCGAGTTCAAGGACGGCGGCGGCATCGACGTGCGCCCGCACCCCCATATCGGCCTGTCGACGGTCACCTATCTCTTCGAGGGCGAGATCCAGCACCGCGATTCCCTCGGGACCTATCTCCCGGTCCGGCCGGGCGAGGTGAACCTGATGACGGCGGGCCGCGGCATCGTCCATTCCGAGCGCACCGACCCGGCCCTGAAGAGCAAGGCCCACAAGCTGCACGGCATCCAGAGCTGGGTGGCCCTGCCGAAGACCCACGAGGAGACGACGCCCGGCTTCGAACACGTCGAGCAGCAGGAACTGCCCGTCATCACCGGCGATGGCAAGACCATCCGCGTCGTCATGGGCTCGCTCTACGGCGCAACCTCGCCGGTGACGCAGAACTGGCCCACCATCTACGGCGACATCGCCCTGGAGGCCGGCGCGAAGCTGCCCGTCGACGCCGATACCGAGGAGCGCTGCCTCTATGTCGTCTCCGGAGAGATCGACCTGCAGGGTGACATCTTCCGCGAGGGCCAGTTGCTTGTGCTGCGGCCCGGCGACCGCATCACCCTGTCCGCCGTGACGCCGGCTCGGCTGATCCTCTGCGGCGGGGCGACCATGGACGGGCCCCGCCTCATCTGGTGGAACTTCGTCTCCTCGTCCAAGGAGCGGCTGGAACAGGCCAAGGAGGACTGGAAGCAGAAGCGCTTCGACACCGTGCCCGGCGACGAGGAGGAGTTCATTCCGCTGCCGGAATGATGGTCAGGCGGAGGCCTTCGCCTTCTCCTCGAATTGCAGGAAGGCGGTATAGGCGTCGGCGGCGTACATGAGCGAGGGGCCGCCGCCCATCTGGATGGCGACGCCGAGCACCTCGGCCACTTCCTGGCGGGTGGCGCCGAGCTTGACCAGCGCCTCGGCATGATAGCCGAGGCAGCCGTCGCAGCGTGCCGCGACACCGAGGGCCAGGGCGATGAACTCCTTGGTCTTCTTCGACACCGCGCCGTCCTTCATGGCGGCCTGGGTCAGGGTCGAGAAGCCGGCCATGGTCTCGCCGGCCTCCTTGCGCAGGTCGCGCAAGCCCGCCGACAGGGCCCTGGTGATCTCGGGATAGTCCTTGCTCATGGATCAAGCTCCAGCTTCATATTCAGATTCATGCATATAGTGCGCCGCCGGGGCCCGCCGCAACGGCGCCCGGCGCAGGACACGGCTGCGCCAATCGGCCGCCCTGTCGCCGCTGCATTGCGCCGCCATGTCCGGTGGTGTACCCCTCGACGCCCCTGAGAGCCGCATTGATCCGTCCCGCCACATGCCGGTGACACGAGTGACAGACCGCCCAGCCACGCCCCTGCTCGACACGATCCGCATCCCCGCCGATCTCCGCAAGCTGTCCGAACATCAGGTCAAGCAGGTCGCCGAGGAGCTGCGCGCCGAGACCATTTCGGCGGTATCGGTCACCGGAGGGCATCTCGGCGCCGGTCTCGGCGTGATCGAGCTGACGACCGCGCTGCATTACGTCTTCGACACGCCGGCCGACCGCATCATCTGGGACGTCGGCCACCAGGCCTATCCGCACAAGATCCTGACCGGGCGCCGCGACCGCATCCGCACCCTGCGCCAGGGCGGCGGTCTCTCGGGCTTCACCAGGCGGTCGGAGAGCGAATACGACCCGTTCGGCGCCGCCCATTCGTCCACCTCCATCTCCGCCGGGCTCGGCATGGCGGTGGCGCGCGACCTCGACGGCGGAAACAACCACGTCATCGCGGTGATCGGCGACGGCGCCATGTCGGCCGGCATGGCCTATGAGGCGATGAACAATGCGGGCGCCCGGCACGAGCGGCTGATCGTCATCCTCAACGACAACGACATGTCCATCGCCCCGCCGGTGGGCGCCATGTCGGCCTATCTCGCCCGCCTCGCCTCGGGGAAGACCTATCTGAAGCTGCGCGACATCGGCAAGCAGCTGACCAAGCGCCTCGGACGGACCATCGACCGCACCGTCACCCGCGCGGTGGAGCACGCCCGCGGCTTCGTCACCGGCGGCACGCTGTTCGAGGAGCTCGGCTTCTACTATGTCGGCCCCATCGACGGGCACAATCTCGACCACCTGCTCCCCGTTCTGAAGAACGTCCGGGACGCCGATTTCGGCCCGATCCTCGTCCATGTCGTCACCCAGAAGGGCAAGGGCTACGGCCCGGCCGAGGAGACCGAGGACAAGCTGCACGCCGTGGCGAAGTTCGACGTCGTCACCGGCACCCAGGTGAAGGCCAAGGCCAATGCGCCGAGCTACACCAAGGTCTTCGGCGAAAGCCTGGTGAAGGAGGCGGCCAAGGATGGGAAGATCGTCGCCATCACCGCCGCCATGCCCTCGGGCACCGGCGTCGACATCTTCGCGAAGGTCTATCCGGCCCGCACCTTCGACGTCGGCATCGCCGAGCAGCACGCCGTCACCTTCGCGGCCGGCCTCGCCACCGAGGGCTACAAGCCGTTCTGCGCCATCTACTCGACCTTCCTGCAGCGCGCCTATGACCAGGTGGTGCACGACGTCGCCATCCAGAACCTTCCCGTCCGCTTCCCCATCGACCGCGCCGGCCTGGTGGGCGCCGACGGGGCGACCCATGCCGGCTCCTTCGACCTCGCCTATCTCGGCTGCGTCCCGAACATGACCATCATGGCGGCGGCCGACGAGGCCGAACTCGTCCACATGGTGGCGACCGCCGCCGCCTACGATGACGGCCCCATCGCCTTCCGCTATGCGCGCGGCGAAGGCGTCGGCGTCGACCTGCCGGCGGAGGGCGTGCCTCTCGCCATCGGCAAGGGCCGCATCCTCCGCGAGGGATCGCGCGTCGCGCTGCTCTCGCTCGGCACCCGCCTCGCCGAATGCCTGAAGGCGGCCGAGGATCTCGGCGCGCTCGGCCTGTCGACGACGGTCGCCGATGCCCGTTTCGCCAAGCCGCTCGACATCGACCTCGTCACCCGGCTCGCGCGCGAGCACGAGGTGCTGGTGACGGTCGAGGAAGGCTCAATCGGCGGCTTCGGCTCCTTCGTTCTCCATGCCTTGGCCGACAGCGGCCTGCTCGACGGCGCCTGCCGCGTCCGCTCCATGGTGCTGCCGGACGTCTATCTCGACCACGACAAGCCCGAGGCCCTCTACGCGCGATGCGGGCTCGATTCCCGCGGCATCGTCGCCAAGGTCTTCGAGGCGCTGGGTCGCGAGGCCGTGCGAGCGGAAACCGGGGCGCTCAGGGCTTGAACCCCCGGCGGCTGCGGGCGGACCTCCTGCTGGTGGAGCGCGGCGTCTTCGAGAGCCGCGCCAAAGCCCAGGCGGCGATCGCGGCCGGCCTCGTCACTGCCGACGGTCGGCCGGTGCGCAAAGCTTCGGAAGAGATTTCGTCCACCGCCGCCATCGCCGCCGAGGCACCGCATCCCTGGGTGTCGCGCGGGGGCGTGAAGCTCGCCGCTGCGCTCGAAGCCTTCAAGGTGAAGCCGGCGGGCCGGACCTGCCTCGATGTCGGCTCCTCGACAGGCGGCTTCACCCACGTGCTGCTGACGGAAGGCGCAAGACAGGTGATCGCGGTCGATACCGGGCGCGACCAGTTCCATGCCAGCCTGCGCGGCGATCCGCGGGTCACGCTGATGGAGGCGACCGACATCCGCAGGATAGCGCCGGGCGACCTGCCCGCCGTGCCCGACCTCGCCGTCATCGACGTCAGTTTCATTTCGCTCAGGCTGGTCCTGCCGGCGGTGACGGCGCTCGTGGCCCCTCGGGCCGAGCTGGTGGCGCTGGTGAAGCCGCAATTCGAGGTGGGCCGCGCCCATCTCGGCAAGAACGGCATCGTCACCGATGCGGCGGCGCGCGATGCCGCCGTCGCCGGCATCCTCGGAGAGGCCGAGCGCGCGGGTTGGCGGATCACCGGGATGATCGACAGTCCCATCGCGGGTGGCGACGGCAATCGCGAATTCCTGATACAGGGGATGCGGCCGTGAGCTGCCGTGGGTCCGCATGATCCAAGTGCAGGGAGCCAATGATCGGAAACCAATGACCACGCGCCTCACCATCGCCCAGGTCGGCCATCGCGGCGACGGCGTCGCCGACGGGCGTTTCGTGCCCTACACGCTGCCTGGCGAGGTGGTGGAGGTGGAGGGTACCGAGGAGCGCGTCGCCCCGTCTCGCATCGTCACGGCGAGCCCGGACCGGGTGGCGCCGCCCTGCCCGCATTTCGGCACCTGCGGGGGATGCGCGCTACAGCACTGGGCCAGCAGCCCCTATCTCGCCTGGAAGCGCGACATCCTCGCCGCGACCCTCGCCCAGCACGGCCTGCATCCCGAGGTGGCTCCGACCATCGACGCTCGCGGACAGGGGCGCCGGCGGGTGACCTTCCACGCGCGGCGGGGCAGCGGCCCGCGTCTGGAGGTCGGATTTGCCGCCGCGCGCAGCCATGCCATCGTCGCCATCGACGCCTGCCCTCTGCTGGCACCGTCCCTCGACAAGGCGCTGCCCGCGGCACGGCTCGTCGCGCGCGCGCTGGAAGGCGTCGGCAAGCCCATCGACATCCAGGTCACCGCCACCCTTCAGGGCCTCGACACGGAGCTGCGCGGGCCCGGCCGGCTCGGCGAGAAGGACCGGCTGCGGCTTATCGAGGCGGCCAATGCGGCGGGCCTTGCCCGCCTCACCAACCACGGCGACCTCGTCATGCAGCGCGAGCCCCCCGCCGTCATGATCGACGGCCACCGCGTGCCGCTGCCGCCGGGCGGCTTCCTGCAGGCGACGGAAGCCGGCGAGGAGGCTCTCGCCCGGCTGGTTCTCGCCGGAGTCGGCAAGGCGAAGGCGGTCGCCGACCTCTTCTGCGGCGTCGGGCCCTTCGCCCTCAGGCTGGCGCGCCAGGCCAAGGTCCGGGCGGTGGATTCCGATGCCGGCGCCGTCGCCTCCCTCGCCCAGGCGGTGCGCATGGCCTCCGGCCTGAAGCCGATCCAGGCGGAGACACGCGACCTCTTCCGTCGCCCCCTGATGGCCGCCGACCTCAAGGGGCTGGACGCCGTCGTCTTCGACCCGCCGCGCGCCGGTGCAGAAGCGCAGTCCGCCATCCTCGCCAAGACCGATGTCGGCCGGATCGTCGCGGTTTCGTGCAACCCCGCGACCTTCGCGCGCGACGCCTGCCTCCTTGCGGCGGGCGGCTGGAAACTCGGCACGGTGACGCCGGTCGACCAGTTCACCTGGTCGGCGCATGTGGAGCTGGTGGCGACCTTCACGCGCTGACCATGGCTCCGCTGGCGCCTCGACAGACACACCGAGCTTGTTACGATCGACGCGTTTCAAAGCGATTTTCGTGACCATTGCCATGATCTCCCGCCTCGCCGTCGCCGGATACCGGTCCCTTCGCGACATCGTCGTCGAACTCGGCGCGCTGACCGTCGTGACGGGGGCCAACGGCGCCGGCAAGTCGAGCCTCTACCGCGCGCTGCGGCTGCTCGCCGACACTGCCCAGGGGCGCGTGGTGCAGTCGCTCGCCGCCGAAGGCGGACTGTCCTCGACGCTCTGGGCCGGACCCGAGAGCTTCTCCCGGGAGGTCAGGGCGGGGATCCATCCCGTCCAGGGCACGCGTCGCTCGCAGCCCATCAGCCTGCGGCTGGGTTTTGCCGGAGACGATTACGGCTATGCGATCGATCTCGGCCTGCCGCTCGTCTCCGACAGAACGCTGTTCGGCCGCGACCCGCAGATCAAGACAGAGTGCCTGTGGACCGGCCCCCGGCTCACGCGCAGCAGCCTGTTCGCCGAGCGCCGCGGACCGCTGGTGCGCCTTCGCGACGAGGGCGGCCAATGGCGGGACGTCTGGAGGACGCTCGAGCCCTTCGACAGCATGATGACCCATGCCGCCGATCCGCGCGACGCGGTGGAACTGCTCACCCTCCGCGAGCGGATGCGCTCCTGGCGCTTCTACGACCACTTGCGCACCGACCGCGATGCGCCGGCGCGCCGGCCGCAGGTCGGCACCTACACTCCCGTGCTGGCGAGCGACGGAGCCGATCTCGCGGCCGCGCTGCAGACCATCCGCGAGATCGGCAGCCCCCACGACCTCGCCGCCACGATCGAGGACGCCTTTCCCGGGACACAGCTCGAAATCGCGGCGCCCGACGGCTACTTCGAAGTCGAACTGCGCCAGCATGGCCTCCTGCGCCCGCTCAAGGCGGCGGAGCTCTCGGACGGCACGCTGCGCTATCTCCTGCTCGCGGCAGCCCTTCTGTCGCCGCGGCCGCCCGAGCTCATGATCCTGAACGAACCGGAGACGAGCCTGCATCCGGACCTGCTGCCACCCCTGGCGAGGCTCATCGTGAAGGCGGCGGAAAGCACACAGGTCATCGTCGTCTCGCATGCGGGCGCCCTGGTCGCGGAACTCGGGCGGCATGCGATGCGCGTCAACCTCGAAAAGGATTTCGGCGAGACGAGGACACCCGATCTGGACGCTCCCGCCTGGACCTGGCCGACCCGCTGACGGAGGGCGCCGCTATGCGTCCCGCGGCGCTGCGGCACGGGCGAGACGGTCGCGGATGGCTTCGCCCAGCCCTTCCGCCGGGATCGGCATGACGGCGATGCGCGAGGCGCCGGAACCGTCGAGGAGGCGCAGGTGGCCGAAGAGATTGGCGGCGGCCTCGGCGAGATCTCCGGACGGCGACAGGTTGAGAACGGTCCTGGCCCCTGCCGGCACGTCCGGGCCGAAGGCGAGCAGCGCCTCGCCGGGCTCGGCATCGGCTGCATCGAGCCGGATGGTCGCATCCGGCGCGTAGTGGGAGGCGAGCATGCCCGGCGCGATGGTCGTCTCGCCGGTGGCTGCGGCCAGCGGCCTGCCGATCACCGCCTCGATCGCCGCCCGGGGGACGCCGCCCGGCCGGAGCAGGACCGGATCGCCGCCGAGGCAGGCAACGATGGTGGACTCGACACCGACATTGGTCGGCCCGCCATCCACAACCGCGTCGATGCGGCCGTCGAGATCGGCGAGGACATGGGGGGCGCTGGTGGGGCTGACATGGCCGGAACGGTTGGCCGAGGGCGCGGCGACGGGCCGGCCGGCGGCGGCGAGCAGCGCCCGCGCCACCGGGTGGTCCGGCACACGCAGGCCGACTGTGTCGAGACCCGCGCGGGCGAGGTCGGAGATCGTTCCGCCCGACGCGACCGGGACGACCAGCGTCAGCGGCCCGGGCCAGAAGGCGCGGGCGAGCGCCAGGGCATCGGCATCGAAGCGGCCGAGGCGGAAGGCGGCCTCCGGCGTCGCCACATGGGCGATGAGCGGGTTGAAGCTCGGCCGCCCCTTGGCCTCGTAGATGCCGGCCACAGCCCGGCCATCGGTGGCATCGGCGCCGAGGCCGTAAACCGTCTCGGTCGGGAAGGCGACGAGGCCTCCCTCGCGCAGCAGGCGTCCCGCTTCGGCCAGGCCGGCGGGATCGGATGCGAGGCGCAGGGTGGTTCTGGCGATCATGGGCGGCGCTTAGCACGGCGGGCCCGGAAACTCACCACCCGGCCGGAGTGGAGCCCTGCGCGATCCAAGCGGGTCCTTCAAGGCTCGCCACCCGACGCACCCGGCTGCTGCAGCCCGTTGGACGGTCCGGTGCATCGCGCTCCGCCCCCGCTCTGCCAACCGACGTCCTTGCCGCTGGGGCGGGTCAGACCTAGAACCTAGTCCCGACCGGAGGATATCGCATGACCTATCGCGCGCCCGTCGGCGACATGATCGCCACGATGAAACATGCCGCCGGGCTGGAACAGGCCCTGACAAGCGGCCTCTACGGCGACCTCGGGCTCGACGACATCGCCGCTATCCTGGAGGAAGCCGGCAAGTTCGCGAGCGACCGCATCGCACCGCTCAACCGCGTCGGTGATCGCCACGGCACGCCGTTCAGGGACGGCGCGGTGACCATGCCGCCGGGCTGGAAGGAGGTCTATGGCGACTGGGCCGCCGCCGGCTGGAACGGCCTGATGGCCGATGCCGGTTTCGGCGGGCAGGGCCTGCCCTGCATCGTCAATTCCGCCTGCATCGAGATGTGGAACGCCGCGTCCGGCGCCTTCGGCCTCGGCCCGCTGCTCACCCAGGGCGCCATCGAGGCGATCACCGCGCACGCCTCCCAGGAGCTGAAGGCGAAGTATCTGCCGAAGATGGTCTCCGGCGAATGGACCGGGACGATGAACCTGACCGAGCCGTCGGCAGGCTCCGACCTCTCCGCCCTGAGGACCCGCGCCGAGCGCGCCGGCGACGGCACCTATCGCATCACCGGCTCCAAGATCTTCATCACCTATGGCGAGCATGATCTCACCGAGAACATCATCCATCTGGTGCTCGCCCGCCTTCCCGACGCGCCCCCCGGCACCAAGGGCATCTCGCTGTTCCTCGTGCCGAAGTTCCTCGTGAACGCGGACGGCTCCATCGGCGAGCGAAACGACGTGCGCTGCCACTCCATCGAGCACAAGCTCGGTGTTCACGGCTCGCCCACCTGCACCATGGTCTATGGCGACAAGGGCGGCGCGGTCGGCTGGCTCGTGGGCGAGGAGAACCGCGGCCTGATGGCCATGTTCACGATGATGAACAATGCCCGGCTCGCGGTCGCGCTGCAGGGCGTCTCGATTGCCGAGCGGGCGACGCAGCAGGCGGTCGCCTATGCCATGGAACGCCGCCAGGGCAAGGCGCCGGGCGCCAGGGGCGAGGGCATCAGCGCCATCATCGAGCACCCGGACGTCAAGCGCATGCTGGCGACCATGCGCGCCTATACGCGCGCCTCGCGCGCGATCTGCTACATGCTGGCCGCCGAGATCGACCGCGCCCATCTCGGGGCGACCGACGAGGAGCGGAAGGCCGGGAATGCCCGCGCCTCGCTGCTCACCCCCATCGCCAAGGCCTTCTCCACCGACATCGGCAACGAGGTCGCTTCCCTCGGCGTCCAGGTCCATGGCGGCATGGGCTTCGTCGAGGAGACGGGCGCCGCCCAGCACATGCGCGACGCGCGCATCTACGCCATCTATGAGGGCACCAACGGCATCCAGGCCATCGACCTCGTCACCCGCAAGATCGGCATCGACGGCGGCGCGCTGGTGGCGGCGGAGATCGCCCGCATGCGCCACATCGTCGCCGAGGTGGCGGGCTCCAACGCCGAGGGCTTCGGCCAGACCGCGGCGCGGCTGGGCGAGGCGGTCGACGCGCTGGAAGCCGCGACGGCCCACCTGATAGGGGCGCTGACCTCAGATCCCGCGGATGCGCAAGCCGGCGCCACCCCCTATGCGCGGCTGTTCGGCCTGGCGCTCGGCGGCACGTCGCTCGCAGAGAAGGCGCTGAAGGCGCGCGGTGGCGACACGGCCGAAACGGTGCGCGCCGAGGCGCTGGGTCTCGCCCGCTTCTTCGCCGAGAACCTCGCGACGGCGGCGCCGGGCCTCGGCGCCTCCATCGTCTCCGGCGGACAGTCCGTCACCCACCTCGACATTCCGCTCGCCAGCTGAGGATCTTTCCCATGGACGGCATCAATCCGCAGGCCGGCACCGATCACGTCACCATCACCCGTCACGACAAGGGCGTGGTGCTGGTGCGCATGAACCGGTTCGACAAGAAGAACGCGCTGACCGGCGCCATGTACGACACGATGCGCGGCGTCATCGAGAATGCCGCGACGGAGGGCACGCGGGCCGTCGTCTTCGCCGGCGGACCCGGCGTCTTCACCTCGGGCAACGACATCGCCGACTTCATGCAGCGCTCGGCGGGCGGCGCCTCCGCAGGCTCGCCGGCCGGCGACTTCATCCGGGCGCTGGCCACCGTCGAGGTGCCGATGATCGCCGCGGTGGACGGCCTCGCCATCGGCGTCGGCACCACCATGCTGCTGCACATGGACCTCGCCTATGCGAGCCCCGCGGCGATGTTCCGCATGCCCTTCGTCGATCTCGGCCTGGTGCCGGAGGCGGCCTCCTCGCTGCTGCTGCCGCGCCTCGCCGGCATGAAGAAGGCGACGGAATACCTCATGCTCGCCGAGCCCTTCGGGGCGAAGGAGGCCGCCGAAATGGGCCTCGTCAACGCCGTGGTCTCCTCCGACGAGATCGAGGCGAAGGCGCTCGCGGTCGCGACGAAGCTCGCCTCCAAGCCGCCCATTGCCCTCGCCCATTCCCGCCGCCTGATGCGCAAGGGGGCGGAGGAAATCCGCGCCCGCATGGAGGAGGAGGGCCAACTCTTCGCCGAACTGCTCAAGGGCGACGAGGCGAAGCAGGCCTTCATGGCCTTCATGACGCGGAAGTAGGTTTTTCGGCTTGGGCCGCGGGAGCGGCAAGGACTGTATGCCCTACCCTTACCCTCCCCTCTGGCGAGGGGAGGGAGACCACGACGTCGCGCATCGCCGAGACGGCTGGGCCGGGCACAACGGATCAGGATGGCCTGTCGGCCATAGTCCCCTCCCCTCGCCGAGGGGAGCGTGCGGGTGGGGCTTTCCCCGAAGCCACCGGCGCTGGGGGTAGCGGCCTATCCTTCCAGTATCTCCGTCGAGACGATCTCGATGCCGAAACCGCCGAGGCCGACATAGTGCCGGGCCTTGGAGGCCAGGAGACGGATGCGGTTGGCGCCGAGATCGCGCAGGATCTGGGCGCCGAGGCCGATCTCGCGCCACTGGTCGTCGCGCAGCTTGGCCGAGCCGTGGCTCTCGTGGATGTCGGGTGCAGGCGCGGTGGCGGCGAGCGACTGGGCGGGCACGCCGGCCGTGCCATCACGGAGATAGATGAGCACGCCGCCCTTCTCCGCGAGGGTCTTCATCGCCGCGTCGGTGGAGCGATTCTTGCCGAAGACGTCGCGCAGCACGGTCTCGCGGTGGAGCCGCACCAGGGTGGCGCCGGCCTCGTCGACCTCGCCGAAGACGAGCGCGAGATGCTCCACCCGGTCATAGGGCGTGCGGTAGGCGATACCGCGGGCGGGACCATAGGGCGTCTCGATCGGGAATTCGCCGGCGCGCTCCACCAGCCGGTCGCGGGCCTGGCGGTACTTGATGAGGTCGGCGACCGAGACCATGACGAGGCCGTGCTTCTCGGCGAAGGCGGTGACCTGCGGCCCGCGGGTGACCGTGCCGTCGTCGTTGACCAGTTCGCAGATGACGCCGATGGGCGGCAGTCCCGCCAGCTTGCAGAGGTCCACCGCCGCTTCCGTATGGCCGGAGCGCATGAGCACCCCGCCCTCCTTGGCGATGAGCGGGAAGATGTGGCCGGGGCGGACGAAGTCGACGGCACCGACATTCGGATTGGCCAGCGCCCGGACCGTGGCGGTGCGGTCGTCGGCGGAAATGCCGGTGGTGGTGCCGTGGCGATAGTCGACCGAGACGGTGAAGGCGGTGCCGTGGGGGCTGTCGTTGGACGAGACCATGGGGTCGAGGCGCAGGCGCTGCGCCTCCTGTAGCGTCAGTGGGGTACAGACGATGCCGGAGGTGTGGCGGACGATGAAGGCCATCTGCTCTGGCGTGCAGAGGGAGGCGGCGACGATGAGGTCGCCCTCGTTCTCGCGGTCATCGTCGTCCGTCACCACGACGATCTGCCCCTTGGCGAAGGCGTCGAGGGCGGCCTTCACGCGTTCGGCGGCTTCGAGCATGGTTCTCTCCTCATCGCGCGGCCCCTTCAGGCCGATGAAATCGTTGGGGGTGACGGCGCCCGCGGTCAGCTCTGCGATGCGCTGGGCCGTCTCGCGGGACATCCAAGGCGCGTCGCCGTTGCACAGCGCAGTGATTGTGGCTGGCGAGACGCCGAGCTGGCGGGCGAAGGCCAGCCGAGTCATGCCGGCACGGGCGAGCCAGGTGTCGAGCTTCATGGGGGGAAAATGGCGAGGGAAAGACTTTCAGTCAAACTGAAATTCTGCCGAGACAGCCGTGCAATTCGGCCGGTCTAAATGTCCTGCCTATCCGTTCTGGCCGCGGTTCCGCAGGTAGTGGTCGGCGATGACGCAGGCGACCATGGCCTCGCCCACCGGAACAGCGCGGATGCCGACGCAGGGGTCGTGGCGCCCCTTGGTGAGGATGTCGGTTTCGCCACCCGCCTTGTCGATGGTCAGGCGCGGCGTGAGGATGGAGGAGGTCGGCTTCACGGCGAAACGCGCGACCACTGCCTGGCCCGTCGAAATGCCGCCGAGGATGCCGCCGGCATGGTTTGACAGGAACAGCGGCTTGCCGTCATTGCCCATGCGGATCTCGTCGGCGTTCTCCTCTCCGGTGAGCGCGGCGGATGCGAAGCCCGCGCCGATCTCGACGCCCTTCACCGCGTTGATGCCCATGAGGGCGCTGGCGATCTCGGCGTCGAGCTTGCCGTAAATCGGCGCGCCGAGGCCGGCCGGCACGCCCTCGGCGACGATCTCGATGACCGCGCCGATGGAGGAGCCCGATTTGCGGATGCCGTCGAGATAGGTCTCGTAGAAGGCGGCCTTGTCGGGATCCGGGCAGAAGAAGGGGTTGGTGCCGACAGTCTCCCAGTCCCATTTTTCCCGGTCGACGGCGTGCGGGCCCATCTGGACGAGGGCGCCGCGCACGGTCAGGCCCGGGACGACCTTGCGGGCGATGGCGCCGGCGGCGACGCGGGCCGCCGTCTCGCGCGCGGAGGAGCGCCCGCCGCCGCGATAGTCGCGGATGCCGTATTTCGCCTCGTAGGTGAAGTCGGCGTGGCCCGGGCGGAACTTGTCCTTGATGTCGGAATAGTCCTTCGAGCGCTGGTCGGTGTTCTCGATCATCAGCGCGATGGGCGTGCCGGTGGTCACCTGCACGCCGTCATCGTCCACCATGACGCCCGAGAGTATCTTCACCGCGTCGGGCTCGCGGCGCTGGGTGGTGAAGCGGGAGGTGCCGGGACGGCGGCGGTCGAGATCGGCCTGGATGTCCGTTTCCGTCAGTGGAATGCGGGGCGGGCAGCCGTCG
The DNA here is from genome assembly GCA_023416965.1 of Pseudomonadota bacterium. Taxonomy (GTDB): domain Bacteria; phylum Pseudomonadota; class Alphaproteobacteria; order Rhizobiales; family Phreatobacteraceae; genus Phreatobacter. The sequence continues at coordinate 3,622 of JAEZGJ010000153.1, read as the reverse complement.
ACGACGCAGCCGAGCGCCACGCCGTGGCTCTCGCCGAAGGTGGTGACACGGAACAGGTGGCCGAAGGTGTTGTGCGACATGGCCTGCCGATTACAGGGGCGCGCGGCGCTCGGCAAGCAGCGCCCCTCCCCTCACTCCTCCAGATAGATCCCTGTATCGAACTTGACCCGCTGCAGGTTGAAGCTCGAGCGGAAGCGCTTGATGTTGTGCTCCTGGGCGAGGACCTGCCGGACGAAGTCGTTGTAGTGGTCCATGTCGCGGCACACCACGATCAGCATGTAGTCCGTCTCGCCGGTGACGAAATAGCACTGCTGCACCTCCGGCTGGCTGGAAATGTGCCGCTCGAAGGAGCGCAGCACGTCCTCGCGCTGGCGGTCGAGCTCCACCGAGACGAAGGCGATGAGGGTCGAGCCGACCCGCGCGGGATCGACGAGAGCGACCTCGCGCGCGATGTAGCCCTCGTCCTTCAGGCGGCGGACGCGGCGCGAGGTCGGGGCAGGCGACAGGCCCACCTGGTCGGCGAGATCCTGGTTGGGAATGGCGGCGTCGCGCTGCAGCCGGTTGAGGATCTTGCGGTCGATGCGGTCGAGCGGCTCCGGAGCAGCGACAGCCTGCGACTTATGATTGCGCGAAACTTGAGGTTTCTTCATCTGGATTGCGCTTTCCGCGGCATTTGGCGCAACAGACGATGCAATTCTTGTGCAACTTCGCAAGCGCGGGACTCTCCGGATGGCTCACCATCATGGCCCATCGGACGGCTGCCGGTGGCCGCCTCCGCCCAATCTCCGGAGATGCCGCGATGGCCACTGCCCTGAAACTCGACCGCCACCCCCGCCATAAGCTCACCTTCGGCCCCTCGCCGCTGGAGAAGCTCGACAGGCTCTCCGCCCATCTCGGCGGCGGCGTCGAGCTCTGGGCCAAGCGCGAGGACTGCAACAGCGGCCTCGCATTCGGCGGCAACAAGCTGCGCAAGCTCGAATATCTCATTCCCGAGGCGATCAAGCAGAACTGCGACACGCTGGTCACCATCGGCGGCGTGCAGTCGAACCACACCCGCCAGGTTGCGGCGGTAGCCGCCAAGCTCGGCATGAAGTGCCGCCTCGTGCAGGAGAGCTGGGTGAACTGGAACGACGCTGTCTATGACCGCGTCGGCAATATCCTGATGAGCCGCATTCTCGGCGCCCATGTCGAGCTCGTCGACGAGGGCTTCGGCATCGAGTTCAAGGAGAGCTGGGAGAATGCCCTCGAGGACGTGAAGGCCAAGGGCGGCAAGCCCTACGCCATTCCCGCGGGCGCCTCCGACCACAGGCTGGGCGGCCTTGGTTTCGTCGGCTTCGCCGAGGAGGTGCGGGCGCAGGAGGCCGAACTCGGCTTCGCCTTCGACTACATCGTCGTCTGCTCGGTCACCGGCTCGACCCAGGCGGGCATGGTGGTGGGCTTTGCCGCCGACGGCCGCGCCGACCGCGTCATCGGCATCGACGCCTCGGCCACGCCGAAGGAGACGCGGGCGCAGATCAAGCGGATCGCCGAGCGCACCGCCGACCTGGTCGATCTCGGCCGTCCCATCACCGACGCCGACATCGTCCTCTTCGAGGAATATGCCTATCCGGAATACGGCCTCGCCTCGCCCGAGACGGTGGAGGCCATCCGCCTCTCGGCGCGGCTCGAGGGCATGATGACGGACCCGGTCTACGAGGGGAAATCCATGCAGGGCATGATCGACCTGGTGAAGAAGGGCTTCTTCCCCAGGGGGTCGCGGGTGCTCTACGCCCATCTCGGCGGCGTGCCGGCGATCAACGGCTACAGCTACCTCTTCCGCAACGGCTGAGCCATGGAGGGCCCGGCGCTTCTCGTGGAGGTGCCGTGCGACGCGGCCGGCCTCCGTGCCACTCTTGCCCAGCGCCTCCGCCAGGCGTCGCTGCGCGAGGCCGTCATGATCCTCGCTGCCGGCATCGACGGCGCGGGCCGCACCCATGTGACGGTCGTCGCCTTCGCGGCGGCGGCCGCCCGCGACGACTTTCTGGAGGGACTCGGCGACCTCGGCGTGGCGGGGCTCGTCGCGCGGCCCCTGGCGCTGGAAGCGGCGGAGGCGCCCTCTCCCGATCCGCTGTTCCCGTAAGGCTCAGGTCGGCGCGAGAACGCCGCCGATGCGCAGCGGCGTCACGGCGGTGGCGAGGCCATTGGCACCGATATCGACCATGACGCCGGAGAGCGTGGCAGGGCCACCGGCGGGCTCGAACTTGCCTCCCGGCGTCTTCTCGCGCATGCGGCGCAGCGGCTCGGCCCTGTCCATGCCTATGACGCCGTCATAGTCGCCGCACATGCCGACATCGGTCTGGAAGGCGGTGCCGCCGGAGAGGATGCGGTGGTCGGCGGTGGGCACGTGGGTGTGGGTGCCGACGACGAGGGAGACGCGCCCGTCGAGGACGTGGCCCATCACCTGCTTTTCGCTGGTCGCCTCGGCGTGGATGTCGACGACGATGGCATCGGCGACCCGGCCGAGGGGCGCTGCCTCCACCTCGCGCTCCACGGCGGCGAAGGGATCGTCCATGGCATCCATGAAGACGCGGCCCATGACGTTCACCACCAGAACCTGCGCGCCGTTCTTCGCCTCGACGAGGGCCGCGCCGCGGCCGGGCGTCCCGGCGGGATAGTTCACCGGGCGGACGAGGCGGGGCGCGCGGTCGATGAAGACGAGGGCCTCGCGCTGGTCCCAGGAATGGTTGCCGAGGGTGACGCAGTCGGCCCCCGCATCCAGCAGTTCCTCGTAGATCGCCTCGGTGATGCCGAAGCCGTGGGCGGCGTTCTCGCCGTTGACCACCACGCAGTCGAGCTTCAGCTCGGCGATCAGCCCGGGCAGCTTTTCGGTGACGGCGGTGCGGCCGGCCTTGCCGACGACGTCGCCGAGGAAGAGGAGGCGCATCAGAAGGTCCTGAAACCGGTGTCGGTGAGGAGATGATCCAGCTTCCGGTCATGCGGCTCGTGCGGCACGGCGTCAACCTCCTGGCAGGCGAAGGCGATGCCGACGGCGGTGCGCGGGGCAAGCGCGTCGAGCCGGGCGAGGGCCATGTCGTAATGGCCCTTGCCGTAGCCGATGCGGTTGCCACTCGCGTCAAAGGCGGCGAGCGGCGTGAGCAGGATGTCGGGGTCCAGTTCGGCGGCTTCCGGGCCCGGCCCGTAAGTGCCGAACCCCATCGGGACGAGATCGGCGCCGCGGACGAGTTCGCGGAAGATCATCGGCCCCTTCCGGTCCGGGAAGGCGGGCAGCGCCAGGCGCGCGCCGGCCCGGCGCAGGCGGTCCATCAGCGGCCGCACGTCGATCTCGGACTGGATGGGGAGGAAGCCGGAGACGACCCGGCCAGCGACCGGGATCAGGTCGAGCGGGAAGGTCTCGGCGAGGACGAGGGCCGCCTCGATGCGGGCGGCGGGGTCGAGGGCGTCGCGGCGGGCGAGCGCGGCGGCGCGCAGATCGGCCTTGGTCGGCTGGGTCATGGGGGAGGATTAGCGGAGGGCGGCTGGGGAGTCACCGGGCCTGGCGGCTGTACGGCGGGAGGGCCATGGATGCAATGGCCCCACCCCCACCGTCCCGCGGGGGGCGGCGCGCGGGGGGCGGCCGCCCCGG
>JAEZGJ010000152.1 GCA_023416965.1 Pseudomonadota bacterium | reverse complement strand
CCGCCTCGCGCCTGAGGTCGTCGTCTGGAAGCGGCTGGCCGCGGGCGGCGAGCGCGGCCCCGGCCTCGACATGGCCGCGGCGCGCCGCCTCGTTGAGGTAGAAGACGATGACATTGTCGTCCTGGGCGAAGCCGGGGACGTTGCGCTCGTGGCACCTGGCGACCGCATAGAGGGAACTGGCGTTGCCGGACTGGGCCTTGGCGGCTTCGCACCATTGCGGCGTGTAGGGCTCCGCCGTGGCGAGGGTGAGATCGGGCGTGCACCCTGCAAGACCCGCCGCCGCCAGTGCGCAGAACAGAAAATGTCGCATGCCATCAACCCCGCGGCTGACCTGGTCGGGCCAGCCTCATCCCCTTCGCGCCGAACTTGGCCACGGCGCCGGCGCGGAGTACAGACTCTTGTCGAGGGGCACGACAATCTGCCGCAGCTTCGGCATTCGGGCGTGTCGAGCCCTTTCCCCGGGGTCGCAGAACCCCGTCTCTCGAACCACGGATCCGCCCGCCATGACCGACACCTTCCACGCCGGCGACCTCACGATCCACCGCATCGTCGAGCAGGAGGGCGGCTTCCTCGATCCGCTGGAGATGCTGCCGGACCTGACGCCGGAGACGCTGGCCGCCGCGCGCGACTGGCTCGCGGGCGCCGGCGGCCTCGCCGCCGACGGGCGGCTCAGCCTCGCCTTCCAGACCTATGTGGTGCGAACGCCCCATCATGTCGTGCTGGTCGACAGTTGCATCGGCAACGACAAGCACCGCCCGACGCGACCCGACTGGCACGGCAAGACCGACACGCGCTTCATGTACGGGCTCGCGGCGGCGGGGCTGAGCGTGGAGGACGTCGATTACGTCATGTGCACCCATCTTCATGCCGACCATGTCGGCTGGAACACGCGGCTCGAGAACGGCCGCTGGGTGCCGACCTTCCCGAAGGCGCGCTACGTCTTCGCTGCCCGCGAGTTCAAGCACTGGCAGGCGGCGGACGCAAGGGCGCCGGTCTTCCCGTTCCAGGACAGCGTGCTGCCGGTGGTGGAGGCGGGGAGGGCCGATCTGGTCGCGGGCGATCACGCCATCGGCGACCATGTCCGGCTGATACCGACCCCGGGGCACACGCCCGGCCACGTCTCCATCGCCTTCGGCAAGGGACGCGACGCGGCGGTGGCGCCCGGCGACCTCATCCACTCGCCGCTGCAGGCGCTCCTGCCCGATCTCTCCACGAAGTTCGACGTCGACAGGGTGGAGGCGGCGCGCACGCGGCGCGCCTTCCTCGAGCGCTATTGCGACACCGACACGCTGTGCTGCATGGCGCATTTCCCCTCACCCTCGGTCGGGCGCATCCGGCCGTGGCGCGAGGGGTTCCGCTGCGAACCGGCGGCCTGAGCCTCAGGCCCAGAGGCGCTCGCGCTCGCGGCCGCGATAGAGCGGCGCGACATATTCGCCGTAGCCGTTGAAGAGCTGGGTCGGCACGCGTCCGCCGCCGCCGATCAGCTCCTCCGTCGCCTGGCTCCACCGCGGATGGGCGACGGCCGGGTTCACATTGGCCCAGAAACCGTATTCGCCGCCCTGCAGCCGCTCCCAGAAGCTCTGCGGGCGCTGCTCGACGAAGGAGATGCGGACGATCGACTTGACCGACTTGAACCCGTATTTCCACGGCACGATGAGCCTCAGCGGCGCGCCGTGCTGGCGCGGCACCGGCTTGCCGTAGATGCCGGTGACGAGAATGGCGAGATCGTGCGCCGCCTCGTCGATGGCGAGCCCCTCCACATAGGGCCAGGAATACCAGGGCGAGCGCATGCCCGGCGCCCAGCTCTGGGTGTCGAACGTCTCCATGCGCAGATATTTCGCCGAACCCTGCGGCTGGACCATGTCCATCAGCGCCTTGATCGGGAAACCAGTCCAGGGAACCGTCATGCCCCAGGCCTCGACGCAGCGGAAGCGATAGACGCGTTCCTCCAGCGGCATGGCGCGGATCAGCTTGTCGATGTCGATCGTCTGCGGTTTCTCGACCAGGCCGTCGATCTTCACCGTCCACGGGCGGATGGGCAGCGCCTGGGCGGCGCGGGCCACCTGCTTCGACGTGCCGAACTCGTAGAAATTGTTGTAGTTGCCGGCGACGGTCTCCGCCGTCAGCGGCCGCTCCACCGTATAGGTCTCGTTGCGCCGGACGGGATAGAGGTCGGCGGTCGGGTCCGCCTGCTGCGCCGCGGCGGGTCCTGCGAGCACCGTCGTGGCGAGGCCCGCCCCGGCCGCCATCAGGCTGCGCCGCGACAGGAACACGTCCTCGGGGGTTACGGCGGATTCCGGCAATTCCCATCCGCGCTTCGACTTGATCAGCATGGGGGCTCCCTTTGTCGTTGCGACACGCTATAGGCCCGCCGGCCCGTCATCCAATCACGCTATGGCGAGTCGGCCAGACTCGCCCCGGAGGCCAACGTGCTGCCGCAGACCCTCGTTCCCTATATCGGCCTGACCGCGGCTTTCGTTACGACCTTCTGCTGGCTGCCGCAGGCCCTGCGCATCATCCGCACCCGTGACACCCGCGCCATCTCGCTGCCGGCCTATGCCGCCTTTTCCTGCGGCATCGCCCTCTGGCTGGTCTACGGCATCTCGCTGGGCGACCTGCCGCTCATCCTCTCCAACACGGTGAGTCTGGCGCTGCAGCTCACCATCGTCGCTCTCAAGCTCAGATACGGTTGAGGGCACTGCGCGGATCGCGGCAGAAACCTCGAGGGCCTATCGCGGTCCGCCGGAGGACGCGATGAACCGACGCAGCCTGTTATCCTCTTTCGCCGTGGTCGTGACGGCGGGACGCACTCACGCCGCTTGCCATCCGTCGAAGCCGCAGATCCGGTCGGACAAGGGGCTGGTCTTCACGGCGGAGGCCTTCGCCCATCCCGCCTGGCGCCAGCGCGCGGCGGACGGACGGACGCGGACTTACGGGCGCCAGATCTGGCGAGGCCGCATCGGCGACCGAACGGCCTATCTCACCTTCGACGAGATTCCCGGCACGTCCGGCCCCAGCCACCACATGGCCTACGCCCTCGATCGCGTGCCCGTGGCGCTGCACTGGGAGCGGGCAGGGCGGTACGACCTCGGCGAAAGCTTCATCGTCCGCGGCGGCCCGCTCGACGGGGTCTGGACGGTCGCCAATTGCGTGCCATGACCCGCCGCGGCGGCCGTGCTGTCGCGGCCCGGTTCGTGCTAGCCATGGGCGAGACCACCGGAGTTCCCCATGGCGTCGCTGACCTCGCCCTTCGTCTCCCCCATCCTGCTGCTGCTCGCCTCCAACGTCTTCATGACCTTCGCCTGGTACGGCCACCTGAAGTTCAAGGCCGCACCGCTCACCCTGGTGGTCGTGGCGAGCTGGGGCATCGCCTTTTTCGAATATTGCCTCGCCGTTCCGGCCAACCGCATCGGCCACGAGGTCTACAGCGCCGCCGAGCTCAAGACGATCCAGGAGGTCATCACCCTCGTCGTCTTCGCCGTCTTCTCGGTGGTGGTGCTCAAGGAACAGCTGTCGTGGAACCATGCGATCGGTTTCGCGCTGATCGCCGCCGGCGCCTTTTTCGTCTTCCAGGGGAGAACCGCATGACTCGCGCCTTCGTCAGCGGCATTCCCGCCCTCGACGCCTATCTCGCCGGGGGCTACGACACCGTCCCCGGCATGTCCTCCCGCTTCTCGGCGACCATTTGCGGCCATCTGCTGCGCCGCCAGAGTGAAATGGGCATACGCGGCAGCCTCGCCGAGATCGGCACCTTCGAGGGGCGCTTCTTCATCGCCATGAGCCATGCCCTGGCTGCGGGGGAACACGGCTACGGCTTCGACATCTTCTCCTGGCCCGATGACCACGTCCTCGACCGCTTCGTGGCCAATGCGGCGCGCTGCGGCCTCAGCCCCGACCGCTTCACGCCGCGCCCCTTCGACACCAGCAAGCTGACCATCGACGAGTTCGCCGGCCTCACCGGGCGCGGTCCGCTGCGCTTCATCCATATCGACGGCGACCATTCGCACGAGGCGCTCGGACACGACCTGGCGCTGGCCCACGCCCGGCTCCATCCGCAGGGCCTGATCTGCCTCGACGACATGCTCCACCCCGGCTACCCGTTCCTGGTGGTCACGGTGCACGCCTATCTCTCGGCTCATCCGGAGATGTGCCTCATGTGCGTCATCGACCGGGAGGATATCGTCGCAGCGGCGAAGTTCCTCATCTGCCGGCGCGACGCGGTGAAGCTCTACGAGAACGACCTCATGGAGAGTTTCTCCGCCCAGCATTTCATTCTGGGAGGGGACGCCATGGGCCACCATTGCGTGGTCCTCACGCCGCACCCGCGGATCGCCGACGTCTGAGTTCAGCGCGCGGGCGGGGCGATGCGCAGGAGGGCGCCGTCGCGGGCGTCGGTGAGCGCCCACAGCGCCCCGTCAGGCCCCGCCTGCACGTCGCGGAAGCGGTGGCCGAGCTCGGTGAGCAGGCGCTCCTGGCCGACCACGCGCTCGCCGTCGAGGATGATCCGCACCAGCATGCGCCCCGCCAGGGCTCCGGAAAAGGCGCTGCCCTTCCAGCCGGGCATGAGGTCGCTCGTATAGAAGGTGAGGCCCGCCGGCGCGATCGACGGCGTCCAGTGCACGAGCGGCTGGACCAGACCCTCCCGCTGCCGCAGCCCGCCGTTCACCGGCCGGCCGTCGTAATGGGTGCCCCAGGAGATCAGCGGCCAGCCGTAATTTTCGCCCGGCCGGACGGCATAGAGCCCGTCACCTCCGCGCGGGCCGTGGTTGCTGACCCATAACAGGCCGCTTTCGGGATGCAGGGCGGCCCCCTGGACGTTGCGCAAGCCGATGGCCCACACATCCGGCGCCCAGCCGGACCGGCCTGCGGCGCGCGGGTTGTCCAGCGCCGGCTCTCCGTCCGGCGTGATGCGGATGATCTTGGCGATGGTGTTCGACGGGTCCTGGCTCAGGTCCATCTGGCTGAACCGGTCGCCGGTCGTGACGAAGAGATTTCCCGAGCGGTCCGGGACGATGCGCGAGCCGAAATGGTTGCTGCTGGCGAAGGCCGGCTGCTGGCGCCAGATGACGCGGCCATCCTCCAGCGCGTCGCCGGAGCCGGAGAGGCGCGCGCGGAACACGGCGGTGCCGTTGGTCGAGCCTTCACGGGCCTCGGCGAAGCTGAGGAAGACCTGCCGGTTCCGGGCGAAGTCGGGCCCGAGCGCGATGCCGAGGAGGCCGCCCTGTCCACGGGCGAGAACCCGCGGTCCGCCCTCGAGCGGTTGCGAGACCTCGCCGTCCGGCGTGATCCGGCGAAGCCGGCCCGGGCGCTCGGTGACGAGGAAAGACCCGTCGGGAAGGAAGGCGAGCCCCCAGGGATGCTCGAGTCCGCCGGCCATGGTGGTGACGGCGAGGGGCTGGCCCGGCGCGTCGGCGCGTACGGCCCGCGCGAGACCGGACCGCGGTGCAAGGCCGAACAGGGCGGCAGCCGACAGGCCGGAGGCCAGAACGGCGCGGCGATGGGGACGGGATACCAGCATGGGGCCGTGTTTCCCTCATGCAGCGATTGGCGGATCCTTACGGTCCTGGCTGACGGAGACGTAGCGCCGCAGCATGGCGACGAGCAGTGCGGCGAGGCCGAGCGTCAGGACGACGACCGTGCCGGACAGGACCAGGGTCTCGGCCTCCGCGCCGTCCTCAAGACCTGCCGGCCCGATCAGCTCGGTGGTGAGCGAGATACCGGCGACGAGGAGGGCGATGAGCAGCGCGGCAACGATGCCGGCGGAGACGATGGTGGGGACACGGGGATAGCCGCGGCCGAAACCCGCCTTGGGGGCTCCGATGCGGAAGGATTGAGGCGAATGCAGCATTCGGCAACTCCGTCCTGATGTCTGTGCGGCGACGCCGTCCCGACCGGGGGAATCGGGCTGGCGTCTGCCGGTCGTCCGGTGAACGACAGTGATCGAAACCATGGTGGAAGGGCGATGGTTCCGGGCGAAAATGCGGCAGACTCTCACTGTTGCGTGATGGGGGTAGCCGAAAACGGCCCGCCGGCCGGCGAAACGCTCCCTTAACCACGTTCGTGCGACAAAAAGTCGTCGCTTGTTCCGGTGCCGAGGTGTCGATGTCCCGCTGGGTCCTGATTGCGGTCGCCGCCGCCTCCGTCCTTCTTGCACAGTTCATCGATCGGGGCTCCAAGGATCTGGCCGAAGGCCTCCAGACTGCCCGCGCGCCGGTCTCCGACGACGATATCCGCACAGGTTCGGTCCGCCGCCCGCCGCAGCGCTGAGGCCGCGTTCCTCGCATCGCTGCCCTCGTTGCAGCGCGAGACGGCGCCCTTGCGCCCGGGGCCGCGCAGGAGGACGATGGTTCCCACGCGAGGTCCCCGAACAAGATCCTCCGTTTGGCCTGTCACTTCCGGGTCGACCTTCTCGCCCGGGCCCCGACACGAGGGGTTGCAGACATGGGCGATCAAGCCGGCAGACGACAGTCGGGTCCCCGGTGCATTGCGCTGGTGGGCCCGTTCCAGAGCGGCAAGACCACCTTGCTGGAGGCGGTGCTGGAGCGCACCGGCGCCATTCCGAGGATGGGCTCGATCGAGAGCGGCAGCACGGTTTCCGATTCCAGCGCCGAATCCCGCCAGTTCAGGATGAGTGTCGAGGCCGGCTTCGCCACGACCTCGTTCATGGGGGACGACTATACCTTCGTCGACTGCCCGGGATCGGTCGACTTCCTGCACGACATGCGCAGCGTCATCCCGGCCGTCGATGCGGCGGTCGTGGTTTGTGAGGCCGACGAGAAGAAGGTTCCCGCCCTCGGCGTGATCCTGCGTGAGCTGGAGGATCGCGGCATTCCGCGCATCCTCTTCATCAACAAGATCGACAAGGCGAGCCGTCGCCTGCGCGAGACGCTGGAACTGCTGCGGCCAGCCTCGCGGGTGCCGCTGCTGTTGCGGCAGATCCCCATCTGGTCGAACGGGATCGTCTCGGGTTTCGTCGACCTCGCCCTGGAGAGGGCCTTCGTCTATCGCGAGCACGCGGCCTCCGAGGTCATCCCGCTCGACGGGGAGGATCTCGACCGCGAGAAGGAGGCGCGCTTCTCCATGCTGGAGACGCTCGCCGACCATGACGACGAGCTGATGGAGACGCTGCTCTCCGACCTCGAGCCGCCGCGCGACCGCGTCTTCGACGACCTCGGTCGGGAGCTCGCCGCGGGCCTGGTGGTGCCCGTGCTCTTCGGTTCGGCGCTACAGACCCACGGCGTGCTGCGGCTCCTGAAGACCCTGCGGCATGACGTGCCGACGGTCGCTGCCGCTGCCGAACGCCTCGGCGTCGCACCCGGCGAGACGGTGGCGCAGGTGATGAAGACCGTCCACACCGCCCATGGCGGCAAGATCTCGGTCGCGCGCCTGCTGTCGGGAAGCCTGTCGGAGGGCGCCATTCTGACCGGCGCCGCCGGGGTGGCGGAGCGCGCCTCCGGCCTGTTCCGGCTCTTCGGGCCGGGTGTCGAGAAGCTGCGCGAGGCGAAGGCGGGCGACACGGTGGCGCTCGGCAAGCTCGACCATGTGGCGACCGGCGAGGCGGTCACCACGGGCCGGACGCCCCTCGCGCCGCTGGTCGCCATCGAGGCGCCGCAGCCCGTGCTCGCCCTCGCCCTGTCGGCGCGGGACCGCAAGGACGACGTGCGCCTCGGCCTCGCCCTCGGCAAGCTGCGCGACGAGGATCCATCGCTCACCGTCACCCATGACGCCGGCACGGGCGAGATCATCCTGGCCGGGCAGGGGGAAATGCACCTGCGCGTCGCCCTGGCAAAGCTGTCGAACCGCTACGGTGTGGCGGTGAACCAGGGGCGGCCGGCCATCGGCTATCGCGAGACCATCAAGAAGTCGGCGACGGGCGTCCGCGGCCGCCACCGCAAGCAGTCGGGAGGCCACGGCCAGTTCGGCGACGTGGTCATCGACGTCAGGCCGGTGTCGCGCGGCGAGGGCTTCCAGTTCGACGACCGGATCACCGGCGGCGTCGTGCCCAAGCAGTATATCCCGGCAGTCCGCGACGGCGTGGCCGATGCCCTGCGCAAGGGGCCGCTCGGCTTTCCCGTCGTCGATCTCGCCGTGACCCTGACCGACGGCAGCTTCCACACGGTGGACAGTTCCGACATGGCCTTCCAGCAGGCCGGTCGGATCGCCATCCAGGAGGCCCTGCCGGCCTGCCATCCGGTGCTGCTGGAGCCGGTCCTGCGCATCGAGGTGGCGGTACCCTCCGACGCCACGGCGCGGGTCAACGCCATCGTCTCGGCGCGGCGGGGCCAGATCCTCGGCTTCGACGCGCGCGAGCGCTGGCCCGGCTGGGACGTGGTCTCGGCCCTCATGCCGGAGGCCGAGGTCGGCGACCTCATCGTCGAGATCCGCTCGGCGACGGCGGGGGTGGGGTCCTTCACCTCGCAGTTCGACCATCTCGCCGAACTGACCGGTCGCGACGCCGAGAAGATCGTCCAGACCCGCGCCGCGTGAGCCGGGGCGGAGACCAAAAAAAGGGCCGGGCTCGTCGAGCCCGGCCTTTTGAGTTTCGGCTTCCGATGACGAACACCAGGAAGCCGCCTTCCAGAGGGGAACGCCGACAGCGACGCGAGGGTCACAGGGAGGACGTGACCCAAAAAAGCTATCGACCCCCCGAAGATGGCGTGTTCGTGTGCAGCGCACAACCGGAATGCCTGCATGGCTGGATTTCACCTGCCGCACGCCTCGGCAGCATGCCCGCATTTTAGGCAAATTGCTGGTTGAGCCCGCCATGCCAGCCGCGGAGGCAAACGGTGGAGGACGGGCGCCCTGACGACCTTCCCGTGTGGATAAGGACGGCGCCGCGATTGCGGCGGCAAGGCGAATCCCGGATCGCTTGTCGGGTCAGTAGGCAGCGCCGCCATCCTGCGTTAGGGTCTGGGTCAGGGATCGATTCGAACAGTCGAATCAAAAGCTTGCAGCCGGCTTCACAAGCCGGTCGCCCGCCGGTCCCGTGTCCAGTTGCGTCCCGTCGCGTCTGTCCGACAACCGAGCGAACCGCACGGGGGCGGAATGTCCTTGATCGATATCGAAAGCACCGACCGGCAGGTCAATCCCGTCGATCTGGTGGAGAACCTGGCGGCTCTCAACGAATGGTCGTTCGACCGTTCGGGGGATGACGAGATCACCCTCTCCGTCACCGGCCGATGGGCCGACTATCATGCCTCCTTCACATGGATGGACGATATCGAATCGCTTCATCTCGCCTGTGCCTTCGACCTGAAGGTTCCCGACCGCCGGCGGGCGGAGGTCAAGGAGCTCATCCAGCTCATCAACGAGCAGCTCTGGCTCGGCCATTTCGACCTCTGGCCGCAGGAAGGCGTGGTGATGTTCCGCCACGCCCTGCTGCTGGCCGGCGGCGCGGAGGCCTCCGGCCGCCAGTGCGAGGCCCAGCTCGATGCGGCCATGGAGGCCTGCGACCGCTACTACCAGGCCTTCCAGTTCGTCGTCTGGGCCGGCAAGTCGGCACGCGAGGCGATGGATTCGGCACTGTTCGAGACCGCCGGCGAGGCGTGACAGGGCCGGGCAGGGCGGCTATCCGTGGGGGCGACCAGCCCCTGAGGATGCCATGACAGACGCCGCCGCTTCCCGCTCCCTCGCCACCTTCACCGGCCACGTCGTGCTGGTTGGCGCCGGCCAGATGGGCGGCGCCCTGCTGCGCGGCTGGCTCGGCCACGGCCTGCCGCCCGCCCGCATCACCGTCGTCGACCCCCGGCCGCCCGCCAATGTCCAGGCCATCATCGACGAGCACGGCATCGCCCTCGACCCGGCCGAGCCTGCCGTCGCCGACGTGCTGATCCTCGCCGTCAAGCCGCAGATCGCCGACGACGTCATGCCGCTCGTCCGCCACCTGGTGGGGCCGCGCACGGTCGTCGTGTCCGTCATGGCCGGCAAGACCATCGCCCGGCTGGAGGAGGTCTTCGGGGCGGGGACGGCCGTCGTCCGCACCATTCCCAACACGCCGGCCGCCGTCGGCCGCGGCATTACCGGCGCCGCCGCCAGCGACCAGGTCTCCGCGGCCCAGCGCGCCGCGGTGGAGACCCTGCTCTCCGCCGTCGGCCGTGTCGAATGGCTGCTGCGCGAGGACTGGATCGACATCGTCACCGCCGTCTCCGGCTCCGGCCCGGCCTATGTCTTCCTCCTCGCGGAGGTGATGGCGAAGGCGGGCGCCGCCGCCGGCCTGCCGCCCGACCTCGCGGCCCGGCTCGCCCGGGCGACCGTCGAGGGCGCAGGCGAGCTCATGCATCGCTCGCCCGACGTCGAGCCGGCGACGCTGAGGCAGAACGTCACCTCGCCCAACGGCACCACCCATGCCGCCCTGCAGGTGCTGATGGGCCCCGAGGGGATCGATGCCGCCTTCGTCGCCGCCATCGCGGCTGCGGCGAAACGCTCGCGGGAGCTGGCGGGCTGACGCGCGCGACCTATCTCTGGGGCAGGGGCTTCCACCGACGGAGACGGCCATGACCGACGCGACCCAGACCTCCACCGCCACGCCGGGGCGCCGCGACGCCGTGGTCGCCGCCTTCATGGCGCTGCTCGCCGAGCGGGACTTCGAGGCGGTGACGCTTGCCGACATCGCCGCGCGGTCCGGCCTGTCGCTCGGCGACATCCGCGGCGAATTCGACTCGCGCTTCGCCATCGTCGAGGCCTTCTCCGCCGGCATCGATCGGGCGGTGCTGGACGGGATCGATGCCGACCTCGCCGAGCAGGACGTCAAGGAAAAGCTCTTCGACGTGCTGATGCGCCGCCTCGATCTCCTCACGCCCCACAAGGCCGCGATCCGCAACCTGTCGCGCGCGGCCATGCGCGATCCGGGCCTTGCCCTGGCGCTCAACGGCGTCGCCCGGCGCTCGCAGCGCTGGATGCTGGCGGCCGCGGGCGTAGAGGTGCCCGGCGCCGGCGGCATGATCCGCGCCCAGGGCCTTGCCATCGCCTTCGCCAAGGTGGTGCGGGCCTGGCTTGACGACGAGGATCCCGCGCTCGCCCGCACCATGCGCGTCCTGGACGAGGAGCTCTCCAAGGCCGGCCGCGCGGCGAGGACGCTGAAATCGGTGGAGCAGCTCGCGGCCCCGCTCCGCAGCCTCCTCTGCCTGCCCTTTGCCGGGCGCCGGCGGTCGTCGTCGTGGGGCTCCGCGGCCGAGGATCGCGACATGCCGGAGCGCGGCTGGCGCGGCGACGACTTTCGCGACCCGAAGGTCACCCCTGTCTGACGCGGCCGCTTGACCTTCTTCGGCAATGCGCGAGAAAGGCCGGGTCCGTCCCGGCCTTTTTCATGCGCGAGAGCCTCATGCTGCCTGCCGAGCCCAGCCCGACCATCGGCTTCGACGATTTCATGAAGGTCGACATCCGCGTCGGCGTGATCGTCGCGGCGGAGCCCTTTCCCGAGGCGCGCAAGCCCGCCATCAAGCTGGTCATCGATTTCGGCGAGGCAGTCGGCCGCAAGAAATCGTCGGCGCAGATCACGCGCCACTACCGGCCGGAGGCACTGGTCGGCCGTCAGGTGCTGGCGGTGGTCAATTTCCCGCCGCGGCAGATCGGCAAGTTCATGTCGGAGGTTCTGACCCTCGGCGTTCCCGACGCCGAGGGCGAGGTCGTGCTGATCGGCCCCGGTCACGATGTGCCGCTGGGCGGCCGCCTCTTCTGAAGCGCCCGCCCGCGAGGCGCGTCAGCGGATGGGCGGGGCGTATTGCAGGCCGCCCTTGTTCCACAGCGCGTTGAGGCCGCGCGCGATGCCGAGGCGCGAGCCGGCGCCGAGATTGCGGTCGAAGACCTCGCCGTAATTGCCGACATGGCGGACGATACGGACCACCCAGTCCTTGGTCAGGCCGAGGGCCTCGCCGCCATTGCCCTCGACGCCGAGCACGCGGCGGATCTCCGGATTGGTCGACTGCAGCATGCGGTCGAGATTGACCTTGGTGATGTCGAGTTCCTCGGCAGTCACCATCGCGAAATGGGTCCATTTCACGATGTCGAACCACTGGTCGTCACCGTGGCGCACCACCGGCCCGAGCGGCTCCTTGGAGATGATGTCCGGCAGGACCATGTGGTCGTCGGGCTTGGCGAGGCTGAGACGCTGCGAATAGACACCCGAGGCGTCGGTGGTGAAGACGTCGCAGCGGCCCGATTCGTAGGCCTTCAGCGTCTCGTCGGCCGTGGCGAAGACCACCGGCTCGTAGCGCATGCCGTTGGTGCGGAAATAGTCGGCGACATTGAGCTCGGTCGTGGTGCCGGTCTGCACGCAGACCGAGGCGCCGGATAGTTCGCGCGCCGTCTTCACGTTCAGCGACTTGCGCACCATGAAGCCCTGGCCGTCATAGTAGTTGACGCCGGCGAAGTTCAGGCCGAGCGCAGTGTCGCGCTGCAGCGTCCAGGTGGTGACGCGGGACAGGAGGTCGACTTCCCCCGACTGCAGCGCGGTGAAGCGATCCTTCGCCGAGAGCGGCGAGTAGCGCACCTTGTTCGGGTCGTTGAAGATCGCCGCGGCAAGGGCGCGGCAGAGGTCGACGTCGATGCCGGTCCAGGTTCCCGCGCTGTCGGGCTGGGAGAATCCGGCGAGGCTCGGGCTGACGCCGCATTTGACGACACCCGCGTTCTGGATGTTGCGCAGCGTCGCGCCCGACGTCTGGGCGAGCGCCGTGCCGCTGGCGGCGCCCATGCCGATAGCCGCGGCGAGCGCGAGGGACGAGACGATCCGTTTCATGGTTCTGCTTCCGCTCTGGATGGTTTGGTCGTCGCGGCGGGCCGCCATCCGTCCGGCCGCCGCTCCGGGACAGCCTAGCAGCGCCGCTGCGGAAAGCGACAGATCGGGCGCAACCCCGATCCACAAAGCACGAAGGCCGGGACGGGCCCGGCCTTCGCACATCCGTTACGGCGTAAACTCAGGCCGCGACGGCCTTCGGCGTGACTTCCACCGTGTAGTCGTCCATGATCGTCTTCGACATGTTGCCGGGCGTGTAGCGATAGGGGCCGATCTCGGAGACCGGCGTCACCTCGGCAGCGGTGCCGGTGATGAAGCACTCGTTGAAGCTCGACAGCTCCTCCGGCATGATCCGCCGCTCAACCACCTCGAAGCCGCGCTTCTTGCACAGGTCGATGACCGTGCGACGGGTGATGCCGTCGAGGAAGCAGTCGGCGATCGGCGTGTGCACCTGGCCGTCCTTGATGAAGAAGACGTTGGCGCCGGTGCATTCGGCGACGCGGCCCTGCCAGTCGAACATCAGGGCGTCGGCATAGCCCTTCTTCTCCGCCTTGTGCTTGGAGATGGTGCAGATCATGTAGAGACCCGCCGCCTTCGAGGTCGAGGGCGCCGTCGCCGGGTCGGGACGCCGGTATTCCGCGATGTCGAGGCGGATGCCCTTCATCTTGGTCGCCGGGTCGAAATAGCTCGGCCATTCCCAGGTGGCGATGGCGAGGTGGATCTTGTTGTGCTGGGCCGAGACGCCCATCATTTCCGAGCCGCGCCAGGCGACCGGGCGCACATAGGCGTCGGTCTGGCCGTTCGCCTTCAGCGTCGCCATCTTCGCGGCGTCGATCTCCGCCACCGAGAAGGGAATCTCGAAGTCGAGGATCTCGGCCGACTTGCGCAGGCGGGCGGAATGTTCGGTGCACTTGTAGATCGTGCCGCCATAGGCCCGTTCACCCTCGAATACGGCGGAGGCGTAGTGCAGGCCATGGGTCAGGACGTGGACCTGCGCATCCCGCCAGGGGATCAGCTTGCCGTCCATCCAGATAAAGCCATCGCGGTCGTGGAACGGGACCAGAGACATGTCTTCCTCCTGTACTCTCCGGGCTTCTCGGGCGTCCACATCGCGTTTTGCGAACTGGGCCGGGTCCGGCTAACCTTGTCATGCGAGAGCCGGCGCTGAGCGACGATTCCCGACGGGGTGAGCAGCCTTTGGGTACGATCGTTTCGTGAATGCGGGCAGATGAGTAACAATCGGCATCGAATATGTCAACATGGCTGACATAAATGTCTCGACGGCCCAGCGCCGCACTACCTCCGGCACCGCTTCGGCGGGAACGGAGCCGCCGGGTCGCGACCCCGCCTATGAACTGATCGAGCTGATGTTCTTCGCCTATCGCGATTTCGTCGGCGATCCCGATCACGTCCTCGAGCGCTACCAGTTCGGCCGCGCCCACCACCGCGTGCTGCATTTCGTCTTCCGGCATCCGGAGATTCGGGTCGCCGATCTCCTCGACATCCTCAAGATCACCAAGCAGAGCCTGGCGCGGGTGCTGAAGGAGCTGGTCGAGCAGGGCTTCATCCTCCAGAAGGAGGGCCAGGTCGACCGCCGCCAGCGCCTGCTGGCTGTCACCGAGAAGGGCAGGGCGCTCGCCCTCGAACTGGCCAAGCTGCAGACCGAGCGCTTCGCCCGCGCCATCGCCCAGTCCGGCACCACCCGCGACCAGGCGGTGCGCTTCCTCTATGCGATGATCGATCCCGAGGGACGCGAGGACGTGACGCGGATGATCACCCAGGCCGATCGCGCCCTGCAGCGCGGCAAGGAGCGCTGACGGCATGTCGACGTCGCTGAAACCGCCGGCCGACGACGCGCCGCACCTGCTGATCGTCGACGACGACCGCGTGATCCGCCAGACGCTCGCCCGCTACCTCACCAACAACGGCTACCGCATCACCACCGCGGGCCATGCCGCCGCCGCCCGCAAGAAGCTGGACGGCCTCACCTTCGACCTCCTGATCCTCGACGTGATGATGCCGGGGGAGACGGGCTTCGAACTGGCCCGCGCGATCCGCGAGGGCACTGCCGGACCGGCCCGCGCCATCCCCATCCTCATGCTGACGGCCCGCGCCGACCTCTCCGACCGCCTGACCGGCCTGGAGATCGGCGCCGACGACTACCTGCCCAAGCCCTTCGAGCCGCGCGAACTGCTGCTGCGCATCGGTGGCATCCTGCGGCGCGCCATGCCCTCGCCGCAGCCCGTGGTGGAAGCCGTCAAGTTCGGCGACTTCCACTTCCACATCAGCCGGCTGGAACTGAGGAAGGGTGACGAGGTGGTGCGCCTGACCGATCGCGAGAAGGACATGCTGCGGGTTCTCGCCGTGAAGCCCGGCGAGACCGTGCCGCGCTACGATCTCGCGGCGCCCGGCGGCGACATCAACGAGCGCACCGTCGACGTGCAGGTCAACCGCCTGCGCCGCAAGATCGAGGTCGATCCGGCCAACCCGCTGCACCTGCAGACCGTCCGCGGCATCGGCTACCGGCTCATCGCCACCCCCTGATTGCGCTCCTGAAACAGTCGTCGCCACCAGCGCGGGCGCGTTGAAACACGGCCGTGGCGGATTGCCCCCACCAGATATGGGGGAAACAGATGAGCATGGATTCGGAAGGCTGGAGCGCGGGCCCCGCGGAAGGCGGCGACGTCACCACGGAGCATGTCGGCTTCCTCGAGAGGCTGTGGCAGTCCATCACCGGCATTCTCGTCGGCCTCGCGCTGGTGGCGGCCACGGTCTGGGGCATCTTCTGGAACGAGGGCCGCGCCATCGGCACGACTCGGGCCCTCAACGAGGGCGCCGGCCTGACCGTGACGGTGCCGCCGACGCGCGTCGATCCGGCCAACGAGGGCAAGCTCGTCCACGTCTCGGGCGACCTGCGCTCGGGCGGCCGTCTGACCGACGCCGACTTCCAGATCACCACCGAGGCCGTGCGCCTCGTCCGCAAGGTCGAGATGTACCAGTGGAAGGAAGACCAGCGGACCGAGACGCGCAGCAATGCCGGCGGCTCGCAGACGCGCACCACCACCTATGAATATACCCGCGTCTGGTCCGACCGTCCGATCGATTCGAGCCGCTTCCGCCGCCGCGACGGCCACGAGAACCCGGCCATGCCGGTCACCGGCCGCAGCCAGACCGCGCCCAACGCCACGATCGGCGCCTTCCGCGCCGACGGCCGCGTCATAGGCCTTTTCGGCGGCTCGGCCGAGCGCCGCCTCGAGGTGACCGACGCCCAGCTGCGCCCCTTCCAGTCCCGCTTCGGCAACCAGGCCCGGCTCGCCGACGGCAACGTCTATGTCGGCTACGACGCCGGCAGCCCCGCCGTCGGCGACATCCGCATCTCCTATACCGTCCTGCCGGAGGGGCCGGTGACGGTGGTGGCGAAACAGGTGGGGCCGGGCTTCGGACCCTACCAGGCCTCCAACGGCCGCGACGTCTTCCTCGGCGAGACCGGCACCAAGGCCGCCCAGGAGCTCTACGCCCACGCCCACGAGTCGAACCGCATCCTCACCTGGGTGCTGCGGCTGGTGGCGCTGATCGTCATGTGGATCGGATTCAACCTGGTGCTGAGGCCCTTCGTCGTCCTCGCCGACGTCATCCCGCTCTTCGGTTCGGCCATGGCCGCCGGTGCCGGCATCGTCGCCCTGGCGCTCACCCTCGTCGTCGCCCTGCCGGCCTTCGCCATCGCCTGGTTCTGGCACCGGCCCGTCATGTCGATCGTGCTGATCGCCCTCGGCCTTGCCGGCGCCTATGGCCTCAAGGTCCTCGGCGAGCGCCGCCGTGCCGCCGCCCCGCCCGCGGGTGGCCAGGTGGTCGGTGCGCCGATGGCGGCGGGTCCCGCCATGGGCATGCAGCCGGCGGGCTGGCCGGCGGAGGGCGCTGCCGTCCCGCAGCCCGGTTATCCTCCCCAGCCGGGCCATCCGCCGCAGGGCTGGCCGCAGCCGGCGCCGCAGCAGCCGGGCGGCTTCCTCAACGTGCCGCCGAGCCTGAGGCCGGGGCAGGGAGGCTGAACTACCCTGCCGAAACGTCGAACGCCCGGTCCATGCGGCCGGGCGTTCCTTCTTCCGGGCGGCGCGGAGGATCAGGGGATCAGGATGATCGATCCGGTGGTCTTGCGCCCCGCGAGGTCCTTGTGCGCCTTCGCCGCGTCCTTCAGCGCATATTCCTGCGGCTTATGGATCGTCACCGTGCCGTCCTTCACCACCTCGAACACGTCCTTCGCATTGGCGAGGAGGTCCTTGCGGGTGGCGATGTAATGGTAGAGGCCCGGCCGGGTCAGGGTTGCCGACTTCGCCGCCAGCACGGCGGGGGAGATCGGGTCCGGAACGCCGGAGGCGGTGCCGAACAGCACGAGGTGGCCGCGCACGGCGAGGCATTCCAGCGATTTCAGGAACGTGTCCTTGCCGACGCCGTCATAGACGACCTGCACGCCCTTTCCGCCGGTGATCTCCATCACCCGCGCGACGAAGTCCTCTTCGGTATAGATGATCGGGAACTTGCAGCCGTTCTTCTTCGCGAGCGCCGCCTTCTCCGCGCTCGAGGTGGTGCCGATGACGGTGGCGCCCAGCGCCTTCGCCCACTGGCAGAGCCAGAGCCCCATGCCCCCGGCCGCGGCGTGGACGAGGATCGTGTCGCCCTTCTTCACGGGGTGGGTTTCCTTCAGCAGGTAGCGCGCCGTCATGCCCTGGAGCATGATTGCGGCGGCCACCTTGTCGTCGATGGCCTTGGGCAGCTTGACGAGCTGGGAGGCGGGGATGAGCCGCTTCTCCGCATAGGCGCCGGGCGGGCCGCCGGCATAAGCGACGCGGTCGCCGAAGGCGACCTCGGTGACGCCCGGCCCGATGGCCTCCACCACGCCTGCCGCCTCCATGCCGATGCCGTGCGGCAGGGACGGCAGCTTGTAGAGACCGCTGCGGTAATAGACGTCGATGAAGTTCACGCCGATGGCGGTCTGCCGGATATAGGCCTCGCCCGGCCCGGGCGGCTTCAGCTGCACGTCCTCGTAGACCATCGCATCCGGTCCGCCGGTCTTGTGGATGCGGATCGCCTTCACCATGTCGCCAGTCCCTTCCTCATGCCGGATCTGCAATCGCCGATCCGCGCCGTCCAACGCACCAACCCCGTGTTACGATCGGTTGTAGAGACTTCCAAGCCCTTCCGTCACCTGCCAGCCTTGCCGGCAAACATTTTGCGGCGGCCTGCGGAACGGGTCTTGCGAGGGCGCGGCAAGGAGCCGCCATGCTGTCCCGTCGCGAAACGATCCTCACCGCCCTGAAGGCCGCCGCCGCGTTCGGCGTCGCCGCCACGTCCCCCTTGGGGACTCTGCTGGCCAGCACGGCCGGTGCCGACGAGGCATCGCCGCTCGCCGGCCTGCCGTATGGGGCGGCTGTGCGCGACGTGCCGCTCGCCGTCGAGCCGGAATTCCGGGCCGCGATCGCCCGCCATTGCCGCCAGATCGTCGGCGAGGGTGGCCTCAAATGGTACGACATCCGGCCGAGCCGCGAGCGGTTCGTCTATGACGCGCCGGACAAGCACCTGGCCTTCGCCACCGCCAACGGCATGACCCTGCGTGGCCATACGCTCGTCTGGTACGGCGCCATGCCCGACTGGACCAAGACGATATCTTCTGCCTCGGACGCCGAGAGGCTGCTCGTCGGCCATATCGAGGCGGTCATGGGCCGCTACCGCGGCCGCATCAGGAGCTGGGACGTCATCAACGAGGCGATCCCCGACGATCCCGCCAGCCGCTCGGACATCCGCCAGTCCATCTGGCAGCAGCGCCTGGGCGAGGCCCATTTCGCGCTCGCCCTGCGGACCGCCGCGCGCGTCGACCCCGACGCCCAGCTCGTCATCAACGAATACGACCTCGAGTTCGTCGGCGACCGCTACCGCCGCAGGCGCGAGGCTCTCCTCCGCCTCATCCGCGACCTCAAGCTGCGCAACGTGCCGCTCCACGCCGTCGGCCTGCAGGGTCACCTGCGCGGCGACCTCGCCATCGACCGGGAGGGCGTCGCCGCCTTCACCGCGGAGTGCCGCGCCATGGGCCTCGCCGTGCTCGTCACCGAACTGGACGTCATCGACGACAAGCTGCCCGGCCCACCGGAGGTGCGTGACATCCTCGTCGCCGCCAAGGCCTACGAGTTCCTCGACGCCGTCCGCGCCGGCTCGCCCATCGATTCCATCCTTACCTGGGGCATCACCGACCGGCACACCTGGGTGCCGACCTATTTCAAGCGCACCGACGGCCTGCCCAACCGGCCGTTGCCGCTCGATGCCGCCTATCGGGTGAAGCCCCTGGCGCGGGTCATCGCCCATGTCCTCCGGGACCGCCGCTGATGCTGATCCGCCAGACCTCCACCTACATGGTCGCGCACGGCACCTCCTCGGCGCTCGGCTTCCTGTCGGTGATCCTGTTCACGCGGCTGCTCAGCCCGGCCGAATACGGCGTCTATGTCGTCGCCCTCTCGGTTGCCGGCATCGTCTCGGCGCTGCTCTTCACCTGGGTGCGTCTCTCCGTCCTGCGATTCGAATCCGAGGGCGAGGCGACGGATATCCGCCTGACGGCCCTCGCGGCCTATGCGGTCTCGGCGGCGACCCTGCCCGTCGGCCTCGGCGTCACCGTCTGGGCGCTCGCCGTGCCGCTCGACAAGGCGCTGGCCGCGCTGGTGCTGGCCGCAGCCCTGGGTCTGTTCGAGCTCGGCCAGGAAATCCTCAGGGCCCGCCTCCATTCCACCTCCTACATGCGCGCCACCGTGGTCCGCGCCTTCGCCGGCATCGGCATCTCCTTCGCCCTCGTCCAGGCAGGATGGGGAGGATTCGGCCTCGTCGCTGGCGTCGCCGGAGCCTACGTCATCGCCGCGCTCGCCTTCTCCTCCGCCGTCTGGAAGGGGCCGCGCAAGCCCTTCGACGCCGTCACCTTCCGCACCATGCTGGGCTTTGGCGTGCCCATGGCCATGTCGGGCGGCGTCTTCGCCCTCCACGCCGCCCTCGACCGGCTGCTGGTCGCCGCCTTTCTCGGCGATGCGGCGGCCGGCGTCTATGGCGCTGCGGCCGATCTCGTCCGCCAGATCATCCTCTTTCCCGCCCTGTCGGTCGCCTCCGCCGTTGTGCCGCTCGCCATCCGCGCCCTGGCCGAGGAGGGACCGGCCGCCGCCGACATCCACCTGACCCGCAGCGGCGAACTGCTCCTTGCCGTCGTCATGCCCGCCGTGGTGGGGCTGGCGATCGTCGCGCCGCATTTCGCCGCGCTGATCCTCGGCCCGGAATTCCGCGACACGGCGGCCGTTCTCATCCCCATCCTGGTCTTCGCCTGGCTGTTCCAGACCATTTCGCAGCAATTCGTCCAGATCAGCTTCCATCTCGCCAAGAAGCCCTCGCTGATGGTCGCCCACGGCACCGCCGCCCTGGTCGCCAATGTCGTCGGCATGGCCGTGCTGGTCCCGGCCTTCGGGCTCAAGGGGGCGGCCTGGTCGCTGGTCCTCGCGGAGGCCGCGGGTGTCGCCGCCGGCTATGCCCTGTCGCGCCGCGCCCATCCGCTGCCCTTCGCCTGGCGCCCCCTCGTCAAGGTCGTGGCCGCCGTGCTCGCCATGGCGGCGCCGACCATCCTCATCGCCCGGACGGGCGCGACGGGAGACATCGCCGTCTTCGCCACGGCCGTCGTCACCGGCATGGTGACCTATGCCGCGGCGGCCCTCGCCCTCGACGTCGCCGGCGTGCGGTCGGCGCTGATGCAGCGGATCGGCTGGAGCAGCGGCCCGACCTGAACAGGCGGGATAGGGGCAAGGCGCCGGCGCTGCCGGGCTCCCGCCTCAGGCGTTCCAGTCCACCCGCGCGAAATGCGCCTTCAGCGGCGCGTCGACCTCGTGGGTCGCGGGATCGAACCGGTCGGCGCTCGTGCGCTTGTACTTCCAGTTGTCGTTGATCTCGCGGAAATGCCGGTAGCCGAAGGCCCGGCTGGTGCGCAGCGCCGCCGGCCAGTGGCCGACGGTGTGGACCCGCCATTGTGCCCGGTCGGGGCAGCGCCAGGGCACGAGGGTCCATTTCGCCGGACAGGCGAGCACGTTCCGCGCGATCAGGCCGAAGCGGCGCTCGAAACGCTCGCGCTGGACCGTGTCGAAATCGGCATGGCGCACGGGAGCATCGGAACGCTCGCCGGTTCCTACCACCCACCGGCCCCGATAGCGCAGGATGCCGAAGGGATCGGCCTCGGCGGCGGCGAAGACGCTCCGCCCGTCGTCCGAGACGACGAGTTCGTCGATGTCGGCGTTCTGGACGCTGGCGGCGGCCTCGAGGAAGCGGCGGCGCGCGTGCTCCCACGCGCCATGCTGGCAGAAATCGGAATCCCAGAAGCGGCGGGCGTCCAGGCCCTGCGGCCCGTACTTGAACGGCCATTCCACCACGCGCACCGCGCGAATGCCGGAGACCGCACCGAGAGCTTCAGCCACTGCCGCGCTGTCGTAGCGCGTCGAGGCGTTGTCGTAGAGCAGGACCGCGTCGGCGCCGTGGGCGTCGCGCGTATAGCGGGCCCAGTCCTGGATCCAGGCGAGGTCGTTGTTGCGGGACTGGGTGAAGACCACGCGCCGGCCGGCGAAGACGTCGACTTCGCTCGGCTGCACGCTCACCTCGACCCGGCCGAGCGCGGAGGTGACGACGAGGCTCCGCGTGCCGTCGGGCGCCTCCACATGGATCTGGCCGTGCCGGTCGAGCTCCCGCAACTCGAAGCGGCAGGGACGGCCGGATGGCAGCGCCTCGATCGTGGCGGCCTCCATGGCCGCGCGGAGATTGAGGAAGGGCGGGCCGACAAGGACGATGCGGCCGCGAATCCCGAGGAACGAATCGAAGAACAGGGTCTCGGCGTCGAATTTCGCCTCGTAGTCGTCCTCCCGGGCTTCCATCGGCCGCACCGACAGTCGCCGCGCGGCGCTGAAATCGGTGAGCAGGGTCGGGGAGGGACGGACGATGGCGATGTCGGCGCTGTTCCGGCTCACGAGGCGGCTCCCGGCGGGGGCGGGACCATGGGGGGCCTCGGCGGCGCGTGTCAAACCGGGCGCGGTCATGGGATCACGCCGACCGCCGGGCCATCAGGTAGATGGCCTTCGGATTGGTCACCGCATAACGCCAGAACAGCCGCCGCGGCTCCAGCCAGATGCGGTAGGCCCATTCCAGCGAGGCACGCTGCATCCACTCCGGCGCGCGGCTGTTGGTGCCGGACAGGAAATTGAACAGGCCGCCGGAGGTCTTGATCATGCCGACGCGGGTCAGCCGGTCGCCGTGGCTGGCGACGAAGCGCTGCTCGTGCGGCACGCCCATGGCGAGCCAGAGGATGTCCGGGGCGAGGGCGTCGATCTCGGCGATCTTCGCGTCCAGCTCGGCGCCGGCGAGGAAGCCGTGGCAATGGCCGGCGATGACGAGGCGCGGATAGGCGCGGCGGACGTTGGCGACGGCCCTGGCATTCTCCTCGGGCGTCGCCCCGTAGAGGTAGAAGCTCGTGCCGGTCTGCTCGGCGCGCCGGGCGACGTCGTGGAAGAGGTCGGTGGTGGCGACCCGTTCCGGCAGGGGCATCCTACACTTGAGCCGCGAGGCGACGACCAGCGGCTGGCCGTCGGCGACGATCTGGTCGGCCGCACGGACCAGGGCCGCGAGCTCGGGCTCCGCCGCGACGCGGGCCAGCACCTCGCCGTTGGCGGAGGTCAGGTAGAGCGGCCGCCGGCCCCGCCGGCGCTCGCGCGCCGCCCGGATCATCCAGTCGGCAGTGGCGGCACGGTCGAGCACCGCGATCGGCAGTCCGCCTACCGTGACGGTCGGAACCGCCGCGAATGCCGTGTCGAAGGCCGCGCTCATGTCAGTGCACCAGGCGGGCGAGGGGCGGCCGGCTGGTGATCTGGCG
Organism: Pseudomonadota bacterium; assembly: GCA_023416965.1. GTDB lineage: Bacteria > Pseudomonadota > Alphaproteobacteria > Rhizobiales > Phreatobacteraceae > Phreatobacter. Next base: position 502 of record JAEZGJ010000152.1, on the reverse strand, counting down.
CGTCGCCGGCGCAGGCGCCGGGCGGTCGCGGCCGGAACGCAGCAGCACCGCAAGGAGGGCGAGGCCGACGCCGAGCCCGCCGCCCACCAGGAAGCCGGCAAACGCCATCACCACGCCGCGCGGCGGGAAGACGCGGTCCCGCGGCGGCTGCGCCACGGTGATGATCCGCGCATTGCTCGTGTCGAGGCGCTCGAGCTCGCTCGTCTCGCGCGAGCGGGACAGGAAGGCGTTGAGCAGGTTGCGGTTGACGTCCACCTCGCGCTGGAGCTCGCGCAGCTGGACGAAGGCCTGGCCGGCCTCCGATGCGAGGGCGGTCAGCTGCTCGACGGTGCGGCGCTGGGTGGCCTCGGCGGCGCGTGCACGGTCGAGGTCGGCGCGGGCAGCCTGGGCGATGCGTCCGAGCTCGTCGGCGATGGCGCGGTCAAGGTCGCTGACCTGCGCCTGGGCGTTGCGCACCGTGGGATGGCGCGGGCCGAACTCGGTCTGGGCGTCGGCGAGACGG
>JAEZGJ010000034.1 GCA_023416965.1 Pseudomonadota bacterium | reverse complement strand
CCCCGGTAACACCCCGTCAACCCTGTCCGCCTAGACTGCCGCCGGCTTGGCCGGGTCGCGCTTGGAGAACTGCCGTGGATGCTTTCGCCCTCGTCGCGGGTGGTGCGGCAGCGCTCGGCGTCGCCTGCGTGGCGGCCCTCCTGCACCTGCTCCACGCCCGCCGCGCGCTGCTGCGCAAGACGGCGGCGCTCGAGGACACGATCGAGACCCTGACCGACCGGGTCTTCGAGCTCGCCGAGAGCGAGGAACGCCATCGCGGCCTCATCGACGCGCAGGGCGACCTGATCGTGCGGCGCGACGCCGCCGGCACCATCACCTTCGCCAACCGCGCCTTCGGCGAACTCGTCGGCGTTCCGGCGGCGGACCTCGTCGGGCGCAGCGACGCGCCGCTCGTGGTGGACCGCTCCGAGGAGCGGCGCGAGGCCGACGGCTCGCGCAGCACGGACGAACTCGTCGCCGCCCCCGGTGGCCGGCGCTGGATCGCCTGGCGCCATCATGCCGTCCTCGATGGCGAGGGCCGCCCGGAGGAGCTGCAGTCGGTCGGCCGCGACATCACCGATCGCAAGGCGGCGGAGGCGGCGCTCGCCGCGTCCCGCGCCCGCGCGGAGAGCGCCAACGAGGCGAAGTCGCGCTTCCTCGCCACGGTGAGCCACGAGATCCGCACGCCGCTCAACGGCATTCTCGGCATGGCGGATCTCCTGCTCGACACCGGCCTCTCGCCGGACCAGCGGACCTATGCGGAGGCGGTCAAGGGCTCCGGGGAGGCCCTGCTGGCGCTGATCGACGAGATCCTCGACTTCTCGAAGATCGAGGCCGGTCGCCTCGATCTCGACCTCCAGCCCTTCGACCTGCTGCCGATCATCGAGGGCGCGGCGGAACTGCTCGGCCCCCGGGCCCAGGCCAAGGGGCTCGACGTCGCCACCGCGGTCGCGCCCGACGTGCCGCCGCGGCTGACCGGTGACGCCACGCGGCTGCGCCAGGTCCTGCTCAACCTGGCCGGTAACGCCGTCAAGTTCACCGAGGCGGGCGGCGTCACCATCGCCGCCGGGCGCGACGGGGACGACCTCGTCCTCACGGTGGCCGATACCGGCCCCGGGATCGCGCCCGCCGACGTGGAGCGCATCTTCGGCGAATTCGAGCAGGGCGAGACGACCTTCTCCCGCCGCCATGCCGGCACCGGCCTCGGGCTCGCCATATCCCGGCGCATCGTCGCGCTGATGGGCGGCACCCTGTCGGTCGCCACGGCCCCCGGCGCCGGCGCCACCTTCACCGTGCGTCTGCCGATGACCGTTGCGGCGGGTCCGGTCGAGCCCGAGGAGCGGCTCGCCGGCCTCTCGGTTCTCGTCGTCTCGCCCTCGCCGATCGAGCGCGACGCCCTGACCCGGCGCCTTGCGGCGCGGGGGGCCGACGCCGCGTCCTGCACCGGCCCCGACGACATTCCGGCCGACACCGGTTGCGACACGGCGATCATCGACCACCGTCTGGGCGAGGACGGCGTCGCCGCGGTTCTCGCCGCGCTGAGGGACCGGGTCCGCCGCACGGTGCTGCTGGTGCGCCCGGCGGAGCGCTCGGCCATTGCCGTGTGGCGCGACAAGGGGATCGGCGGCTGGCTGGTGTCGCCCGTCCGCGAGGCCTCCCTCGTCATGCAGATGCGGGCGCAGGGGGAGGGCCCCGTCGAAGGGGCGCCGGAGAGGGAGGGCGCCACGGACGGCGGGGTCGCGGCAGCGACCGGCCCGTCTCTGACCGTGCTGATCGCGGAGGACAATGCGATCAACGCCCTGCTCTGCCGCAAGCTCGTCGAGAAGCTCGGCCACAGGCCGGTCTGGGTGACGGACGGCCGCGCCGCCGCCGCCACCGCCCTCGACCCCGAGGCCGGCATCGACCTCGTGCTGATGGACATGCAGATGCCCGACTGCGACGGCCTGTCGGCGGCCAAGATGATCCGCGCCGGCGAGGGCGAGGGCCGGCGGCTGCCGATCATCGCGCTTACCGCCAACGCCTTCGCCGAGGACCGGGCGGCGGCCATCGCCGCGGGCATGGATTCGTTCCTGACGAAGCCGCTCGACCGCGACCGGCTGGCCGAGGCGATCGACCGCTACGGGACCGTCACCAGGACAGGCCGCGCGCCTTCAGCTCGCCGGACAGCGAAGGGGCGTCGGTGAAGAGCACCGCGTCCATGCCGAAGGCGCGCGCTCCCTCGACATTGCGCGGGGCGTCGTCGATGAAGATGCAATCGCCCGGGCTGAGGCCGAAGCGCTCGCAGAGGATGGCGTAGATCCGCGGGTCCGGCTTGTTGATGCCCACATCGGCCGAGAGGATCAGGCCGGAGAAGCGCCCCAGGAACGGGTGGACCGGAACCGTCCTGTCGAAGAGCTCGCGCGAGAAGTTCGAGATCCCGTAAACCGGTCCCCGGGCCGCCAGCCCCTCGAAAATGGCGCGGGTGCCGTCCACCTCGCCGGGCACAGCCTTCAGCCAGTCGTCATAGAAGGCGGCAAAGACCGGGGCATGATGGGGAAACCGCGCCGCATGATCGGCGACCGCCTCGGCCACGGGCCGCCCTGCGTCCTGGCGCGCGTGCCAGTCCATGAAGCCGACCTCGGCCATGAAGGCCTCCACCGCGGCGGCTTCGGAGAAATGCGGGGCGAGCGCCGCTCTCGGCTCCCAGCGCAGAAGAACCTGGCCGATATCGAAGACGGGAACCGGGGCGGAGCGGGACATGAGGGGCTTCCAGGAGCGGCGGGGCCGCCGTGTAACAGTTGAACGGTGCAATAATCCGCCATCGTAACGAACTGATAACGCGCAAACCCGACAATCCCTGACACATGACGTAGGGTCCGCATGAGATGGCCGGGACGAAGAGAACGACGCGGAACCACAGTTTGAAGACGGACCCGCCATCCTCAGCACGCGAGGAAGGCTTGCTCAAGCGCGCCATGGCCATCGCACGCATGGGCTACTGGCGGACGGCCGGCCTGGACGGCGGGATCATCTGGATATCACCGGAACTCTCCACCATGTTCGGCCTGGCCACGGACAATGGCCGGATCCGGCTCGAGGAGATCCGCAGCCGCTATCTCGGCACCGCGGCGGAAGACCTGCGGCGGAGCCAGGCGATCTGCCGGGCCGAGGGGCTGCCGTTCTTTGTCCACGCCCAGTACAGCCACCCGCAGGGCCACGTCATCGATCTCGCCGTCCACGGCGAGGCGGAGCGCGACGAGACGGGCGCCATCACCGGCATTTCCGGCATCGTGCGCGACATCTCGGAGGAGCAGGCGGCCCTGCGCTCCGTCACTGCGAGCGAGCAGCGTCTCTCCGACTTCATCAGCACGGCATCCGACTGGTGCTGGCAGACCGGTCCCGACCACCGCTTCCTGCCGGTTGCACTGCCGAGCGAGCGGAACAAGGCGATCCTCACCATCGCTGCCGGGGGGCTGACGCGCTGGGACCTGCCGATCGTGCCGGAGCATCGGGAGGCCATGGCGCGCCACCGGGCCGACATGGAACACCACCGCCCTTTTCGCGACTTCACCTATACGGTGATCGGACCTGGCGGGGACAGGGCGACCATCCGGTCGAGCGGCAAGCCGGTCTTCGACGAGAAGGGGGTCTTCCAGGGTTATCGCGGCACGGCGACCAACGTGACCGACCTGCGCGTCGCCGAGGACCTGCTGGTCCGACGCACCGCCGCCCTGGCCGAGGCGCACCGGCTCGGGCGGATGGGCTCCTGGCACTACCGGCTCGGCGATGACAGGGTCGTCTGGAGCGAAGAACTCTTCGTCCTCACCGGCTACGACCCTGCCAGCTTCGACATGCGCCACGAGGTCGTGCTCTCCCATTTCGAGCCGGCCGATGCCGAAAGGCTCGTGGAGATGCAGAAGCAGGTGCTGCGCACCGGCGGCGCCGCCACGGCGGACCTGCGCTTCCGCTGCGCGGACGGGCGGGTGGGCGACTTCGCCCTGAACTGCAAGGCAGAGCTGGTGGACGGCAGGGTCGTCGGCCTGATCGGCACGGTGCAGGACATCAGCGAGCGCAAGCTGGCGCATCGCCAGCTCGAGGAACTCGCCTTCACCGATTCGCTCACCGGCCTCGCCAACCGCACCCAGTTCAAGCGGTCGCTCACCGCCATGATCGGGCGCGCCCTCCTGGAAGAGCGCTTCGGGGCGCTGCTGCTCATCGACCTCGACCGGTTCAAGGAGGTGAACGATTCCCTCGGCCATGCCGCGGGCGACGAGTTGCTGTGCCGGGTGGCGGGTCTGCTGCGCCACGAGCTCGGCGGCGATGCCTTCATCGCGCGGCTCGCGGGCGACGAATTCGCCGTGCTGGTCGAGCGGCCGAACATGCAGGACGACATGCGGGATCTTGCCGAACATCTGATCTCCCTGCTGTCCGGCCCCATCGATCTCGCCAATGGCGAGGCCTTCGTCGGCGCCACGGTGGGCATCGCCAAGCTGCCGGAAGATGCCGCCACGACCGAACTGGCCATGCGCAATGCGGACCTCGCCCTCTGCATGGCGAAGGAGACGGGCCGCGGCCGCTGCATGGTCTTCGAGCCGGCCTATGCGGAGGTGGTGGAGCAGCGGCTGCTGCTGGCGCGGGAACTGCGCCACGCCATCGAGGAGAACGAGTTGCACGCCCAGTACCAGCCGCAGGTGGAGATCGCCACCGGCCGGGTGGTAGGCTTCGAGGCGCTGCTGCGCTGGACGCACCGGGACCGCGGGCCGATCTCGCCCGCGGAATTCATTCCCGTGGCGGAGAGCTCGGGCATCATCGTCGATCTCGGCCTGTGGATCCTGCGCGAAGCCTGCCGCCAGGGCCGCGCCTGGCTCGACCAGGGGCTGCCGCCCCGCAGCATCGCGGTGAACGTCTCGCCGGCCCAGTTCTGGAACATGGATTTCGAGACGGCGGTGTCGGCGGTGCTCGCCGAGACCGGGCTGCCGGCGAACCTCCTCTGTCTTGAACTGACGGAGAGCCTCTTCGTCGACCAGAGCGAGCGCCAGATCAGCCGGACGCTGGGCGCCCTGGCGGGCCTCGGCGTTCGGCTGGCACTGGATGATTTCGGCTCGGGCTATTCCTCGCTCGGCTATCTCACGCGCCTGCCCTTCGACCGCCTCAAGGTGGACCGGTCCTTCGTCGACGGCGTCTCCACCCGGCCCGAGAAGCGCAAGCTCCTCGGCGGCATCATCGCCCTGTCCCGCGGCCTCGGCATGTCGACCGTGGCCGAGGGGGCCGAGCGGGCGGCGGAGGTGGAGGTTCTCCGCGATCTGGGCTGCGACGTCGTGCAGGGCTATGTCTATTCGCGGCCGGTGGCGCCGGACAAGGCGCCGGCCGTGGCCGACGCGATCGAGCGCGCTGCGCCGGCCGAGCGCAGCCCCAAGGCGGGACGGGCCGAGCGGGGCCCGCCCGCACTCGCCGTGATGATGGGCTGAGGAACCTCCTCAGCCGCCGATATTGTAGGCCGCCAGCGCCGCCATGTTGACGAGGTCGGAATCGCGCGCGCCGAGCGGCACGATCTGCACCGGCTTGTCGAGGCCGACCAGGAGCGGGCCGATGACGGTGGCGCCGCCGAGTTCCTGCATCATCTTGGTCGAGATGGAGGCGGAGTGGAACGCCGGCATGACCAGGACGTTGGCAGGCCCGGTGAGGCGGCAGAACGGGTAGGCCTGCATCAGCTCCGGATTGAGGGCGACGTCGGCCGACATCTCGCCGTCATACTCGAAATCGACGCGGCGGGAATCGAGGATCTTCACGGCCTCGATGACCTTCTCCGACCGCTCGCCCTTGGGCTGGCCGAAGGTGGAGAAGGCGAGGAGGGCCACCCGCGGCTCGGTGCCCAGGCGGCGCGCCGCGTGGGCGGCCTCGATGGCGATCTCGGCGAGGTCGGCGGCGGAGGGCATCTCGGTGATGGCGGTGTCTGCGACGAGCACCGTGCGGCCGCGCGACAGCACGATGGAGACGCCGATGAGCCGGTGTCCCGGCTTCACGTCGATGACGCGGCGCACCTCCTCGAGAGCGGAGGAATAGTTGCGGGTGACGCCGGTGACCATGCCGTCGGCATCGCCGGCCTCGACCATGGCGGCGCCGAAGACGTTGCGGTCCTGGTTCACCATGCGCTGGCAGTCGCGGTAGAGGTAGCCCTCGCGCTGCAGGCGCTCGTAGAGCTGGCTGGCATAGTCGGCATTGCGGGTGGAGAGCCGCGCATTGGCGATCTCGATGCCGTCCTTCAGCTCGATGCCGGCGGCCTGGGCGGTGGCGCGCACCCGGTCCTCGCGGCCGACGAGGATGGCCGTGCCGAGACCCTGGTTGACGAAGCTCTGGGCGGCGCGGATCACCTGCTCCTCCTCGCCCTCGGCGAAGACGACGCGGCGCGGCGTGCGCCGGGCGCGCTCGAAGATGCGGGCGAGGACGCCGGCCACCGGATTGAGCCGGGCGGTGAGCTGGGCCTTGTACCCGGCCATGTCGACGATGGGGCGGCGGGCGACGCCGGTCTCCATGGCGGCCTGGGCGACGGCGGTCGGCACGGCGATCATCAGGCGGGGATCGAAGGGCACGGGGATGATGTATTCCGGCCCGTATTTCGGCCGGCCGCCGCCATAGGCCGCGGCCACGTCGTCGGGCACGTCCTCGCGCGCGAGGGCGGCGAGCGCCTGCGCGGCGGCGATCTTCATCTCCATGTTGATCTGGGTGGCGCGCACGTCGAGGGCGCCGCGGAACAGGAAGGGGAAGCCGAGGACGTTGTTGACCTGGTTGGGATAGTCGGAGCGGCCGGTGGCGACGATGGCGTCGGAGCGCACCGCGTGCACCTCCTCCGGCGTGATCTCCGGATCGGGATTGGCCATGGCGAAGATGATGGGCTTCGGCGCCATGGACATGACCATTTCGGGCGTCAGGGCGCCCTTCACCGACAGGCCGAAGAAGACGTCGGCGCCCTTCACCGCCTCGGCGAGGGTGCGCGCGTCGGTGGTCACGGCATGGCCGGACTTCCACTGGTTCATGCCCTCGGTGCGGCCGCGCCAGATCGTGCCCTTGGTGTCGCAGAGGATGACGTTCTCGGGCGTGAATCCCATGGCCTTGAGGAGCTCGACGCAGGCGATGCCGGCGGCCCCCGCGCCGTTGACGACGAGGCGCGTCGTCTTGATGTCGCGGCCGGTGAGATCCATGGCGTTGATCAGGCCGGCGGCGGCGATGATGGCGGTGCCGTGCTGGTCGTCATGGAACACCGGGATGTCCATGAGCTCCTGCAGGCGCTGCTCGATGATGAAGCACTCGGGCGCCTTGATGTCCTCGAGGTTGATGCCGCCGAAGGACGGCCCGAGATAGCGCACCGCCTCGATGACCTTGTCGGGGTCCTCGGTGTCGAGTTCGAGGTCGATGGAATCGACGTCGGCGAACCGCTTGAAGAGGACGGACTTGCCTTCCATCACCGGCTTGGAGGCGAGCGCCCCGAGATTGCCGAGGCCGAGGATGGCGGTGCCGTTGGAGATGACGGCCACCATGTTGCCGCGGGTGGTGTAGTCGAAGGCGCGGGCCGGATCCTCGGCAATGGCGAGCACCGGCACGGCGACGCCGGGCGAATAGGCGAGCGACAGGTCGCGCTGGGTCGCCATCGGCTTGGTCGGGACGATCTCCAGCTTTCCGGGCTTGCCGACCTGGTGGAAGGCGAGCGCCTCCTGGTCCGTGATGGTCGGGCGGTTGCGTCGGCCGGTCGTGTTGTCGGTCGCCATGTCGGGTTCTTCTTGCAGCATTTCCTCGGAAGGGACGGGGACCATAGGGTTTGCCCGGCGGGACGGCAACGGGCCGTGAGGGGGAGCGGGATTGCGCTTCCTCAGGCCGCCTGACCGGCCGCCCAGCCGGAGGACCAGGCCCACTGGAAATTGTAGCCGCCGAGCCAGCCGGTGACGTCCACCGCCTCGCCGACGAAGAAGAGACCCGGGACGGCCTTCGCGCCCATGGTCTGCTGATCGAGGCCGGCCGTGTCGACGCCGCCGAGGGTGACCTCGGCGGTGCGCCAGCCCTCGGTGCCCTCGGGGCGGATGCGCCAGGCATTCACCGCCTGGTCGATGCGGGCGAGTACCTTGTCGGAGCAGTCGGCGAGATTGCCGCTGACGGCCTCGCTCTCGACGATGGCCTGGGCGAGCCGCTTCGGCAGGATCTCCGCGAGGACGGTCTGCACCGCCTGGCGCCCGCGGCTGGAGCGGGCGGCCTTCAGGCCCTCCAGCACGTTCACGCCGGGGGCAAGGGAGACGAGGATGTCCTCGCCCTCCCGCCAGTAGCTGGAGATCTGCAGCACGGCCGGTCCCGAGAGGCCGCGATGGGTGAAGAGCACGGCCTCGCGGAAGCGCGTCTTGCCGTGGCCGACCTCGGCCTCCTCCACAGCGATGCCGGCGAGGGGAGAGAGGCGGGCCAGCATGGCGGGGCCGAAGG
>JAEZGJ010000304.1 GCA_023416965.1 Pseudomonadota bacterium | reverse complement strand
GCACAAGGCCGGGCATGACGCGGTGAGGAGCGGCCTCGAACCGAAGAGAGGGCTCCGCCTTCCACCTCTCCCGGTGGGAGAGGTCGACGAGCGATAGCGAGGCGGGTGAGGGGGAGCCTGCGCCCAGGACCGGATAAGCCCCCTCTCCCAGCCTTCGGCCGACCTCTCCCGCCGGGGAGAGGCGCAGGGAGCGTCACCGCCGGATCACACCCCGATGCCCAGCGCCGGCAGCTTCAGCCCCTTCTCGCGCGCGCAGTCCAGCGCGATGTCGTAGCCGGCATCGGCATGGCGCATGACGCCGGTGCCGGGATCGTTCCACAGCACCCGGCCGAGACGGGCCGCCGCCTCAGGCGTGCCGTCGGCGATGATGACGACGCCCGCATGCTGCGAATAGCCCATGCCGACGCCGCCGCCATGGTGCAACGATACCCAGGTGGCGCCCGAGGCGGTGTTCAGCAGCGCGTTGAGCAGCGGCCAGTCGGAGACCGCGTCGGAGCCGTCCTTCATCGCCTCGGTCTCGCGGTTGGGGGAAGCGACGGAGCCGGAATCGAGATGGTCGCGGCCGATGACAATGGGCCCGATCTCGCCCTTCGCCACCATCTCGTTGAAGGCGATGCCGAGGCGGTGACGGTCACCGAGCCCGACCCAGCAGATGCGGGCCGGAAGGCCCTGGAACTGGATGCGCTCCTTCGCCATGTCGAGCCAGTTGTGGAGGTGCGGATCGTCGGGGATCAGCTCCTTCACCCTGGCGTCGGTCTTCGCGATGTCCTCGGGGTCGCCGGTCAGCGAGGCCCAGCGGAACGGACCGATGCCGCGGCAGAAGAGCGGGCGGATATAGGCCGGCACGAAACCGGGGAAGTCGAAGGCATCGGCGACGCCCATGTCCTTCGCCATCTGGCGGATGTTGTTGCCGTAGTCCAGGGTCGGCACGCCCATGCGGTGGAAGTCCAGCATGGCGCGCACATGGGTTGCCATCGACTGTTTGGCGGCGGCCTCGACCGATTTCGGGTCGCGCTCGCGCGCCTCCTCCCACTGCGCGAGGCTCCAGCCGGCCGGCAGATAGCCGTTGAGGGGATCGTGGGCGGAGGTCTGGTCGGTGACGACGTCCGGGCGGATGCCGCGGGCGACCATCTCGGGGAAGACCTCCGCCGCATTGCCGAGGAGGCCGACCGAGATCGGCTTTCCCGCCCTGTGGGAGCGCTCGACGATCTCCAGCGCCTCGTCGATGGTCTTCGCCTCGGCGTCGAGATAGCGCGTTTTCAGCCGCATCTCGATGCGGCTCGGCTGGCATTCGACCGCGATCATCGAGGCCCCGGCCATGGTGGCGGCGAGCGGCTGGGCGCCGCCCATGCCGCCGAGCCCGCCGGTGAGGATCCACTTGCCCCTGAGCGAGCCGCCGAAATGCCGGCGGGCGACCTCGGCGAAGGTCTCGTAGGTGCCCTGAACGATGCCCTGGCTGCCGATATAGATCCAGGAGCCGGCCGTCATCTGGCCGTACATCATCAGCCCGAGCTTATCGAGGTGATGGAAATGGTCCCAGGTCGCCCAGCCCGGCACGAGGTTGGAATTGGCGAGGAGCACCCGCGGCGCATCCGTGTGGGTGCGGAAGATGCCGACCGGCTTGCCGGACTGGATGAGCAGCGTCTCGTCCGGCTCCAGCGAGCGCAGCGAGGCGACGATGCGGTCGAAGCTCTCCCAGTCGCGCGCGGCGCGGCCGATGCCGCCATAGACGACGAGCTCGTTCGGGCGCTCGGCGACCTCGGGGTCGAGATTGTTCATCAACATGCGGAGCGCCGCCTCCGCGCCCCAGGTCTTCGCCGTCATGTCGCGGCCGCGCGGCGCGCGGACGAGGCGCGAATTGTCGAGACGGGTCGTCATGGGCGGGCCTCCAGAGTGGCAGCGGCGGCGAGGATGGCGGCGACGATGCGGTCGAGGACCGCCTCGGTCCTGGCCGCGACGGTCTCGTCATAGGTCCAGGGCGGCGCCTCCGCCATATAGGCGGACTGCGCCAGTTCCATCTGCACGGCGTGGACGTCGCGATCCGGGGCACCGTAGTGGCGGGTGATCCAGCCGCCCTTGAAGCGGCCATCGGCGACGAAGGTCATGCCGGATGCCTCGGCCTCGCGGATCGCAGCCTCCCGGATGGCGGGGGCGCAGGAGGCGCCCCCATTGGTGCCGATGTTGAACACGGGGAGCGTGCCGGGGAAGAGGTTCGGCACTTCAGAGCGGATCGAATGGCAGTCGTAGAGCACGCAATAGCCGTGCCGGATGCGGGTCGTCTCGATGGCTGCGGCCATGGCGGCATGGAAGGGTGCGAAATAGAGCTGCCTGCGCCGGGCGATCTCGGCGGGACCGGGCTCGCGGCCCTCGCGGTAGATCGGCTCGGCGTCGAAGGTGGTGGTCGGGCAGAGCGTCGTGGTGTTCTGGCCCGGATAGAGCGAGACGCCGGAGGGGTCGCGGTTCACGTCGATGACGAAGCGCGACAGGTTCTGGCGGACGACGGTGGCGCCGGTGCGGACGGCGATCCCCTCGTAGAGCCGGTCGATCCACCAGTCGGTGTCGGGCACCGAACGGCCGAGATCGTTCAGCTCCACCGAAACCTCTGGCGGAATCATGGTGCCGACATGGGGCTGGCCGAGGACGAGCGGGCCATCGCCCGGAATGACGGTGACGGGGGTCATGGCGGACTCACGCGGGACAAGAGACAGAGGCCTCGAACAGGTGGCGGAGACGGTTGAAGCGCTTCACCTGTCCCCGGCGGGGAGAAGTCGACGAGCGTAGCAAAGCGGGTGAGGGGGAGAGTGCGGACAAGCGGAGGACACATAGCCCCCTCACCCGGCCTAGTTCCCGCACCTGACGGAGGAACCCTGTGCTCGCCGGCGAGCATCCTCAGCCCTCCCCGAACAGCCGCTCGACCACATGGCCGAAGGGGGTCGTCAGTCCGCCGGAGGCGACGAGCGCGGCGGCGCGCGCCATTTCGGCGGCGAGCGGCCGGTCGCGGTCGAGCATGGTCGCCACCGCGCGGATCGCCGCATGGGCCTTCTCGAGCAACGGGCTGGTGGCAAGCGGGGCGCGCATGTCCACCCCTTGCGCCGCCATCAGCGCCTCGATGCCGATGATGCGGCAGAGGTTCTCCGCCATGGGGCCGAGACGGCGGGCGCCGTGGGTCGCCATGGAGACGTGGTCCTCCTGGTTGGCGGAGGTGGGGATGGTATCGGTGACCGCCGGTGCCGCCTTCTGGCGGTTCTCGGAGGCGAGCGCGGCGCTCGCGACCTCGGCGATCATGAAGCCCGAGTTCAGCCCCGGCTCGCGGACGAGGAAGGCCGGCAGGCCCGAAAGAACCGGGTCCACCAGCATGGCGCAGCGGCGCTGGGCCAGATTGCCGATCTCGCAGGCCGCGAGCGCCAGCATGTCGGCGGCGAAGGCGACGGGCTCGGCGTGGAAATTGCCGCCGGAGAGCACGTCGCCATTGTCGGCCATGACGAGCGGGTTGTCGGTGACGCCGTTGGCCTCGGCGACCAGCATGGCCTGCGCCGAGCGGATGACGTCGAGGGCCGCGCCCATCACCTGCGGCTGGCAGCGGATGGAATAGGGGTCCTGCACCCGCGGATCGTCGGCGAGATGGGAGCGGCGGATCTCGCTGCCCTCCATCAGGGCGCGCAGCACGGCGGCGACCGCGATCTGGCCGGGCTGGCCGCGCAGCGCGTGGATGCGCTGGTCGAAGGGCGTATCGGAGCCGGCAATGGCGTCGGTCGAGAGCGCCCCGGTGACGAGGGCGGCGGCGAAGGCGTTCTCGATGAGGAAGAGGCCGTGCAGCGCCAGCGCCGTCGACACCTGCGTGCCGTTGAGGAGGGCAAGGCCCTCCTTGGGGCCGAGGACGACCGGCTTCAGCCCCGCCTTCGCCAGCGCCTCGCCACCATCCATGCGGATGCCGCCGATCGTCGCCTCGCCTTCGCCGATCAGCACAGCCGCCATGTGGGCCAGCGGCGCGAGGTCGCCGGAGGCGCCGACGGAACCCTGCGCCGGGATGACCGGCAGAACGCCGGCGCGCAGCATGGCGACAAGGAGGTCGACGGTCTCCGGCTGAACGCCCGAGGCGCCGTGGGCGAGGCTCGCCGCCTTCAGCGCCAGGACGAGGCGGACGATCGGCTCCTCCAGTGGCTCGCCGATGCCGGCCTGGTGCGAGCGGACGATGTTGACCTGCAGCTCCGCCAGCCTCTCGGCGGGAATGCGGACGCTGGCGAGCTTGCCGAAGCCGGTATTGACGCCATAGACCGCATCATTGCCCCGGGCCTTGGCCATGAGGAGGTCATGGCCTCGGGCGATGGCGCCACGGGTCGCGGGATCGAGAGCAGGCGTGGCGCCGGCCGCCACCTGCCGCCAGAGGCCGAGGCCATTGCCCCCGGCGCGGATGAGATCGGTCATCAGGCGCCTCGATGACGGGCGAAGAGCGGGTTGAAGCCGATGCGATAGACGAGCTCGGCGAGGCGCTCCACCGACCAGAGGCAGAGATCTGCCCGTCTCCCCGGCTCCAGCACGCCGATATCGTCGCGGCCAAGGGCCTTCGCCGCGTGACGTGTCAGGCCGAGCAGGCATTCCGCGACCGTCATCCGGAACAGCGTCGCGCCCATGTTCATGGCGAGGAGCGGCGAGGTGAGCGGCGAGGAGCCGGGATTGGAATCGGTCGCGAGCGCCATGGCCGTGCCGTGGCGGCGGAAGGCCTCGACGGGCGGCACCTTGGTCTCGCGGATGAAGTAGAAGGCGCCAGGCAGCAGCACCGCCACCGTGCCCGACTTCGCCATGGCGGCGGCGCCTTCCTCGTCGGTATGTTCGAGATGGTCGGCCGAGAGCGCGCCATGGTCGGCGGCGAGCCTCGCTCCATGCAGGTTGGAGAGCTGGTCGGCGTGCAGCTTGACCGGCAGGCCATGCTTCGCCGCGGCGGCGAAGACGCGCACCGTTTCCTCGGGCGAGAAGGCGATTCCCTCGCAGAAGGCGTCCACCGCATCGGCGAGGCCGTGATGGGCGATGGCGGGGATCATCTTGTGGCAGACGAGGTCGAGATAGGATTCCTTGTCGCCGTTCGCCTCCGGCGGCAGGGCATGGGCGCCGAGGAAGGTGGTGACCACGCCGATGTCGCGCTTCTCGGCAAGCGAGCGGGCGACGCGGAGCTGTTTCTCCTCGGTGTCCAGGTCGAGGCCATAGCCCGACTTGATCTCCACCGTCGTGACGCCCTCGGCGATCAGCTGGTCGAGCCGCGGCAGGCTCTCGTCGCAGAGGTCGCGGGGCTTGGCCGCACGCGTCGCCTTCACCGTGGAGACGATCCCGCCGCCGGCGCGGGCGATCTCCTCGTAGCTCGCGCCCTTCAGGCGCAGTTCGAATTCATGGGCGCGGTTCCCCGCATAGACGAGGTGGGTGTGGCAGTCGATGAGGCCCGGCGTGATCCAGCGGCCCTCGCAGCGCACGGTCTCGACCGGGTCGAGCCGCGGCGCATCGGCGCGCGTACCGACATAGACGATGCGGCCGCCCTCGGTCGCGACGATGCCGTCCTCGATGAGGCCGAGGCCGTGATCCGCGCCGGTTCCGGCCATGGTGGCCAGCCGCGCGTCGCGAAAGAGACGGTCAACGCGCATGGGATGCTTTCGGCACGTCGTATTCCTCGCCCAACAGTGCTAGGCGAAAAACCGTAGCATGGAGACGGCGATGGACAAGCTCCATCTGGACAAGGCCCTGACCCCCGAGGGCTGGCGCGACGACGTGACCCTGTCGGTCGGGCCCGACGGACGCATCAGCGAGGTCACGGTGGGCGCCGCCCCGTCCGATGCGACGCGCATCGCGGGCATCGCGCTGCCCGGTCTGCCGAACCTGCACTCCCATGCCTTCCAGCGCGGCATGGCCGGTCTCGCCGAGGTCGCCGGGACGGGCGAAGATTCATTCTGGACCTGGCGCGACTGGATGTACCGCTTCGCGCTGGCACTGGAGCCCGAGGACGTGGAGGCCATCGCCGCTCTCGCCTATGTCGAGATGCTGGAGGCGGGCTTCACCACGGCCGGCGAGTTCCACTACCTCCATCACGGCCGCGACGGGCGGCCCTACACGGACCCTGCCGAGCTCGCCCGCCGCTGCATCGCGGCCGCCGAGGCCACGGGGCTGGGCATCACCATCCTCCCGGTCTTCTACGCCCATTCCGGCTTCGGCGGGCTCCCGCCCGGCGAGGGCCAGCGGCGCTTCATCTGCGACCTCGACCTGTTCGGCCGCGTCGCGGAGGGCGCGCGGGCGGCGGCCGGCGCCTATGGCCGCGGCGGCTTCGGCATCGCTCCCCATTCGCTCAGGGCGGTGACGCGGGAGGAGCTGACGGCGCTCACTGCGGCCTTCCCCGCCGGCCCCGTCCATATCCACGTCTCCGAACAGGTGAAGGAGGTGGAGGACTGCCTCGCCGCCCACGGCAAGCGGCCTATCGCCCTGCTCGGCGACTGGGCCGGGCTGTCGGAGCGCTGGTGCCTCATCCACGCCACCCATGCCGACGCGGCGGAGGTGCGGCTGATGGCGGAGACAGGCGCGGTGGTCGGCCTCTGCCCGGTCACCGAGGCCAATCTCGGCGACGGCCTCTTCGCCGGCGTGGAGTTCAAGGCGCTGGGCGGTCGATTCGGCGTCGGTACGGACTCGAACGTGGCGATCTCCGCTTCCGGCGAGCTCTGCACGCTGGAATATGCGCAGCGTCTCGCCACACGGCGGCGGACGGCGATGACCGCACGCGGGGCCTCCACCGGCCGGTCGCTGTTCGACGCCTGCCTATCCGGCGGCGCCCAGGCGCTGGGGCCCGGTCCGGCGGGTTTAGCCGTGGGCGCACCGGCGGATGTCGTGGTGCTCGAGGCGGGCCACATGGCGTTTGCGGGACGCCACGGCGATGCCGTGCTGGATTCCTGGATCTTCGGCCCTTCAGCTGGCGCCGTCCGCGAGGTCTGGGTCTCCGGCCGCCGCGTGGTCGACGGCGGGCGGCACGTCGCCCGCTCCGCCGTCGAGGCGCGGGCGCGGGCCGTGCTGGGACGCGTGATCGGGGGGTGCGCGGCGGCCGGACGGCCTCGGGCTAAGCCTCTTGCGGCAGCAGGTCCTTCAACCGCAGCAGGGCGATGCGCTCGATCTGACGAAGCGCCTCGGCGAATTCGGCGGCCTCGTCATTGCCGATTCGGGCGAGGAAGGCCTTGCGGATTTCGTCCTTGCTCCTGCCTTTCACGGCGAGGATGAAGGGAAAGCCGAAGCGAGCCTGGTAGGTCGCGTTCAGCCGCATGAAATCGGCCCGCTCGTCGTCGGTCAGGCGATCGAGGCCGGCGGAGGCCTGTTCGCTGGTCGATTCGGCGGTGAGACGACCGGCGGCCGCCAGCCTGCCGGCGAGATCGGGATGGGCGCGGATGAGAGCGAGCTTCGCGGCATCATCGGCCGCCCGCATCACTGTCACCATGGCCGCATGCAGCCCTTCGGCCGTGTCGTGATCCGCCGTCACGCCCGCATCGAAGGCACCCTCGGCGATCCAGGGCGAATGTTCGAAGACGCCACCGAAGCGGGCGATGAAGGCCTGGCGGTCGAGGCGGCTGGGGCGATCGGCATCGGTCATGGCGGAGAGACTAGGACCGCAGGTCGGCTCACTCCACCTTTTCGTTGGGATAGACGCCCCAGAGGCGGGTCTGCTCGATCCAGCCGTCGAAACCCTGGCCGGTGATGCGGCACCAGGTGCCGTTGCAGCTCCTCACCGTGCCCTGGACCTTCGGCTCGAGCCTGGCCACGATCCGGTCGCCGCCGGCGCGGTTCATCAGCGGCACCAGTTCGCCAGGGTTGCCCCGCGGCATGACGATGCCGGTGCGCCGGCCCGAGAGCATGGAGTGAAAGACCCATGTTTCGGTGCCGTCGTGGTCGCGGATGCGGCGCCAGTTGTCGAATTCGGCGGTGACCTCCACGGGAAGGCCGGCGCGCTGGTAGATCCAGATCACCTGATGGTCGCGCGTCGGCCCCATCCGGGCATTGACGCGCTCCGACTTGAGGCTGACGAAGCGGGGAACTGGAAGCCGGGTCTGCGATCCCAGCGAGCCGGTGATCTCGGCGGCCTGCGACGGGGCCGCGGCGAAGACGGTCACGGCGGCGGCGAGGACCGCGCCCACGCGAAAGGAACTCATACGCAACCCACACAGGCCTGACGACACGCGGAGCAAAGGACGCCGGACCCTTCGAAAGACGGGTCGCGAGAGGGGAACCGACGGCTTTGTCTGGCGCAACCCTTCTGGTAGAGAGGTCGCGCCGGGGGCCAGTGTCGCCGTTCAGGGTTAAGACAGGCTTGATGGCCGGCCGGAATCAACCGGCCACGTGGTCCGTTCCGGGGCGGGCCGCGGGAATTCCAGAGGTTGGGGCATGGCGAACCGCAAGAAGCCGCTCGTCGTCGTGACGAGGAAACTGCCGGATACGGTCGAGACGCGGATGCGCGAGCTGTTCGAGACGCGCCTCAACGTCGACGATACGCCGATGAGCCAGGCGGACCTCGTCGCCGCCGTGAAGACGGCCGAGGTTCTGGTTCCGACCGTCACCGACCGCATCGACGCCGCTCTGCTGTCGCAGGCAGGTCCCCAGCTCCGCCTCATCGCCCAGTTCGGCAACGGCGTCGACAATATCGACGTTGCCACCGCGATCCAGCGCGGCATCACCGTGACCAACACGCCGGGCGTCCTCACCGAGGACACGGCGGACATGACCATGGCGCTCATCCTCGCCGTGCCGCGCCGCCTCGCCGAGGGCCTGGAAGTGCTGGAGCACGGCGAATGGACCGGCTGGACGCCGACCTGGATGCTGGGCAAGCGCATCCACGGCAAGCGCCTCGGCATCGTCGGCATGGGCCGGATCGGCCAGGCGCTGGCCCGCCGCGCTGCCGCCTTCGGCATGCAGATTCACTATCACAACCGCCGCCGCCTGCCCGAGAAGGTGGAACAGGCGCTGGACGCGACCTATTGGGAGAGCCTCGACCAGATGCTCGCCCGCATGGACATCGTGTCGGTCAACTGCCCGCACACGCCGGCGACCTACCACCTCCTGTCGGCGCGCCGACTGAAGCTCCTCAAGAAGGAGGCCTTCGTCGTCAACACCGCCCGCGGCGAGATCATTGACGAGGTGGCGCTCACCCGGATGATCGAGGCGGGCGACCTCGCCGGCGCCGGCCTCGACGTGTTCGAGAGTGAACCTGCGGTCAATCCGCGGCTGATCAAGCTCGCCAAGGCCGGCAAGGTGGTGCTGCTGCCGCATATGGGCTCGGCCACCATCGAGGGCCGCGTCGACATGGGCGACAAGGTCATCGTCAACATCAAGGCCTTCATGGACGGCCACAAGCCGCCGGACCGCGTGCTGCCGTCCATGCTGTGAGAGCGGCGTGTAGCCTTTCCGCCATCCGCAATCTCGATCACACGGTGCTGCTCTGCGCCCGGCTGGCCGAGACGCGCGCCTTCTATCGCGACGTGATGGGCTTTCCCATCGAGACGGATACGCCGACCTGGGTCAGTTTCCGCGTCGGCTCGGCGCTCCTGTCGCTCAGGCCCCGCGGACCATGGTCGGTCTGCGACGACGGCCCCATGCCGAAGGGCTCGGCCGCCGTCCAGCTCGCCTTCCGCGTGCCGCCGCCGGCAGTCGATGCCTGCCATGCCGAGCTCATCGCCAAGGGGGTCACGATTCTGCGGGAGCCCACCGACCTGCCGGCCTGGCGGCACCGGACGCTGTTCTTCCGCGATCCGGAAGACAACATCCTCGAGATCTACGCCGAGTTCTGAAGCCTTCGCCGTGCGTTCAGCCCCGGTCGCCCCGCCCGTTCAGCGGATTCTCCGGGTCCCAGCGGTAGCGCACGGTCTCGAAGCGCATGGCGCGGGTGTCGATCATCAGCAGGCGGCCGACGAGGCCCTCGCCGAAGCCGACGATCTCGCGCACGACCTCCAGCGCCATCATGGATCCGACGATGCCGGTGAGCGCACCGAGGATGCCGGCCTCCTGGCAGGAAGGCACGGTCCCCGGCGGCGGAGCGTCGGGGAAGAGGCAGCGATAGGTCGGGTTCGGCGTGCCGTCTGCGCCCTTCTCATGGGGGCGCAGCGTCGTGAGCGTCGCGTCGAAGGTGCCCACCGCCGCCGTCACCAGCGGCTTTCCCTCGTGGAAGCAGGCGTCGGAGACCGCATAGCGGGTGGCGAAATTGTCGGAACCGTCGGCGACGATATCGTAGCCGCGGACGAGGTCGCGGGCGTTCGCGGCAGTCAGCCGGGTGACGTGCGAGACCACCTCGACATGGGGGTTGAGCCGCCGGATGGCGTTGGCGGCGCTGTCGGTCTTGAGAACGTCGACGTCCTCCGTGCGATGGATGACCTGGCGCTGCAGGTTCGACAGGGCCACGCCGTCGTCGTCGACGATGCCGATGGTGCCGATGCCGGCCGCGGCCAGATAGAGGAGCAGCGGCGCGCCGAGGCCGCCGGCGCCGATCACCAGGACCCGCGCCGCCTTCAGCCTCTGCTGGCCCGGCCCGCCGACCTCGCGCAGGACGATGTGGCGGGCGTAGCGTTCGAGTTCCTCGGGTGAGAACATCAGTCGATCGAAAGCCCCAGGGACTGGCGCACGCGGGCGCGGATGGCGTGGCCGTCGCGGGTGGGAAGTACCCGCTCGAGCTCCGCCTGTTCGATCCTGACCACGGCGACGCAGGGCCCGTTGCCGAGCGAGGTCGCGCGCGACGCGAGCGTCTCGACCTCGCCCATGGTGTCGATGGCCCGGGCATCGGCGATGCCGGCGGCGCCGGCTATCCCGGCGAGGTCCGCGACGACGGAATGGCTCGCCTGACCGCCGGTCTCGCCATAGAGACCGTTGTCGAGCACGACGACCGTGAGGTTCTTCGGCGCCTGCATGGCGATGGTGGCGAAGGAGCCCATGCCCATCAGCATCTCGCCGTCGCCGGTCACGGCGATGACGGGCGTGTCGGGACGGGCGAGGGCGATGCCGAGGGCCATGACGGCGCAGCCGCCCATGGCGCCCCAGAGATAGACGTTGCGGTCGTGGTCGCCCGCGGCGGCGACGTCATAGG
>JAEZGJ010000256.1 GCA_023416965.1 Pseudomonadota bacterium | reverse complement strand
CCGCCTGCCTCCCCGTGGAGCCGCACGGCCCCGGTGCGGACGATGGCGCGCAGGTCGACGATCACCGCCGCGCAGGCGTCCCGCGGATCGTGCCGCGTTACGACGATCCGGGCCTCGCGGCAATCGTCGGCGAGCGCGTCCGGGTGGCGCGGCACGGCGATCCGCCCTCCCCCCGCCAGCGGCATGGCGCAGCCGAGCGGATCGCAGCGCACGCCCTGCTGCAGCGTCTCGTCCGCCGCGCTGCGTCCGTCAGCCTCTGCGGTCAGCCATCGCTGCACCGCAAAGCGATTGCCGCGGGCGGAGACGACCCTCAGCCGCCCGTCCGGCGCGCGGGCGGCAACCGTCGCCCCCTCCGCGTCCACCAGGATCAGCGGGCGCTGGCCCGCCGGAGCCAGGACGAGGCCCAGCGCGACGACCGGCAGGCCGAGCCAGCGCAGTGGCGTCGACAGCAGCGCGACCACGATGAAGCCGGCGGAGATGACGAGCAGCCCCGCCGGCGCCTGCGACGGCACGATGACCCGGCCGCCCGGCCAGGACGCCACCCATTCCCCCGAGCGGACGAAGAGGTCGATGCCGAGCCCCGCCAGCGCCCAGACGGGCCGGTCCCAGCCGAAGGGCCAGAGCAGCAGGGCGAGGATCTGCAGCGGCATGACGAAGAACTCGATGATCGGCGCGCCGATGAGATTGCCCGCCACCCCGTAGAGATGGACCGTGTTGAAATGGAAGGCCGCGTAGGGCGTCGTCGCGAGGGAGGCGACGAAGGAGCTGGCGGCGAGGCCGATAATGCCGTTGGTGACGATGAGCAGGGACCGCCCCCACCCCGCCGGATCGCCCGAATTGCGCTCGGCCCAGGGCCTGAGCGTCACGTAGCCGGAGACGAGCGCGAGGGTCGCGGCGAAAGACATCTGGAAGCTCGGGCCCAGCAGGCTTTCCGGCGCGATGGCGAGGACGGCCAGGGCGGCGAGCGCCAGGGTGCGCAGCGTCAGGGCCCCGCGGTCGAGGGCCACGCCCACCAGCACCACCGCGATCATGATCCAGGACCGCTGGGTGGCGACCTCCGCCCCGGAGATCACGAGATAGGCGGTGGCGACGACGAGCGCCGCCAGCGCCGCCCAGGCCTTGACGTGCCGCCTCAGCGTCAGCGCCGGCACCAGCGCCAGCCCGCCGCGGACCAGGGCGAAAACCAGGGCCGCCACCAGCGCCATGTGGAAGCCGGATATCGAGAGGATATGGTAGGTGCCCGCCGCCCGCATGGCCTCGTTGATGCCCTCGGGGATGCCGTCGCGGCGGCCGGTCACGAGGGCGTCGGCGATGGCGCCTGACGTCCCCGGTATGGCCGCGCGGATGCGCTCACTGATGGCGCTGCGCAGCCGCTCGTGGGCGGCCCGCAGTCGCACGCCGAAGGGCGGCTCGGCGCTCACGGCGGCGACCGTCACCGGCCCGACGACGAAGCCGCTTGCGCCGAGCCCCATGAAGTAGGCGTCGCGACCGAAGTCGTACTGGCCCGGCACCGCCGTGGTGCGGGTGCGGCTGGTGACGCGGATGCGCTGCGGCATGCCCTCCGGCGCAGGATTGGCCGTGATGATCCGCAAGGTCAGCCGGTCGCCGGCCTCGCGCCGCTCCACCCCCTCCAGCCAGGCCTCGATGCGCAGCACTCCGGTCTCCGCCGCGAGCACCGGATGGGCCATCAGGCGCGTCTTCACGGTCCCGGCCGCAAAGCCCGCCGCGACAGCGGCGAGCGCCGTCGCGACGAGGAAGGCGCCGTAGCGATGGCGCAGCCGCACCGCGAGGATCGTCAGGGCCCCGGCCAGACCCAGCGGCGCCGCGAGCGAGGGTTCCTCGGGCGCCGCGAAATAGAGGAGGATGCCGGCGCCCATCGCCACCGGCAGCATCAGGAAGGCGCGTCCCCGCTCCAGTTCCAGCGCTCCCCAGGCGAGGAGCCGTCCGCGCCAGACCTCCATCACCGGCGCCACGGCGAGGCCGGCCGGGGGCGCGGCGCGGCCGGCCACGGCGGCGGCGATGGCTCTCGCCCGTCCTCTCAACGCGCCGTCCCCATGGGGCCGCTCCCCAAGCCCGTCACAACATGCTACAGCCACGCGCTTTCCGGCGCCGAGCCTAGCGCGGGCCGGCTTCCCCTGTCGTCTTCGGAAGAATCATGACCGTCGTCTCCCGCTTCGCTCCCTCCCCGACGGGCTTCCTGCACATCGGCGGCGCCCGCACCGCGCTGTTCAACTGGCTTTATGCGAAGAAGACCGGCGGCAAGATGCTGCTGCGCATCGAGGACACCGATCGCCAGCGGTCCACCACCGAGGCGATCGACGCCATTCTCGACGGCCTGTCGTGGCTCGGCCTCGGGTGGGACGACCAGACCATCTACCAGTTCGCCCGCGCCGAGCGGCATGCCGAGGTGGCGCGCCAGCTGCTGGCGGCGGGCCGCGCCTATCACTGCTACGCCACTCCCGAGGAGCTGGACGAGATGCGGGCGCTCGCCATGAAGGAGGGCCGGCCGCCGCGCTATGACGGCCGCTGGCGCGACCGCGATCCCTCCGAGGCG
This sequence comes from Pseudomonadota bacterium, assembly GCA_023416965.1. Taxonomy (GTDB): domain Bacteria; phylum Pseudomonadota; class Alphaproteobacteria; order Rhizobiales; family Phreatobacteraceae; genus Phreatobacter. Next base: position 5,943 of record JAEZGJ010000256.1, on the reverse strand, counting down.
CCTGCCGGCATCAAGCCGGTGATCCGTCTGAAGGCGCGCCAGGACGGCGAGACCGTGGTCGACGACCTCGTGCAGGGTCGCGTCGTCATCCCCAACAAGGACCTCGACGATCTCGTCCTGCTGCGCTCCGACGGTACGCCGACCTATATGCACGCCGTCGTCGTCGATGACCACGACATGGGCATCACCCACATCATCCGCGGCGTCGACCACCTGACCAATGCGGCGCGCCAGACGCAGATCTACGAGGCGCTGGGCTGGCCGGTGCCGGCCATGGCGCACATCCCGCTCATCCACGGGCCGGACGGCGCCAAGCTCTCCAAGCGCCACGGCGCCCTCGGCGTCGAGCAGTACCGGGCGCTGGGCTACCTGCCCGAGGCGCTGCGCAACTATCTCGTGCGCCTCGGCTGGAGCCAGGGCGACAAGGAGTTCTTCTCCACCGAGGAGATGATCGAGGCTTTCGACCTTTCCGCCGTCGGCCGTTCGCCGGCACGCTTCGACTTCGCCAAGCTCGAGGCGGTGAACGGCCACTACATCCGCCACGCAGCCGATGACCGGCTGCTCGCCGCCATCGACGACATCCTCCCCCATATCGAGGGTGGCTCCGACATCGCCGCCGCCCTCACCCCCGCCCGCCGCACCCAGGTGCTGAAGGCCATGCCCGGCATCAAGGAGCGCGCCAAGACCGTCCTCGAACTGATCGACGGCGCCGGCTTCATCCTCGCCAACCGGCCCCTTGCGGTGGACGACAAGGCCGCCGCCCTGCTCTCACCGGAGGCGCGTGCCCATCTCGCGGCGCTCCATCAGCGCCTTTCGGCCTTGCCCGAATGGACCGCGGCCGCCGCCGATGCGGCGGTGCGTGCCGAGGCCGAGGCACGCGGCGTCAAGCTCGGCATGCTCGCCCAGCCTCTGCGTGCCGCCCTCACCGGCCGCACAACCTCGCCGGGCATTTTCGACGTTCTGGACGTGCTCGGCCGCGAGGAGAGCCTCGCCCGCATCGCCGACCAGATGCAGGCCTGAAGGCGTCATACCTATGTCGCACGGCGGGGCCTACGCAGCCCCACGTGCTTGCCGCATGGTCAAAAAGCGTCTATCCGGTCATGACGGCGCGACGGGTGCTCTGCACCATGGGCGGGCACGCATATTCAGATAGGAAATTCAAGGGGTTGCCGATGTCCGCAAGCGCAAAGACCGCGACACTCACTCTTGGCGACAAGACCATCCCGCTGCCGATCTCCAACGGCACCGTCGGCCCGTCGACCGTCGACATCGGCAAGCTCTACGCGCAGACCGGGATGTTCACCTACGATCCCGGCTTCACCTCCACCGCGAGCTGCGAGAGCAAGATCACCTATATCGACGGCGACGAGGGCGTGCTGCTCTATCGCGGCTATCCGATCGAGCAGCTCGCCGAGCACGGCGACTTCCTGGAGACCTGCTACCTGCTGCTCTACGGCGATCTGCCCACCGCCGCCCAGAAGGCCGATTTCGACTACCGCGTCACGCACCACACCATGGTGCACGACCAGATGAGCCGCTTCTTCACCGGCTTCCGCCGCGACGCCCACCCGATGGCGGTGATGGTCGCGGCCGTCGGCGCCCTTTCGGCCTTCTACCACGACTCCATCGACATCGCCGACCCGCACCAGCGGATGATCTCCTCGATCCGCCTCGTGGCGAAGCTCCCGACGCTCGCCGCCATGGCCTACAAGTACTCGATCGGCCAGCCCTTCGTGTATCCGCAGAACTCCCTCGACTACGCGTCGAACTTCCTGCGCATGTGTTTCTCGGTGCCGGCCGAGGAGTACAAGGCCAATCCGGTCCTCGCCCGCGCGATGGACCGAATCTTCATCCTCCACGCCGATCACGAGCAGAACGCCTCGACCTCGACTGTCCGGCTCGCTGGCTCCTCGGGTGCCAATCCCTTCGCCTGCATCGCCGCCGGCATCGCCTGCCTCTGGGGCCCGGCCCATGGCGGCGCCAACGAGGCCGCGCTGAAGATGCTCGGCGAGATCGGCTCGGTGGAGAACATCCCGAAATATGTCGCCAAGGCGAAGGACAAGAACGATCCCTTCCGCCTCATGGGCTTCGGACACCGCGTCTACAAGAACTACGATCCGCGCGCCAAGATCATGCAGAAGACCTGCCACGAGGTCCTCGGCGAGCTCGGTATTAAGGACGACCCGCTGCTCGACGTGGCAGTGGAGCTGGAGCGCATCGCCCTGTCCGACGACTACTTCATCGAGAAGAAGCTCTATCCCAACATCGACTTCTATTCGGGCATCACCCTGAAGGCGATGGGTTTCCCGACCGACATGTTCACCGTGCTCTTCGCGCTTGCCCGCACCGTCGGCTGGATCGCCCAGTGGAAGGAAATGATCGAGGACCCGCACCAGAAGATCGGCCGCCCGCGGCAGCTCTACACGGGCGCGACGCGTCGCGACTACACGCCGATCTCCCGGCGCAAGTGATCGCCGGCCGTCATGGTCGAGGCTTTTCAGCGGGGCGCTTCGGCGCCCCGCTTCATTTGGAGGCGGCGGAGAGGACGATGCGCGCGGCCTTGACGCTCGGCGCCTCGTCCGCAAAGCCCATGATGGCGTCGAGCCGGGCGAAGGCCTCGACCTGGCGCTGCCGCTCCGGCCCCTCGGTGATGACCGCCGCCAGCGCCTTCGAAACTGCCTCCACCGTCCCGTATTCCTGCAGGAATTCCGGCACCACCTTCTCGCCGATCACCAGATTGGCGAGCACGGCCGTCTCCGCAGTAATGAGACGGCGGGCGATCTGCGCCTCCAGCCAACCGGAGCGATAGGCCACCACCTGGGGCACGCCCGCGACGGCAAGTTCCAGCGTCACCGTGCCCGAACAGGCGAGTGCGGCCCGCGCTGACCGGAAGGCGGCGAATTTTCCGGCCTCCCCCTCGACGATCCGCGGCTTCACCGGCCAGGTCGCGACTTCGCTGGCGACGAGGTCGCGATGCTGCGCCACCGCCGGCAGCACCCAGTCGATGGGTCCCTGTTCCGCCTCGACGCGTGCGAGGACCGCGGAATAGAGCGGCGACAGCCTGATGATCTCGTTGCGCCGGCTGCCGGGCAGAACCAGGACCTGAGGCGGCGAAGCGGTCCGCCGCAGCGCCTCCTCCGGCCCAGGCCTGATCTCTGCGAGGCGCTCGCTGATGGGGTGGCCGACATAGGTAGTGGGGGGCCCCCCGAGCTTGCGATGAACCTCGGGCTCGAAGGGCAGCAGCGCGAGGAGGTGATCGACATAGGGGCGCATCTCCGCCGCCCGACCCGGCCGCCACGCCCAGACCGTCGGCGAGACGTAGAAGACGATGGGAATCGAGGGCCGTGCCTTGCGCACCTGCCGCGCAACGCGGCGGTTGAAGCCCGGCGCGTCGATCAGCACCAGCACGTCCGGCGGTTCCGCCAGGATGGCAGCCACCGTCTCGCGGATGCGCCTCAGCACGCCGGGAATGTGGACGATGATGGAGGTGAGGCCGAACAGGGCGATCTCGGCCATGGGAAAGCGCGAGGCGAGACCGCGGGCCTCCATGCGCCGCCCTCCGACGCCGCGGAAGCCGACGGGGCCGCCGTGCCCCGCCACGACGGCATCCATCAGCTGCGCGCCGAGCTGGTCGCCCGACTCCTCCCCCGCGACGATGAAGACGTCGAGCGCGCTCATGGCCCCTCGCCGGCCGCGACGCCCACGACGAAGAGCCCGTGCCGGTCGGCGAGGCGGATGACCTCCTGCACGTCGACCACGAGAGTCGAACCGGCGACGACGGCGATGCCCTTGAGCCCGGCCGCGGCGGCCTTGGCCACTGTCCCCGGGCCGATGGCCGGCATGTCGATGCGCCGGTCCTGCTCCGGCTTCGGCGCCTTCACGAGGATGCCGCTGCCGCGCGGCCATTTCAGTCGCCCGGCGGCGAGCATGGTGGCGCAGCGGTCGAGCATGCCGTCCGTGCCCTCGGCGCCCTCCACGGCGACGATCCGGCGGCTGCCGATCACCATGCCCTGGCCGACATCATAGGGGCCGAGGGCGGCGATGGCCTGCCGTGCGAGTGCGATGTCCTCGTCGTCGGCGCCGGACGGCCGCAGCGCCCCGAGCGGCCCCTGCGGCATCAGCAGTTCCGGGGCGACCTCGTGGGCCCCGAGCAGGCGGAACCCCTGACGCTCGAAAATGCCGGCAATGCCCCGCAGGAGATGATCGTCGCCGCCGCGGAACAGCCGCACGATGTCCGGCAACACGCGCAGGCCGCCGAGATCCGGAACGGTGGTCCAGAGATTCGGCCGCACCAGGGAGCCGATCAGCACGAGGTCGCGGCAGCCCGCCTTCCTGGCCTGCGCCACGATGGCCCCGAACTGGCCGATGCCGACCCACACATGCGGATAGGCCTCGAGCTCCGGGCCGGCAATGCCCTTGAGCAGAAGGGCGAAGACGGGACGCCCCTGGGCGGTGGCCGCCCGCGCCAGCGCCAGGGGAAAGCTCCCCGCTCCCGCGATGATGCCGAGCGGGCCCGCCTCACTCATCGGCGGCGGCGGGCCCCGTCCCGGCGACGCGGGTCTTCTTCGGCGCGGCCATCATCACCGGACGCTTCTCGCCGGCCTCGATGAAGGCGATAAGGCGGCCGGCGGCGGGATGGTCGCGATAGGCCGCCGTCGCGTCGGCGAAGCGCTCGGCGAAGGTGCCGACGCCGTAGAACAGGGTCTCGTAGCAGGCGCGCACCACCCGCACGTCCTCCCGCGACAGCCCGCGCCGCTTCATGCCGACCACGTTGAGGCCGATCAGCTCGCCGGACGTGCCATTGGCGCCGAAGGCCATGCCATAGGGAATGACGTCGTCCTTCACGCCCGTCACGCCGCCCACCATGGCGAAATCGCCGATGCGGGTGAACTGGTGCACGGCGCAGAGCCCACCGAGGAAGACGTAATCGCCGACCTTCACATGGCCGCCCAGCGTCGCCGCATTGGCGAAGATGACGTTGTTGCCGACCCGGCAGTCATGGGCGACATGGGCGTAGGCCATGAGGAAGCAGCGATCGCCGAGCACGGTGGCACCGGTCTTCGGCGTCCCCCGGTTGATGGTCACGCTCTCGCGGATGATGCAATCCTCGCCGATGCTCGCCGTGGTCGGCTCGCCCTTGTAGGACAGGTCCTGCGGCGCCGTTCCGATGGAGGCGAAGGGAAAGATCTCGCTCCGCGCCCCGATGGTGGTGTGGCCGTCGACATTCACGTGGGAGTGCAGCGTCACCCCGTCGCCGAGTTCCACGTCCGGCCCCACGGTGCAGAAGGGACCGATGGAGACCCCCTGCCCCAACCGGGCCGCGGGGGCCACATAGGCCAGGGGGTGGATTTCGGTCGCGCGGCTCGTCATGGGTCAGGCATCCGCCAGCATGGCCGAGAGTTCGGCCTCCGCGACCAGCTTGCCGTCGACCTTGGCCTCGCCGCGGTAGAACCAGATGTTACGCTTCTTGGCGATCTTCGTCATGTGATACTCGATCCGGTCGCCAGGGGTCACCGGCTTGCGGAACTTGGCCTTGTCGATGGTCATGAAGAAGACCAGCTTGCCGGTGCCGCCGACCGAGGTCAGCGCCATGACCCCGCCGGTCTGCGCCATGCCCTCGATCATCAATACGCCGGGCATGATGGGGTTGCCCGGGAAATGCCCCATGAATTGCGGCTCGTTGGCCGTGACGTTCTTGATGCCGATGCCGAACTCGTCGCCACGGATGTCGACGATCCTGTCGATGAGCAGGAACGGATAGCGGTGCGGCAGGACGCTCAGGATCTTCTGGATGCCGGCCGTGTCGATGCTGGTCGTCGTCTCGTTCATCGTCAGGAAGCCCCCTCGTTCTTGTCGGCCGGCCTCCCGCGCGCCAGCCTTTCCACAGCCGCGATCTCGCGGAACCAGTCCCTCACCGGTTTGGCCGGCCGGCCGCCCCAGCGC
>JAEZGJ010000184.1 GCA_023416965.1 Pseudomonadota bacterium | reverse complement strand
TTGCCCTTGCAGACGTCGCAGGTGACGTAGACGTCGGGCAGGAAGTGCATCTCGATCTTGATGACGCCGTCGCCCTGGCAGGCCTCGCAGCGGCCGCCCTTGACGTTGAAGGAGAAGCGGCCGGGCTCGTAGCCGCGCGCCTTGGCCTCGGGCAGCCCCGAGAACCATTCGCGGATCGGCGTGAAGGCGCCGGTATAGGTGGCGGGGTTGGAGCGCGGCGTGCGGCCGATCGGCGACTGGTCGATGTCGATGACCTTGTCGAGATGTTCGATGCCTTCGATCCGGTCGTGCGGGGCAGGGGCCTCGCTCGCCCCGTTCAGCTTGCGGGCGACCGCCTGGTAGAGCGTGTCGATGAGCAGGGTCGACTTGCCGCCGCCGGAGACGCCGGTGATGCAGGTGAAGAGCCCGAGCGGGATGTCCACCGTCACGTTCTTCAGGTTGTTGCCGCGGGCGCCGACGATCCTCATCGAGCGGCCCTTCTGCGGCTTGCGGCGCTTGGGCAGCGGCACGCCGAGCTCGCCCGTCAGGTACTTGCCGGTGAGCGAGGCGGGATCGGCCATGATCTCGGCCGGGGTCCCCTCGGCGACGATCCGGCCGCCATGGATGCCGGCGCCGGGTCCGACATCGACCACGTGGTCCGCCTGCAGGATGGCGTCCTCGTCATGCTCGACGACGATGACCGTATTGCCGAGGTCGCGCAGCCGCTTCAGCGTGCCGAGCAGCCGCTCGTTGTCGCGCTGGTGCAGGCCGATGGAGGGCTCGTCGAGGACATAGAGCACGCCGGTCAGGCCCGAGCCAATCTGGCTGGCCAGCCGGATGCGCTGGCTCTCGCCGCCCGACAGCGTGCCGGAGTTGCGGCCGAGGGTGAGATAGTCGAGGCCGACATCGATGAGGAAGTGGAGCCGCTCGCGGATCTCCTTGAGGATACGGACGGCGATCTCGTTCTGCTTGGCGTTGAGCTTCTCCGGCAGGTCGGAGAACCAGGCGCCCGCGCCCCGCACCGACATCTGCGAGACCTCGCCGATATGCCGGCCGCCGACCCTGACCGCCAGCGCCTCCGGTTTCAGCCGGAAGCCCGAGCAGACCTTGCAGGGCGTGTCGGACACGTAGCGGGAAATCTCCTCCCGCGCCCAGTCGCTTTCCGTCTCCTTCAGCCGCCGCTCGAGATTGCGGACGACGCCCTCGAAGGTCTTGGTGGTTTCGTAGGACCTCAGGCCGTCGTCATAGCGGAAGGTGACGGTCTCCTCGCCGGTGCCGAAGAGGATGGCGTGCCGCGCCTTTTCCGGCAGCTTCGACCAGGGCGTGGTCAGCGAGAAGCCGTAATGCTTCGACAGCGCATCCAGCGTCTGGGTGTAGAAGGGGGAAGTGGAGCGCGACCAGGGGCCGATGGCGCCCTTGCGCAGCGACAGTTCCTTGTCGGGGATGACGAGCTCCGGATCGATCGTCTGCTCGACGCCGAGGCCGTCGCAGGCGGGGCAGGCGCCGAAGGGATTGTTGAAGGAGAAGAGCCGCGGTTCGATCTCCGAAATGGTGAAGCCCGAGACCGGACAGGCGAATTTCTCCGAGAAGAGCAGCCGCATGGGCTCGCCGCCCTCGGTCCTGGCATCGGCGAACTCGATCACGGCGATGCCGTCGGCGAGCTTCAGCGCCGTCTCGAAACTGTCGGCGAGGCGCGTCGCCATGTCCGGCCGCACGACGACGCGGTCCACGACCACGTCGATGTCGTGCTTCAGCTTCTTGTCGAGGGCAGGGGCGTCCGCGATCTCGTAGAAGGCGCCGTCGATCTTGACCCGCTGAAAGCCCTTCTTCTGCCAGTCGGCCAGTTCCTTGCGGTACTCGCCCTTGCGGCCGCGCACGGCGGGCGCCAGCAGGTAGAGCCTGGAGCCCTCAGGCAAGGCGAGGGTCTTGTCGACCATCTGGCTGACGGTCTGGCTCTCGATCGGCAGGCCGGTCGCCGGCGAATAGGGCACGCCGACGCGCGCCCAGAGCAGGCGCATGTAGTCGTAGATCTCCGTGACCGTGCCGACGGTGGACCGCGGGTTCTTCGAGGTCGTCTTCTGCTCGATGGAGATGGCGGGAGACAGGCCGTCGATCTGGTCGACATCCGGCTTCTGCATCATTTCGAGGAACTGCCGGGCATAGGCCGACAGGCTCTCGACATAGCGGCGCTGGCCCTCGGCATAGATCGTGTCGAAGGCGAGGGAGGATTTGCCGGAGCCCGACAGACCGGTGAACACCACCAGCGAATCCCGGGGGATCGTCAGGTCGACGTTCTTCAGATTGTGCTCGCGCGCCCCGCGCACGGAGATGAAGCGGGAATCCGGGCGGCGGACGTCGTCGCTGAACTTGTCGAACAGATCGGTCATCGCAGATGGCTCTCGGACAGCGCCGCCACGCCGTGATGCGGCTTCGGACGGCGCGACTAGCTAGGCAGCGTTACGGCAGGAACATGTCAGCAGGCGGCGCCCGCGCGCCACGCACCCGAAGTTAGAAACGCATGGTGAGGAAAACCAGACCTGCCGTCCGAAAGTATGCCTGCCGTGCGCCTGTCGGTTCGCTGCGCCGACGGCGTTCGGCGGGCAAGTCGTGTGCCTAGGAACCGTCACCGCTCCGACAGGAGCCATGGTCGCGGCGGCCGCAAGGCGCAGTCCGCGAATATGGCGGAAAGCTAACGTACCAGCGTTACGCTGTCAAGGACTTTGTTCCTATAATCACTCCCACCCTTGTCTGTGAACCCGCCCACCCTCGGGAGGAATCCTGATGGGAGCCTATGTCCTCTTGCCTGTCCAGGCAAGAACAAATAAGGAACACGAGGGCTGATGACGCGAAGCTGGGGAATAGTCCCCGATTTGCCGGCCGGCACCGTGACGCGGCGTCTGGAACATGGGAAGCGTCAGGCTGGATTTGAGCGCAAGGCGCCCCGGGCGGTGAGCTGCGGGGAAGGGAGAGCGATATGGCAGGCAGCGTCAACAAGGTCATCCTGATCGGCAATCTGGGCCGCGACCCCGAAATCCGCCGGCTGAACAACGGCGAGCAGGTCTGCAACCTGCGCCTCGCCACCACCGAGACCTGGCGCGACAAGGCCTCGGGCGAGCGCAAGGAGCGCACCGAGTGGCACCAGGTCGTGATCTTCAACGAGAACCTCACCCGGGGGGCCGAGCAGTACCTGAAGAAGGGCTCCAAGGTCTATGTCGAGGGCCAGCTCCAGACCCGCAAATGGACCGACCAGTCCGGCGTCGAGAAATATTCGACCGAGGTGGTGCTGCAGCGCTTCCGCGGCGAGATGGTCCTGCTCGACAGCCGCGGCGGTGGCGGCGGAGGCGGCGGCGCCGATTACGGTGACGACAGCTTCGGCGGTTCCGGCGGCTTCGGCGGCGGCGCCATCGAGGGCCGGTCCGGCGGGGGGCGATCGGAAGCGCCGCGGCGGTCCGCTGCGCCTGCGGGCGGCCGTCCGATGGACGACGACGAGATTCCGTTCTGACGAGCGGAACTCCCGGGATGGAGATCTCCTCCGGCCCAGCCCCGCGGGCCTTGCCGCGCCTGCGGCGCGCGGAGGCCGGTGATCTTCCCTTCGTCCTCGCGACGGAGGGCATGGCGCACAACGCCCTGCGCATCAGCCGGTGGCCGCGCGAGCGCCACGAGGCCTGTCTCGCCGACCCGGACTTCGCCTACTGGCTGGCCCTGGGCGAAGACGGCGCGCCGCTCGGCTACGCCATCCTCAAGGGCCTGACCGACCGCAACGGCAACATCGCCCTGCAGCGCATCTCGGTGGCGTCGCCGGGGCAGGGGACGGGGCGGGCCTTCCTGGCCGGGCTCCTCGACCTCGCTTTTGCCGGGACGGCCTGCCACCGCTTCTGGCTCGACGTCTTCACCGACAATCCCGTTGCCCGCGCCCTCTATGCCAGCCTCGGCCTCGTCGAGGAGGGCGTGATGCGCGAAAGCGTCGTCCGTGCCGACGGAAACAGGGCGAGCCTTGCCGTCATGTCCATCCTCCGCCAGGAATGGGAGGCGCAAAAGGCCGCGTCTGCGCCGGCCCGCGCCAGTCCCTGACAGCCGTTCCGCGCCGATATCGAGAAAGCCCGGCAGTATGTGAAATCAATTGACATTTCGCCGGCATCGATGTAAAAGACCTTTATATCGCTCCGGATCGGACCCATGACCCTCGCGCCCCTGCTTGCTGCCCCCCTCGCCATCCAAATGCACGCCGCCGCGGCGCTTTCGCTCATCCCGCTGACCGCCGTGCAGTTCTGGCGGCCGAAGCGCGGCGACCTCCACCGCTGGCTCGGCTGGGCCTGGGTCCTGCTGATGGCGGTGACGGCGGTCTCGTCCTTCTGGATCCATTCGATCCGCCTGATCGGGCCCTTCAGCCCGATCCACGCCCTGTCGCTCTTCACCCTGGCCAACCTGTTCCTGGGGGTCCGGGCGCGGCGGCAGGGCCGGATCACCGCCCACAGGTCGCACATGATCGGCATCGCCGCGGGATGGGCCGGGGCAGGGCTCTTCACCCTCCTGCCGGGACGGCTCATGTTCCAGACGGTCTTCGGCAGCTGAGCGCTGCCCTCAGGCCCTCAGCGCCGCCCTCACGCCGTCCATCACGAACTGCACGGCCAGGGCGGCGAGGATGATGCCGAGGAGACGCGACACCACGGCATTGCCGAGCGTGCCGAGCAGTGCGTTGACCGCCTCCGCCATGCTGAGGCAGGCCCAGGACACGAGGATCACCACGGCGAGCACGGCGATCAGCGCCGCCATGGTCGCCGGGCTGCCGGAGGCCTGGCCGGCGAGCAGCAGTGTCGCCGTGATCGCGCCGGGGCCGGCCAGCAGCGGGATCGCCATGGGGAAGGCGGCGACGTTGACGATGTGTTCCTTGTCGATGGCCTCCCGCGCCGTCTCGCTCTTGCGGCCGGCGCGCAGGCCGAAGACCATCTCGAAGGCGATCCAGAACACCAGCAGCCCGCCGGCGATGCGGAAGGCCGGCAGGGAAATGCCGAGTTTGCGCAGCAGCCAGTCGCCGAAGAAGGCGCAGGCGGACAGGATCAGGAAAGCGATCAGGCAGGCTCGCCAGGCGACCTGCCGGCGCTGCGCCGGCGAGAAGCCTTGGGTGACCGCCAGGAAGATCGGCACAAGGGCGAAAGGCTCGACGATGACGAACATCGTCACGAGCGCGCTGGTAAGGAATTCCGCGGTCATCGGCGCTCCGTTTCGCTGTCCGGCGCGACCGATTGTGGCCGTTTGTGTCCCGCGCCGTCCACAGCCCTGATGCCACCCGAGGCAAGATATTGAATTTGCGGGACAATCCGCCGCGGAAATTCCGCCTTTGGGGTTGGAGATCGGAGCCGGAATCGGCTAGAAGAGGCCCGTCCAGCCGGCGCCCCCCCCCCCCCCCCCACTGGAAGTGTTCTCTTGGCAGACGACGACGACAAGACGCCGGCGGGCTCCACGCCCTCCGACCCGACCGAAATTCGCCCGATCTCGATTACCGACGAGATGCGGCGGTCCTATCTCGACTATGCGATGAGCGTCATCGTCAGCCGCGCCCTGCCGGACGCGCGCGACGGCCTGAAGCCGGTTCACCGGCGCATTCTCTATTCGATGCACGAGAACGGCTACGAGTGGAACAAGCCCTACCGCAAGTCGGCCCGCGTCGTCGGCGATGTCATCGGTAAATACCATCCCCACGGCGACCAGTCGGTCTACGACGCCCTGGTCCGCATGGCGCAGGACTTCTCCATGCGCGTCGAGCTCATCGACGGGCAGGGCAATTTCGGCTCGGTGGACGGCGATCCGCCGGCGGCAATGCGCTACACCGAGGTGCGGCTCGAGAAGATCGCCGACCAGCTCGTCTCCGACCTCGACAAGCAGACCGTCGACTTCCAGGACAACTACGACAATTCCGAGCGGGAGCCGAAGGTGCTTCCCGCCAAGTTCCCGAACCTGCTGGTCAATGGCGGCGGCGGCATCGCCGTCGGCATGGCGACCAACATCCCGCCGCACAATCTCGGCGAGGTCATCGACGCCTGCATCGCCACCATCGAGCGGCCCGACATCGAGGTCGAGGAGCTGATGGATTACGTGCCGGGGCCGGATTTCCCGACCGCCGGCATCATCCTCGGCCGCACCGGCATCCGCCAGGCCTACCTGACCGGCCGCGGCTCGGTGGTCATGCGCGCCCGCACCTCCATGGAGACGGTGCGCCGCGAGCGCGAAGCCATCATCGTCACCGAAATTCCCTACCAGGTGAACAAGGCGCAGATGCTGGAGCGCCTGGCCGAACTCGTGCGCGAGAAGCGCGTGGAGGGCATTGCCGAATTCCGTGACGAGAGCGACCGCGAGGGCATGCGCATCGTCATCGAGCTGAAGCGCGATGCTGTGGCCGACGTGGTCCTCAACCAGCTCTTCCGCTTCACCGCACTTCAGCAGAGCTTCGGCTGCAACTTCGTCGCGCTGAACGGCGGCCGTCCCGAGGTGATGAACCTCAAGGACCTCATCGTCACCTTCATCGCCTTCCGCGAGGAGGTCGTCTCCCGCCGCACCAAGTTCCTGCTCGGCAAGGCGCGCGACCGCGCCCATGTGCTCTGCGGCCTCGCCATCGCCGTCGCCAATATCGACGAGATGATCCGCATCATCCGCACCTCCGCCGACCCCGCCGCCGCCCGCGAGGCGCTGATGGGCCGTGACTGGGACGCGCACGACATCGCCCCGCTGATCCGCCTCGTCGATGATCCGCGCCACCCGCTCAACGAGGACGGCACCTACCGCCTCTCCGAGACCCAGGCGCGCGCCATTCTCGACCTGCCGCTGCGCCGCCTCACCGCCCTCGGCCGCGACGAGATCGGCGACGAGCTGAAGACCCTCTCCGAGGAGATCCTCGACTACCTCGACATCCTGCGCTCGCGCGCCCGCATCCTGCAGATCATCACCGACGAGCTCAAAGCGGTGCGGGACGAGTTCGCCACCCCGCGCAAGACCGAGATCGTCGACGGCATCGGCGAGTTCGAGGACGAGGACCTCATCGCCCGCGAGGACATGGTCGTCACCGTCTCCCATGCCGGCTACGTCAAGCGCGTGCCCCTCTCGACCTACCGGGCCCAGCGCCGCGGCGGCAAGGGCCGTTCCGGCATGCAGACGAAGGACGAGGATTTCGTCACCCGTCTCTTCGTCGCCAACACCCACACGCCGATCCTGTTCTTCTCCTCCAAGGGGCAGGTCTACAAGATGAAGGTCTGGCGCCTGCCGCTCGCGGCGCCCCAGGCCCGCGGCAAGGCCTTCGTCAACATCCTGCCGCTGGATCAGGACGAGCGCATCACCACCATCCTGCCGCTGCCCGAGGACGAAACGACCTGGGGCGAGCTCGACGCCATGTTCGCCACCACCCGCGGCACCGTCCGGCGCAACAAGCTCTCCGACTTCGTCCAGGTGAATCGCGGCGGCAAGATCGCCATGAAGCTCGACGAGGGCGAGGGCATCGTCGGCGTCGCCGTCTGCACCGAGGCCGACGACGTGCTGCTCACCACCGCGCAGGGCCAGTGCATTCGCTTCGCCGTTCCGGAGGTGCGCGTCTTCAAGGGCCGCGACTCCATGGGCGTGCGCGGCATTTCCCTCGCCGAGGACGACCGCATCATCTCCATGGCCATCCTGCGCCATTTCGACGCGACCTCCGAGGAGCGCTCGGCCTATCTGAAGATGCGCCGCGCCATCGCCGGCGAGGCTGCGGCGGGCGAGGACCAGGGCGAGGACGAGGAGACCAACGGTTCCGGCGAACTCGCGTCCGAGCGCTACGCCGAGATGTCGGCCGCCGAGCAGGTGGTGCTCACCATCTCCGAGAACGGCTACGGCAAGCGCACCTCGTCCTTCGAGTACCGCATCACCGGCCGCGGCGGCAAAGGCATCGTCGCCATGGCGGTGAACGAGCGCAACGGCCGTCTCGTCGCCTCCTTCCCCGTGGAGGACCGCGACCAGATCATGCTGGTCACTGACGGCGGGCAGCTCATCCGCTGCCCGGTGGCGGGCATCCGCGTCGCCGGCCGCGGCACCCAGGGCGTCATCGTCTTCGATACCGACGAGACCGAAAAGGTCGTCTCGGTGGAGCACATCTCCGACGAGGGCGAGGAGGAGGGCGACCTTCCCGAGGCCGAGGGCGGCGAGGCGACCGAGGGCTGAGGCCGGGTCCGCTGACACACGATTTCAATCGCCCGGCCGCCGCGCCGGGCGATTGCTTTTCGATCGGGGCTTCAGTCCACCTGCGTCCTCAGGATCGCCAGCGCCAGCGCCTGGGCGCGCGGCACGATGCTGTCGATCTCCAGATATTCCTCCACCGTGTGGGCATTGCCGCCGACGGGCCCGACGCCGCAGATGGTCGGCGTGCCTACGCTCGCGGTGAAGCCAGAATCGGCGCAGCCGCCGGAGAACTCTCCGTCGAGGGTGGCGAGCCCCGCGTCCCGGGCGGCCGCCTGGTAGGCCGAGAAGATCGCCTTGGCCTCCGGCGTCTGCACCACCGGCAGGAACTCGCCCTTGATCTCGAGCTTGGCCGTGGTGCCGGCGACCGTCGGCGTGTCGATGATCCGCTGGATGGCGGCGAGGGTGGAGGCCCGATCGGCCGGGTCGATATAGCGCAGGTCGATCTGTCCCTCGGCGTGGGGCGCCGTGGTGTTGACCGACTGGCCGCCCGAGACGAGGCCGACATTCAGCGTGATGCCCCTGTCAAGATCGGTCAGGGCATGGATCTGAACGATCTTGTGAGCAAGTTCTCCTATCGCACTGATGCCGCTCGTGAAATTTCCGCCCGAATGAGCCGCCTTGCCATAGACGTCGAAGCGCATGAAGACGCCGCCCTTGCGCCCCGTTGTGACGTTCCCCGAGGGACGACCGGGTTCGGAATTGTACACGGCCCTGGCTGCGCGGCCCTCGCGCTCGATAATGGGCCGCGACGACGGCGAGGCGATCTCCTCGTCCGAGGTGATCAGCACGCGGATCGGGCAGGGCATGCCGCCGAGCGCCTTGAAGGCGGCGGCCACGAACACGTTCATGACGAGGCCGGCCTTCATATCGGCGACGCCCGGCCCATAGGCGCGGCCGCCCTCAATGCTAAAGGGACGTCTTGAGATTTCACCTTTGGGAAAAACCGTATCCCTATGTCCCATAAGCAGAACCGGCTTCTCGTTTGAGCCGGGTTCAGCGACCAGCGCATGGATGGCGTCGCCATAGACGTCGTGGTGTTCGCGCCAGGCGGAGATGCCGTGTTCCTCGAAGAAGCGCTCGAAGCGCGCCCCCACCGCGTCGACGCCCGCCTTGTCGTAGGAGCCTGAATCGATGTCCACCACGTCGCGCAGCAGGTCGACCATGGCCTCCTTGTGCGCGGCGAGCCATTCGGTGATGCGGGTTTCGGCAGGAGTGGTCATGGGATCCTCGGGACGTGCGGCGGCGCCGCCTGGGCTCATTCTTCCCGCGGGCCGGAGCGCGAGGCAACCGATCCTCCGCATGCGGCCCATGACGGGCACTCGGTGAGTTTGGGCGGGGGCGCCTTCCCTTGCGCCCGCTTCCCGGCTTCGCTAAGCCTCCCGCTCGTGCTGTCGCGGCGGAGGCCCATGACGAAACGCATCGCCCTCTACACGGGTTCGTTCGATCCGGTCACCAACGGCCACCTCGACGTCATCCGCCATGCCTGCCGCCTCGCCGACGAACTGGTGGTGGGCGTCGGCGTCCATCCCGGCAAGGCGCCGATGTTCTCCGCCGAGGAGCGGCTCGCGCTTCTGGATGCCGTCTGCGCGCCGATCGCGGCTTCCGAGGACTGCGAGTTCCGCACCATCACCTTCGACGACCTGGCCGTCTGGGCCGCCCAGCGCGTCGGCGCCAGCCTCTTCATCCGCGGCCTGCGCGACGGCACGGACCTCGACTACGAGATGCAGATGGCGGGCATGAATGCGCAGATGGCGCCGGGGGTGCAGACGATCTTTCTGCCGGCCTCGCCCACGGTTCGCCCCATCACCGCCACGCTCGTCCGCCAGATCGCACTGATGGGAGGCGACGTGACCTCCTTCGTGCCCCCCGCCGTGGCCGAGGCGCTCGCCGCCAAGGTCCAGCGCCGCGCCTGACGGCGCGCACCTGTTCCAACCGGAGAGACCTCCCGTGAAGCGCCGCACCTTCCTCGCCAGTTCCCTGGCCCTTGCCGCCGCCGGCCCGGCTGCCGCCCAGGCGATCCGCCTGCCAGCCGGGTCCGACCCGGAGAACACCCTCGTCATCGAGCTGAAGGACGGGCCGGTCATCATCCGCCTGCGCCCCGACCTCGCGCCTAAGCACGTCGAGCGCATCAAGACGCTCGCCCGCCAGGGCTTCTACAACGGCATCGTCTTCCACCGCGTCATCGAGGGCTTCATGGCCCAGACCGGCGATCCCCAGGGCACCGGCATGGGCGGCTCGTCGCTGCCCAACCTGCCGGCCGAGTTCTCGCGCGAGCCCTTCGTGCGCGGCACCCTCGGCATGGCGCGCTCGCAGAGCCCGAACTCGGCCAATTCGCAGTTCTTCATCATGTTCGCCGAGGGCTCCTTCCTCAACGGCCAGTACACCGTCTTCGGCAACGTCGTCTCCGGCATGGAGGCGGTCGACAAGATCAAGCGCGGCAATCCCGCCGCCAATGGCACCGTGACCCAGCCGGACCGCATGGTCCGCGTCCGCGTCGCCGCCGACATCCGCTGATCATCCCTTTCAACGAGAACAGGAGGCCTGGATGGCCCTCGATCCCGAAAACACCATGATCCTCGAGACGACCAAGGGTCGTGTCGTCATCGCCATGCGGCCCGATCTCGCTCCCGGCCATGTCGACCACATCAAGAAGCTGGTCCGCGAGGGCTTCTACGACGGCATCGTGTTCCACCGCGTCATCGACGGCTTCATGGCCCAGACCGGCTGCCCGCACGGCACCGGCACCGGCGGCTCGAAGTACCCGGACCTGAAGGCGGAGTTCAACGCCGAGCCGCATGTCCGCGGCACGACCTCCATGGCCCGCGCCCAGAACCCGAACTCGGCCAATTCGCAGTTCTTCATCTGCTTCGACGACGCCCGTTTCCTCGACAAGCAGTACACGGTCTGGGGCAAGGTCGTGGACGGCATGGAGAATGTCGACGGCATCAAGCGCGGCGAGCCGGTGCGTGATCCCGACAAGATCGTCGTCGCCAAGATCGCCGCCGACGACACCGCGACCTACGGCGAAGTCGTCGCCAAGCTCTGATCCCCCGTGCTAGGGGACGCGGCGCCCGGAGCGATCCGGGCGCCGTTTTCGTTTGCGCCCACCCGAACCCGCCGAAACCATGCGCGTCGACCTCTTCGATTTCGACCTGCCTGCCGACCGCATCGCGCTGAGGCCCGCGAGCCCGCGCGACGCTGCGCGCCTCATGGTGGTGCGGCCGGGAGAGGAGATCGAGGACCGCGTGGTGCGCGATCTTCCCGAGATTCTGCGCCCGGGCGATGCTCTCGTCTTCAACGACACCCGCGTCATCCCGGCCCAGCTCGAGGGCCTGCGCGAGCGGGCGGGGCAGGTGGCGACCATCTCCGCCACCCTCCACCGCCGCCTCGCTCCCGACCGCTGGCTCGCCTTCGTCAAGGGCGCGAAGAAGCTCCAGCCGGGCGACGTCGTGCGCTTCGGCGAGACGCCAGAGGCCTGCCTGCTCGCGGGGCTGCACGCCACCGTCCTCTCCAAGGACGATGACGGGGTCGAACTGGAGTTCGAGTTTTCCGGCGCCTATCTCGACGAGGCGGTCGCCCGCGTCGGTCACATCCCGCTGCCACCCTATATCGCCTCGAAGCGACCGGAGGACGCGCAGGACCGCGCCGACTACCAGACCGTCTATGCCCGCGACGAGGGCTCCGTCGCCGCCCCCACCGCCGGCCTGCACTTCACGCCCGGCCTGCTCGACCGCCTGAAGGCGCGCGGGGTGGGCCTGCATTTCCTCACCCTCCATGTCGGCGCCGGCACCTTCCTGCCGGTGAAGAGCGAGGACACGGCCGACCACCGCATGCATCCCGAATGGGGACAGGTGCGGGAGGACACCGCGAGCGCCCTCAACGCCGTCCGGGCCGGCGGTGGCCGCATCGTCGCCGTCGGCACCACCTCGCTCCGCCTGCTCGAAAGCGCTGCCGCGGAGGATGGCACGATCCGGCCCTTCGCCGCCGAGACCTCCATCTTCATAACGCCGGGCTACCGGTTCCGGGCCGTGGACGTGTTGATGACCAATTTCCACCTGCCGCGCTCGACCCTCTTCATGCTGGTCTCCGCCTTCGCCGGGCTCGACACCATGCGGGCGGCCTACGCGCGCGCCGTCGCCACTCGCTACCGGTTCTACTCCTATGGCGACGGCTCGCTTCTCTTCCGCGAGGATGCGCGATGACCGGCTTCTCCTTCGCCATCGCCGCCCGCGACGGCGCCGCCCGGACCGGCGTCGTGACCACGCCACGCGGCCCGATCCGCACGCCGGCCTTCATGCCCGTCGGCACCCAGGCGACGGTGAAGGGCATGTACATGGATCAGGTGAGGGCTCTCGGCGCCGACGTGATCCTCGGCAACACCTATCATCTCATGCTGCGGCCGGGCGCCGAGCGCATCGCCAAACTCGGCGGCCTCCACCGCTTCGGCGGCTGGACCGGCGCGATCCTCACCGATTCCGGCGGCTTCCAGGTCATGTCGCTGGCCAAGCTGCGCAAGCTCACCGAACAGGGCGTGACCTTCTCCAGCCATGTCGACGGATCGCGCTTCGAGCTGACGCCGGAACGCTCGGTGGAGATCCAGGGGCTCCTCGGCGCCGACATCCAGATGCAGCTCGACGAATGCGTGGCCCTGCCCAACGAGCGCGCCGCCATCGACAAGGCGATGCAGCTCTCGCTGCGCTGGGCCGAGCGCTCGAAGCGCGCCTTCGAGGCGCAGCCGGCGGGCCGCGCCCTGTTCGGCATCGTCCAGGGGGGCGACCAGCCGGACCTGCGCATCGCCAGCGCGCGGGCGCTCGCAGCCATGGACTTCCCCGGCTATTCCATCGGCGGCCTTGCCGTCGGCGAGCCGCAGGAGGTCATGCTCGCCATGATCGAGGCGGTGATGCCGCACCTGCCGGATGACCGGCCGCACTATCTCATGGGGGTCGGCACGCCCGACGACCTGCTGGCGGCGGTGGCGCGCGGCGTCGACATGTTCGACTGCGTCATGCCCACCCGCAACGGCCGCCACGGCCAGGCCTTCTCCCGTTTCGGCAAGATCAACTTCCGCAACGCCCGCCATGCCGAGGACCCGCGGCCCCTGGACGAGACCTCCTCGTGCCCCGCGGCGCGGGACTATTCCAGGGCCTACCTGCACCACCTCGTGCGGACCGAGGAGATGCTGGGCTCCATGCTGATCACCTGGATCAACCTCGCCTATTACCAGGAGCTGATGGCCGGCGCCCGCCAGGCCATCGCCGAGGGGCGCTATGGAGACTACATGGCCGGGGTGAGGGAAGGCTGGGCGAGGGGCGACATCGCACCCTGGCAGGGCTGACCCTCAGGTGATGGTGAAGTCGGTCGGCTTCCAGGGCATCTTCGGATAGCGCGGATCCATGGTCTCCAGCGTGTCGCGGACGATGGCCGCGACGATGGCGTTGCGCG
Source organism: Pseudomonadota bacterium (assembly GCA_023416965.1). GTDB lineage: Bacteria > Pseudomonadota > Alphaproteobacteria > Rhizobiales > Phreatobacteraceae > Phreatobacter. The sequence goes on along the minus strand of JAEZGJ010000184.1, from coordinate 881 downwards.
CCCATTTGCGGTCGGCCGGCACGATGTGCCAGGGCGCGTGTTCCGTGGAGCAGCGGGAGAGGGCGGTCTCGTAGGCCTTCTTGTAGGCGCCCCAGAGCTTGCGGTCCTCGAGGTCGCCGGCATTGAACTTCCAGTGCTTCTCCGGATCGTCCAGTCGCTCCTGCAGCCGCTCGGCCTGCTCGGCCTTGGAGATATGCAGCATGAATTTCAGCACCACCGTCCCGTTCTCGGTCAGCAGCCGCTCGAAATCGTTGATGGCCTGATAGCGCGCCTCGATCGCCTCTTTCGGCGCGAGGTTGCGCACCCGGCCGACCAGCACGTCCTCGTAATGGGAGCGGTTGAAGATGCCGATCGTGCCGCGCCGCGGCGCGGCCATATGGACGCGCCAGAGGAAGTCGTGGGCCAGTTCCTCCTCGCTCGGGCGCTTGAACGCCGTCACCGTGACGCCGAGCGGCCCGGTGGCATTGAACACGCCGCGGATCGTGCCGTCCTTGCCCGAGGTGTCGGTGCCCTGCAGCACCACGAGCAGCGCCCGCTTGCCCTCGGCATAGAGCCGGTCCTGCAGCCGGTCGATGGCCTCGGCGTCCTGCGTCAGGCGCGCCCGCACCGCCTCCTCCTCGCCGAGGAAGCCGACCTCGCGCGGGTCGATGGCATCGAGATCCACCGAGCAGCCGGGGGTGACGGTGAGGTGGTTCAGGTGCTTCGGACAGGAATGCGACATGGGTCACCGGCGGGAGAGGGGGCGGCATTGTTCCCGCGTCAGCCTCCCGCGCGCAAGCGCGCAACTGCATCCGGACGGTGGCCAGCGGTGTTCCAGGGTTGACGCGCCTTCGCGCGGTTCGCGGAGACCCGGTCCTGCGGAAGACGATGAGGGCGGCCGT
>JAEZGJ010000079.1 GCA_023416965.1 Pseudomonadota bacterium | reverse complement strand
CTCGTGCGCCGCCGCCCGCGCGTCCGCGCGCCACTGGAGGACGAGGTCCTGGCGCGCCGCGCCGCCCGCCTCACCGACCTCACCGTCGAGGGCCTGATGGCAGCCCTGCCGGTGCCGGCCATCCTGCTCGACCCCAAGCTCGCCGTCCGCACCCATAATGCCCGCGCCGCCACGCTCCTGCCGGCCCTGCGCCGCGGCGAGCCGCTCACCCTGTCGCTGCGGGCCCCGGAAGTGGTGGAGGTCGTGCGCCGCGCGCTCGCCAGCAACAGCCCGCAGGTCATCGACTATGCCGAGCGTGTGCCCGTCGCCCGCTGGTTCAGCGTCGAGGCGACACCCGTTACCGTCACTCCCGAGGCGCGCGACGGCGGCCGGGCCGATTTCATCCTCCTGTCACTGCGTGACCTCACCGAGGAGCGCCGGCTGGAACAGCTCCGGGCCGACTTCGTTGCCAATGCCAGCCACGAGTTGCGCACGCCGCTGGCCTCCGTCGTCGGCTTCATCGAGACGATCCAGGGACCGGCCCGCAACGATCCCGAGGCGCGAGACCGCTTCCTCGCCATCATGCTGGCCCAGGCCCGTCGCATGTCGCGGCTCATCGACGACCTGCTCTCGCTGTCGCGGGTCGAGCTCAACGAGCATGTCCGGCCCGGCGCGGTGGTCGATCTCGTCCAGCTCCTGCGCCATGTCGGCGACACACTCGGCCCCTTCGCCAAGTCACAGGGCGTGACTGTCGAGATCGACGCGCGCGCCGCGACCCTGCCGGTCCTCGGCGACAACGACGAACTCATCCGGCTCTTCGAGAATCTCGTGCAGAACGCCATCAAGTACGGCGCCGAGGGGAAAAGGGTGGAGATCACCCTCGACCGCGAGGCGCGCGACGGCCGGACCGCCGAGGCGGTGGTGAGCGTGCGCGACCACGGGCCCGGCATCCCGGCCGAGCACCTGCCGCGCCTCACCGAGCGCTTCTACCGGGTGGACGTGGCCTCGAGCCGCGACAAGGGCGGCACCGGCCTCGGCCTGGCGCTCGTCAAGCACATTCTCAATCGCCATCGCGGTCGGCTCGCCATCGAGAGCGTCCAGGGCGAGGGGGCGACCTTCACCGTTCGGATCGAGGCGGTGGGCACCGACGGGCCGGCGGAACTGCCCGCCGCGGCCGCCCCGTGATACCACCTCGGCTGCCGGAATCGCACGGCGTCCCTGTCGCAACCCCGACAAGTTGTTGAAACCACAGGGCGATCAATGTCATTGATGCGTCACCTGACGGGCATAGAACCGTCGCGGCGCAGGGCTATTGATCCACTTCACGTCGCCCCTCGCAGGAGCCTCCCATGACCGAACACACCGTGAGCGCCTATGAGAACGAACTCAGGGGCCTCGCCCAGCGCGTGGCCGAGATGGGCGGGCTCACGGAGAAGCAGATCGTCGGCAGCATCGATTCGCTGATCCGCAGTGATCTCGACCTCGCCCGTCAGGTCCGCGCCGTCGACCCGCAGATCGACGCCCTGCAGCGCGAGATCGAGGAGGTCGGCATCCTCGTTATCGCCAAGCGCCAGCCCATGGCCATCGACCTGCGTGAGATCGTCGGTGCCCTGCGCATCGCCTCCGACCTGGAGCGCATCGCCGACCTCGCCAAGAACATTGCCAAGCGCGTCATCGCCATGAACGGCACGCTGCCGCTCGCCAAGGTGACTGGCGGCTTCGACGCCATGGCGCGGCTCGCCCTGGAGCGCGTCAAGCGCGTGCTCGACGCCTACGCCCAGCGCGACGTGGACGCGGCGCTGGACGTGTGGAAGGCCGATGGCGACATCGACGCCCTCTACAACTCGCTGTTCCGCGAACTCCTGACCTACATGCTCGAGGATCCGCGCAATATCGGCTCCTGCACGCATCTCCTGTTCTGCGCCAAGAACCTCGAGCGCATCGGCGACCACGCCACCAACATCGCCGAGACCATCCACTACATGGTGAAGGGCGTTCCGCTCGCCGACGAGCGGCCGAAGCTCGACACCACGACCATGGCCGCGGTCGGGCTCTGACCGCGGATACCGGCACGACGGGGAATCAATCCATGACCGCACGCATTCTGGTGGTCGAGGACGAGGAGCCGATCACGGTTCTTCTGCGCTACAATCTGGAGGCCGAGGGCTATCAGGTCGAGGTCGTCGGCCGCGGCGACGAGGCCGAGGTCCGGCTGCGCGAGGCGGTTCCCGACCTCGTCCTGCTCGACTGGATGCTGCCCGGGCTTTCCGGCATCGAACTGTGCCGGCGCATCCGCCTGCGCGCCGAGACCGAGCGGCTGCCGGTCATCATGCTCACCGCCCGCGGCGAGGAGGGCGAGCGGGTGAGGGGACTTGCCATCGGTGCCGACGACTACGTGGTGAAGCCCTTCTCCGTGCCGGAACTGCTGGCGCGCGTCCGGGCGCTGCTGCGCCGGGCCAAGCCCGAGCACCTGTCGAGCCTCCTGAAGTCCGGCGACATCGAGCTCGACCGCGAGACGCGCCGCGTCCACCGCGCCGGCCGCGAGATCAATCTCGGGCCGACCGAGTTCCGCCTGCTGGAATTCCTCATGCAGTCGCCCGGCCGCGTCTATACCCGCGAGCAGCTCCTGGACGGCGTCTGGGGCCGCGACGTCTATATCGACGAGCGCACCGTGGACGTGCATATCGGCCGTTTGCGCAAGGCGGTGAAGCGCGGCCGCGAGGCCGACCCGATCCGCACGGTCCGCGGTTCCGGCTATTCCTTCAACGAACGCTTCGCGGGCGCGGCGGCCTGAGCCGTCACGCCTCCAGGCTCTCCTTCAGGAGCTCCAGCTCCAGCCAGCGGTCCTCCGCGGCCGTGAGGTCGCCCTGAGCCCTGGTCATGGCCGCGCTGGCGCGGTCGAAGGCGGCGCGGTCGCGCTGGAAGAGGCCGGGATCGGCGAGGATCGCCTGGAGCTTGGCGATGTCGCGCTGCAGCGCCTCCATCCGGGCCGGCAGCGTGTCGAGGTCGTGCTTGTCCTTGAAGGACATCTTGCGCCGCGCCGGCTCCCCCTGCGGGGCCGCCTTGGCGGCCGGGGAGGGCGCCTCGCCCCGCGCCGGCTTCGTCACCGTCCGCGCCTCCACCCCCGCGCCGCGCTGGTTGACCATGTCCGTATAGCCGCCGGCATATTCGACCCACCGGCCGTTGCCCTCGCTGACCAGGACGGAGGTGCAGACCCGGTCGAGGAAGTCGCGATCGTGCGAGACGAGGATCACCGTGCCGGGGAAGTCGGTGAGCATCTCTTGCAGGAGGTCCAGCGTCTCGAGGTCGAGGTCGTTGGTCGGCTCGTCCAGCACCAGCACGTTGGCGGGCGAGGCCAGCGCCCGCGCCAGCAGAAGTCGGCCGCGCTCGCCACCGGAGAGCACGCCGACGGGCGTCCCCTTCTGCTCTGGCGAGAACAGGAAGTCCTTCATGTAGCCGATGACGTGGCGGTTCTCGCCGTTGATCGTCACATAGTCGCCGCGGCCGCGCGTCAGCGCCTCGGTCAGCGGCATGGCCGGATCGAGAGCCTCGCGCTTCTGGTCGAGCGTCGCCATGGCGAGGTTGGTGCCGAGGTCGATGGTGCCGCTGTCGGGTGTCAGCGTTCCCGTCAGGAGCTGGACCAGCGTGGTCTTGCCCGCGCCGTTCGGCCCGACGATACCGAGCCGGTCGCCGCGCAGCACGCGGATGGTGAGATCCTCGACGATCGGCCGGCCGCCGTAGCGCTTGCAGACGTGGCGGGCCTCCACCACGCGCTTGCCGGAGACCTCCGCCTCGCTCACCGTCATCGACACCGTTCCCACGGCCTTGCGGTGCTCGCGGAAATCCTTGCGCAGGCCCTGGAGATTGGCGAGACGCCGCACGTTGCGCTTGCGCCGCGCCGAGACGCCGTAGCGCAGCCAGTGCTCCTCGCGGGCGATCTGTCGGTCGAGCTTGTGCTGCTCCTTCTCCTCCTGCTCCAGCACCTCGTCGCGCCAGGCTTCGAAATGGGCGAAGCCCTTGTCGAGCCGGCGCGTCGTGCCGCGGTCGAGCCAGATCGTCGCGCGCGACAGGTTCTCAAGGAAGCGCCGGTCGTGGCTGATCATGACGATGGCGCTGGAGAGCCGCTTCAGCGTCGCCTCCAGCCATTCGATGGCCGGCAGGTCGAGATGGTTGGTCGGCTCGTCGAGGATGAGGATGTCCGGCTCCGGCGCGATGGCGTGGGCGAGCGCCGCCCGCTTCGCCTCTCCGCCGGAAAGCGAGGCCGTGCCCTCCTCGCCGGTGAGGCCGAGGTCCTGGAGCAGCATTCGCGCGCGGTAGGGATCATCGCTCGGCCCGAGGCCGCTCTCCACATAGGCGAGCGTCGTCGGGAAGGCGGAGAGGTCCGGCTCCTGCAGCAGGTAGCGGATCGTGGCACCCGGCTGGGCGAAGCGGCTGCCGCCATCGGCCTCGATCAGCCCCGCGGCGATCTTCAGGAGCGTCGACTTGCCCGAGCCGTTGCGGCCGACCAGCGCCAGCCGGTCGCCCGCCTCCACCGACAGGTTGGCGGCGGTGAGCAGCGGCGTGCCGCCGAAGGTGAGGGCGATGTCTTGGAGTTGCAGGAGCGGAGGAGCCATGGCGCGCCGTCTAGCATCCTTGCGCGTCCCGTGCACGCTGGGAGCACACGATTCTGCCGCTGGATTCTGCCATGCGCATGCTGGTCATCTACTGCCATCCCTGTCCCGAGAGCTTCACCGCCGCCATCCGCGACAAGGCGCTGGCGGCCCTCGCCGCGGCCGGTCACGAGACCCGGCTGATCGACCTCTATGGCGAGGGCTTCGACCCGGTGATGGGAGGCGAGGAGCGGCGCCGCTACCACGATGCCGGCGTCAACGAGGCCCCTGTCGCCGCCCACCTCGACGCCCTGCGCTGGGCCGAGGGCCTGCTGTTCGTCTATCCGACCTGGTGGTACGGCCTGCCCGCCATGCTGAAGGGCTGGCTCGATCGCGTCTGGATCCCGCATGCCACCTTCACCATGCCGGAACCGGGCAAGCCGATCGGCCGCGTGCTGACGCAGATCCGTTTCATCGGCGCCGTGTCGACGCTCGGCTCGCCCTGGTGGTGGTGGCGCCTCGTCATGTCGGAGCCCGGGCGCCGGACGCTGCTGCGCGGCCTCAGGCCACTGGTGAACCCGCGTTGCCGCACGCTGTGGCTCGCCCTGCACGGCATCGACGGGGCGACGCAGGCGCAGCGGACGGATTTTTTGGAAAAGGTCGGGGGCCGGTTGACGGCGCTCCGCTGAGCCTCAGTCGAACAGGCTCGACACGCTCTCTTCGCTCGCCGTGCGGGCGATCGCCTCGCCGATCAGGCTGGCGATGGAGAGGGTGCGGATGTTGCGGGCGACGCGCACGGCTTCCGTCGGCTGGATGGAATCGGTGATGACCAGTTCCTTCAGCTTCGAGGCGGTGATGCGGGCGACCGCGCCGCCGGAGAGTACGCCGTGGGTGATATAGGCGGAGACGTCCTTGGCGCCGCGCGCCAGCAGCGCCTCGGCGGCATTCACCAGCGTGCCACCGGAATCGACGATGTCGTCGACGAGGATGCAGCTCTTGCCCTCGACGTCGCCGATGACGTTCATGACCTCGCTCTCGCCCGGCCGCTCGCGGCGCTTGTCGACGATGGCGAGCAGGGCGTCGATCCGCTTTGCGAGCGCGCGGGCGCGCACCACGCCGCCGACGTCCGGCGAGACCACCATGACGTCCTGGATGCTGCGGGTCTCGCGGATGTCCTTGGCCAGCAGCGGCGCGGCGAAGAGGTTGTCGGTCGGGATGTCGAAGAAGCCCTGGATCTGCCCGGCATGGAGGTCCAGCGTCATGACGCGGTCGGCGCCGGCGCGGGTGATCAGGTTGGCGACCAGCTTGGCCGAGATCGGCGTGCGCGATCCGGAGCGGCGGTCCTGGCGGGCATAGCCGAAATAGGGGATCACCGCGGTGATGCGCTTGGCCGAGGACCGGCGCAGCGCGTCGCAGATGATCAGCAGTTCCATCAGGTGGTCGTTGGTCGGGAAGGAGGTCGACTGGACGATGTAGACGTCCTCGCCGCGCACGTTCTCCTGGATCTCGACGAAAATCTCCATGTCCGCGAAGCGGCGGACCGAGGCCTTCGCCGGGGGCGTGTTGAGATAGGCCCCGATCGCCTCGGCGAGCGGCCGGTTCGAATTGCCGGAAACGATCTTGATCCCGGGTTTGCGCGACATTGGAAAGGTTCTCGGGGCGGCAAGGGTGCGGCCCTCATAGCAACCGATCCCCCGCGCCACAATGCCGCGCGGCCCGCGAGCACGACTGAATCAACAGGCTGTGACGGCCGCGCGACGAAGATTTCACCCCTGCGTGCCGCCATGCGATACGGCGGCGGCCCGGGTCAGGCCGAGAGCGCGATCCCGGCGATGTGGCGGCCGTAATCCGGTTCCTTACGGTGGGTGGTCCGCCGGTAGGAGTAGAAGCGGGCCTCGTCCGCATAGGTATCGAGGCCGAGATCGTCGATCGCGGCGATCCCGGCCGCCTGGAGGCGGTGGGCGATGAAGCCGGGCAGGTCGAACTGGGCGTGGCCGGGGCGTCCCGCCGCGAAGAACCGCTCATAGCCTTCGTCCGCCGCACGGAACTGGTCGACGAAGGCCTGGCTCACCTCATAGCTCGGCTGGCGGATGAGCGGGCCTATGGCGGCGCTGATGCGGGCGCGGTCGGCGCCGAGCCCTTCCATGGCCGCGATCGTCGCTTCCAGCACGCCGCCGACGGCGCCCTTCCAGCCGGCATGGGCAGCCCCGACCACGCCGGCTTGCGGGTCGGCGAAGAGGACCGGGCCGCAATCGGCCGCTGCGACGCCGCAGGCGATGCCAGGGACCTTCGTCACCACCGCATCGGCGCGCGGCCGGTCGCCGCCCGCATGGGGCGTCTCGGCGACGATCACGTCGGGCGAGTGGATCTGGAAGCATGAGATCAGGGCGTTTTCCGCGACGCCCAGGGTCTCGGCCATGCGCCGCCGGTTCTCGCGCACCCTGTCGCCGTCGTCGTTCGAGCCCAGCCCGGCATTGAGCGAGGCATAGAGCCCTTCCGACACGCCGCCCTCGCGGGTGAAGAAGGCGTGGCGGATGCCGGGCAGGGCAGCGAGGGCGGGGGAGGTGACGAACATGGCGGCAAGCGAAATCTGCTTCGTCCGCAGCTGTCAATCGGCGCGCCGCCGTCGACCATCAGGAGAGGGCCGGCAGGCGTCCAGGAGCGGGGTGGAAGAGGCTACCCCCATCGCCTTGAACAGGCTGCCCATTCCCGCCGGGGCCGGATCGATGAGGCGCTCGATTCCGGCACGCAACGTCTCGAACGAGCCGGGCCGCGCCTGCGCCAGGCGCTCCGCACGCTCGCGCAGGCCGAGGCCGAAGAGCAGTGCCCGCTGCGTCACCGGCGCGCCTGCCGCGAGGCCTGCCTCCGTCAGGGCGCCCGCAAAGGCCTCGAAATCGACGTGGGCCGTCAGGTCCGCCTCGCCGGGCGCCGCCAGCGGATCGGCATAGCGATGGGCCTTCACCGCCTGCAAGGTCTCGCCATGGCCCGACCGGACGTGGCCGTAATCGACGAAGAGGGCGGCCAGCGGAGAGTCCCGCCCGGCGAGCGTCGCCGCAAGCGAGCGGAAGGCCGGACAGATCTCCGTCACCGCCCCCTCCGGCGCCTCGCGGAGGGCGGCGGGGATGACCTCGAGCGGCACCGGATCGCGGGCAAGCCCGAAGGCGAGCGCGCCGTCGACCAAGCCTACCAGACGCTCGCGCCAGCCCTGCGGCGTCATGACGAACTGGCGGACGGGCAGGGCGTCCAGGAACTCGTTGGCGACGAGGATGGTGGGGCCCGGCGGCACCATGGAGAGGTCCCGATGCCAGGCGCAGGGCAGGCCCGCTCCCGCCAGCGTCTCCCTCTGGCGCTCCGCCAGAACCGGCGAGGTCTCGACCAGATGGACGGAGAGCGCGGCCCGGAACGCCGGCAGCGCCTGCGCGGCGCGGAGCATGTCGGCCATCAGCGTGCCGCGGCCGGGGCCTAGCTCGACGAGATTCACGGACGCGGGCCGGCCGAGGGCCTCCCAGGCCGCCGCCGCCCAGACGCCGATCAGTTCGCCGAAGACCTGGCTGATCTCCGGCGCGGTGACGAAATCCCCTCCTGCGCCGAGCGGGTCGCGCGTCATGTAATAGCCGTGGCGGGGATGACCGAGCGCCAGCGCCATGAACCGGTCGACGGGCAGGGGGCCTTCGGCCCTGATCAGCGCCTTCAGCTCGACGGCGAGCGCGCTCATGCCGGCAGGCGCCGCGCCCTCAGCACCAGCCACAGGCCGGCGGCGACCAGCGGTACGGACAGGAACTGGCCCATCGTGGCGCCGGCGAAGAGGAAACCGAGTTGGGGGTCCGGCTGGCGGAACAGCTCTCCGAAGGAGCGGGCGAGGCCGTAGCCGATGCCGAAACAGCCGGCGACGAGGCCGGGCCGCCTGAGGCCCCCCGAGCGGGCGATCACCAGCAGCACCACGAAGAGCAGCAGGCCCTCGGTCAGCGCCTGGTAGATCTGGCTCGGGTGGCGCGGCTCCGGCCCGGCACCGGGAAAGATGATGGCCCACGGCACGTCGGTGACCCGGCCCCACAGCTCCGGCTTGATGAAATTGGCGAGCCGCCCCAGTGCGATGCCGATCGGCGCCACCACGGCGGCGAGGTCGATCAGCGGCAGCAGCGGCAGCGAGTTGCGCCGCGCGAAGATGAGGAGGCCGACCACCGCCCCCACGATGCCGCCGTGGAAGGCCATGCCGCCTTCCCAGACCGCAAGGATGGCGGCGGGATGGGCGAGGTAATAGTCGAGGTTGTAGACGAACACGAAGGCGAGCCGGCCGCCGAGAATGCCGGCCAGCGCCGCCCAGACGATCGCGTCGTCGATGACGGCGGGCGGGAAGGGCGCCTTGCCGCCCGGCCAGAGGCGGTCGGTCGCGACCAGCCTCTTGGCCAGCCACCACCCGAACAGGAAGCCGCCGATATAGGCCAGCGCATACCAGCGGATGGCGATGGGGCCGATCTCGATCAGGACCGGGTCGATGACGGGAAAGGGCAGGGCGAGGAGGGCCATGGCGGGGATGTGCCCGCCCCCGACGGTAAGGTCAAGCAGGCGCCGCCAGCCCTTGCGCCGGCGCTCCCGCGACCCCATACCCTGACCAGCAGCGGAGATTTCCCATGACCCAGACCAGCGGCCGCATCGCCGACGAATTCGCCAAGCTCATGACCGACGCCGCCGGCTTCGCCCAGGGCATGAAGCGGGAGGCCGACACTTTCGTGAAGACCCAGGCCGAGCGTTTCCTGCGCGACATGGACCTGCCGAGCCGTGAGGAATTCGAGGCCGTGCGCGACATGGCCGTGAAGGCCCGCGAGGAGAACGAGGCGCTGAAGGCGCGTATCGAGGCGCTGGAGGCGCGGCTCTCCGCCGGCTGAGAGAGCCCTACTGGTTCGACATCGGCCGCCGCCGCACGTCGGGCCTCAGGTGCTGGAACGGAATGACGCCCGTGTCGTCCAGCGCGGCGCCGGGCGAGGCGCCCACCACCACCGAATCCGCATAGGGCTGCCAGTCCCCGCGGAAATGCACCGAGCTCTTCAGCACGACCACCTTGTAGCCGGTGATGTCGATGCCGAGGTGGGTGCAGACCGCGACGCAGTGCGGCTGCTGGCGCACCGACCCGACCACGAGGTCGATGCCGCCGATCCGGAGCCAGGCCGAGGGCCCCATGTTTATCGGCTGGCCGCCGACCATCGGCCCTGTGCCGGTAAAGCGGCCGTCGGAAAATGCCACCACCTCGGCCTTCGTGGTCAGCGGCTCCTCGCCCGGGCCCGACCCGTTCGCCGCGAAAGTCACCTCGATTGTCGCCCCCTTGCCGGCGGCATGGGCGGCCCTGGCGATCTCCGGCTCGTGGTAGAGCGCCATCAAGGTGTCTTTCGCGCCGCGATTGATCATGGCGCGCAGGAATCCTGTGGTGATCGAGGAGCCGCCGGCGCCCGGATTGTCCTGGGTGTCGGCGATGATGACGGGCTTGGAAGCCAGCGCGGCGCGCGAGAAAGCAAGCGTCACCGCCTCGTCCTGCGGCCTGGCGAGGTGCTCGAGGAAGGCGGCCTCCGAACGCAGAACCGCCTTGTAGAGCCGGTCCACGGCCTCGTCCACGGTGGTCTGGTCGGCGCCGTAGCCGATGACCGTGGCCCCCATGTCGAAGATGTCGGCGGAGGGGAATCCGGGGCAGAGCGAGAGGTGCACGCCGGTCTCCTGTTCGATCTCGCCGAGCAGGGCGTAGAGCCCCTTCATCGGCTCGATCATCGAGCAGCCCGAGGCGATGGGGATGAGGAATGGCAATTGGCGGAAGGCACGCGCCGGCCGCGGTCCCCAGGACACCACCCGGTCGAACCATTCGGCGACGCGCTGCCCCGTCTGCAGCCAGTCGATGTGGGGATAGGTGCGGTAGGCCGACATGAAGCTGGCGTTATCGACCATCTGCCGCGTGACGTTGGCGTGCAGGTCGAGGGAGGCGACGACCGGCACGTTTGGCCCGACGAGGCGGCGGACGCGGGCGAGCAATTCGCCCTCGGCATCCTCGATCGTCTCGGTGGTCATGGCGCCATGCAGTTCGAGGAACACGGCGTCCGGTGCGGCATCGGCGATGTCGGCGAGAAGATAGGCGACGGCGCGTTCGAAGACCGCATCCTCGACCCGCCCAGAGGGCTGGGCGAAGGACCAGGAGAGCGGCACCATCTCGTGCCCGGCCTTCTCGGCGACGCCCATGAAGCCTGCAACGGCGATGTTGAAGGGGCGGAACTTCGTCAGGATTTCAGGGCCGCGTGTGAAGCCCGGCCAGGCACCTTCCTGATTGAACATCGCCCAGGGGGTCGGCGCGGGAACGAAAGTGTTGGTTTCGTGCATGAAACCGCCGACGGCGATGCGCATGGTCGTCTCTTTCCTCTTCTTGCCCGGCGACATCAGAAACGAAGCGCTGCGTCGCCGCCAGTCGGCCACGGCATGACTTGGCCGCAGCCGAGGCCCTTGACGAAGCGGGAAAGCACGCACTTGAAACACGCCCGCAAGGCAACCATAATGGTTGTTCCTTGGGGTCGACATTGTGGCTTCGCTGACGCTGAAGAACATCCCGGATGATCTCTACGAGAAGTTGCGTGAGCGGGCGGCCGCCCATCGCCGCTCGATCAACGGAGAGATGATCCACTGTCTGGAGCAGGCGCTTCTGCCCCGCCGGCTTGCGCCGGAGGACCGGCTTCAACGAATCCGCGCGCTTCGCCCGGCGATCGATCCGCAGGCGGTCACCCACGAGGACCTGATCGCGGCCGTGAACGACGGCCGACCGTGATCGTCGCCGACACCAATGTCATTGCCTATCTGCTGCTTCCCTCGCCTTTTACCGGGTTGGCCGAGCGGCTCTACGCGCAGGACCCGGAATGGATCGCGCCGACACTCTGGCGGAGCGAGTTCCGCAATGTCCTGTCCCTCTATGTCCGCCGCGGCTTGCTGACATTGGGGCAGGCGATGGCGCTCCAGGACGAGGCCGATGATCTCATGCGAGGCAACGCGTACGACGTGGTCTCTGCGGATGTTCTCTCGCTCGCCAGTGACAGCGGGTGCTCAGCCTATGACTGTGAGTTCGTTGCGCTCGCCCGCTCGGTGAGCGTTACGCTGGTGACTGCGGACAGAAGGCTCGCGCAAGCCTTCCCCCAATATGCCAGAACGCTCGAGGTGGCCGCCGGATAAGCAAACGCCGCCGCGGGAGCCGCGGCGGCGTGGCATGAGGTCGAATCTGCCTGAAGCCCTCACCCCATGGTGGGGATGACGAAGCTGGCGCCGTCTTTGATGCCCGAGGGCCAGCGGGACGTGACGGTCTTCGTCTTCGTGTAGAAGCGGAAGGCGTCGGGACCGTGCTGGTTGAGGTCGCCGAACGACGAGCGCTTCCAGCCGCCGAAGGTGTAGTAGGCCAGCGGCACCGGGATCGGCACGTTGATGCCGACCATGCCGACATTCACCTTGGCGGCGAAGTCGCGGGCCGCATCGCCGTCGCGGGTGTAGATGGCGACGCCGTTGCCGTATTCGTGGTCGTTGGCGAGGTCGAGCGCCTCGCCATAGGTCTTGGCGCGAACGACGGAGAGCACGGGGCCGAAGATCTCTTCCTTGTAGATCCGCATGTCCTTGGTGACGTTGTCGAACAGGCAGCCGCCCATGTAGTAGCCGTTCTCGTAGCCCTGCATCTTGAAGCCGCGGCCGTCGACGACGAGCTTGGCGCCTTCGTTGACGCCGGCGTCGACATAGCCCTTGACGCGCTCGAGCGCCTGCTTCGTCACCAGCGGGCCGAAATCGGCGGAGCTGTCGGTCGAGGGCCCGACCTTGAGGCTCTCGACGCGGGGCGTGAGCTTGGCGATCAGGCGGTCGGCGGTCTCCTTGCCGACCGGCACTGCCACCGAAATGGCCATGCAGCGCTCGCCGGCGGAGCGGTAGCCAGCGCCGATCAGCGCATCGACCGTCTGGTCC
>JAEZGJ010000009.1 GCA_023416965.1 Pseudomonadota bacterium | reverse complement strand
GTCCTCCCCTTCCTAGGGCTGGACGTGCTCGTCATCTTCCTCGCCTTCCGCGCCAATTACCGCCATGCACGGGCCTTCGAGGAGGTCATCGTCACGCCGACCGAGATCCGCATCCGCAAGGTGACCTGGCACGGGCACGCACGCGAATGGCGGTTCAACCCGGCCTGGACGCGGCTGCGGCAGACGCGGGACGAGGAGGACGGGCAGGTGCTCGGGCTCACCCTCGACGAGGGGCGCCGGCGGCTCGACATCGCCACCTTCCTGCCCCCGGTGGAGCGGGAAGGCTTCGGCAGGGCACTCACGGCGGCGCTGGCGGAGGCCCGGCGGGGCCCGGTCCGCACCCATTTCGACTGACGGAACACGACCATGGCAGGATCGGCCGACCGCGTCCGGGGGGCGCTGAAGGATGCGGGTCACGACGACACGATCGTCACCTTTCCCGCCAGCACGCGCACGGCGGCGGAGGCGGCTGCCGCGGTCGGCTGCGCGGTGGCGCAGATCGCGAAATCCCTGGTGTTCCGCGCCGGCGAGCGGCCGGTTCTCGTCATCGCCAGCGGCACCAACCGCGTCGACACGGGCAAGGTGGCCGATCTCGTCGGCGCAGCCGTCGAGCGCCCCGACGTGCGCTGGGTGCGGGACGTGACCGGCTTCGCCATCGGCGGCGTCGCGCCGGTCGGCCACCTGACGCCCCCCATCGTGCTCGTCGATGCCGACCTCGCCGCGCTCGACCCCATCTGGGCGGCGGCGGGCGCCCCGAATGCCGTGTTCCGCACGCGCTTTTCCGATCTCCTGGCGCTGAGCGGCGGCACGGTCGCCGCCATCGCCGAATAGGCGCCGGCACCCGCAGGAATCGGGTGGAGGCCGGCGCGTGGAGGGTTCACAGTCGCGCCAGTTCGTCACCGGAGCCGCTCCCATGCTCAAAGTCGTCCAGCTCGAACAGCACGGCCGCCCCATCCGCCTCGCCGAGGCCGCCGACGACTACGAGGTCGTCCGCAGGACCCTCGCCTTCATCACCGACCACTGGCGCCGCCAGCCCTCGGTGGAGGAGATGGCCGGCCATGTCGGCCTCTCGCCCGGCCACCTGCACCACCTGTTCCGCCGCTGGGCCGGCCTGACGCCGAAGGACTTCCTGCAGGCGATCACGCTGGACGCCGCCCGCGCGCTGCTGCGGGACGAGGCGAGCGTCCTCGATACCGCCTATGAGGTCGGCTATTCCGGCCCGGGGCGGCTGCACGACCTCTTCGTCACCCACGAGGCCATGTCGCCGGGCGAGTTCAAGACCGGGGCCGAGGGCCTTACCATGCGCTACGGCTTCCACCCCTCGCCCTTCGGCCTCGCCATCGTGGTGGCGACCGACCGCGGCCTCGCCGGCCTCGGCTTCTGCGAGCCGGGCGGCGAGCCCTCGGCGCTCGCCGACATGAAGGGGCGCTGGCCCAAGGCGACCTTCGTCGAGGATGCGGCCGCGACCGCCCCGCTGGCGCACCGGGTCTTCGATCCAGCCGCCTGGAGCGGCGACCAGCCGCTGCGGGTCTGCCTGATCGGCACGGATTTCGAGGTCAGGGTCTGGGAGACGCTGCTGCGCATCCCCATGGGCAAGGCGACGACCTATTCCACCATCGCCAACCATATCGGCCGCCCCACGGCAGCGCGGGCGGTGGGTGCGGCGGTGGGCAAGAACCCGATTTCCTTCGTCGTGCCCTGCCGCCGGGTGCTCGGGCGATCCGGCGCGCTCACCGGCTATCTCTGGGGCCTGACGCGCAAACAGGCCATGCTCGGCTGGGAGGCCGCGCACGCGGGGTGAGCGGTGGCCTCCGGAACATCCTGTGCCGGAAGAAGCTCTGCCTTTCCCGTCATGGCCGGGCTTGTCCCGGCCATCCACGACTTGAACCCGCCCGCTGCCGAATGAAGTCGTGTTTGGCCGGGCCGAGCCCGGGCATGACGGACAGGGCGGCGCCATAGCTCCCCTGCCCGCCCGCCGCTGGAATTCCGCCCGCACCCCGCTAGAAGGACCGGGTGACAGCCGCCCTCCCCGCCTCCCCCGTCGTGACCCATCGCCGCGTGCTCGCCATCGCGGTGCCGATGATCTTCGCCCATGTGACGACGCCGCTGCTCGGCATCGTCAGCGCCACCGCCATCGGACGGCTCGGCGATGCGACGGCGCTGGCCGCCGTCGCCCTCGGCGCGGTGGTCATCGACGTCCTGTTCTGGGCCTTCGCCTTCCTGCGCATGGGAACGATCGGCCTGACCGCGCAGGCGGTCGGCCGCGCCGACGACGTGGAGAAGCGCGCCGTCATCGCCCGGGCCCTCCTCCTCGCCGTGGTACTGGGGGTGGCGCTGATCGTGCTGCAGCGGCCGCTGCTCTTCCTGTTCTTCACGGCCATGGGTGCCTCGCCCGCCGTGACCGCCGCCGCCGACACCTATGTCTCGATCCGGCTGTGGTCGGCGCCGGCGGTCTTCGTCAATTTCGCCGTTCTCGGCTGGCTCATCGGCCAGGCGCGCACCGTCACCGGCCTCGTCCTGCAGATCGTCATCAACGTCGCCAACATGGCGCTGACGGTGGTCTTCGTCTCCGCCCTCGAGCTCGGCATCACGGGGGCCGCCACGGCCAATGCGCTGGCCGAATATGGCGGCGCGGCCGTCGGGATGGTGGTGGTCATGGCCTCGCTCGGCTGGCGCTTCGCCGTGCCCCGGCGGGTCGTGCTCGACCGGGTGCGCATCCTCCGCACCATCGCCATCAACCGCGACATCATGATCCGCACCGCGGCGCTGGTCGGATCCTTCGCCTTCTTCACCCGGCAGGGCGCGGTCGGCGGCGACACGATCCTGGCCGCCAACGCCATCCTGATGAACTTCGTCGGCGTCGTCGCCTTCTTCCTCGACGGCTTCGCCACGTCCGCGGAACAACTCGGCGGCCAGGCGGTGGGCGCGCGAGACGAGCGCGCCTTCCGCCGCGCGGTCCTTCTGTCGAGCCTGTGGGCCATCGTCTTCGGAACGCTCGCCTCCATCGCCTTCTTCGCCGCGGGTGGCCAGGCCATCGACCTCGTCTCCACCTCGGAGGCCGTCAGGGCCGAGGCCCGGCGCTTCCTGCCCTATATGGCGCTGACCCCCTTCACCGGGGTCGTGGCGTTCCTGCTCGACGGCGTCTTCATCGGCGCCACCTGGAGCGTCGCGATGCGCAACTGCATGCTGGCGGCGACCGCCACCTTCGTCGCCGCGTGGTGGCTGCTCTCAGGCTGGGGCAATGACGGGCTGTGGATCGCCTATCTCGTGATGCAGGCGGTGCGCGGCCTCTATCTCGGCCTCGCCATGCCCGGACTGGTGCGCTCGACCTTCAGGTGAGGCGCCAGCCGGCGTTGGCCGTGCCGACGAGGTCAATGACGGATGCGACGCGCTCTCGCACCAACCGGTGGACGAGCCCCTGCTTGATCTCACCGACGAGGCCGAAGCCCCTGAACACCAGGCCCGAATAGAGCTGCACCAGCGTCGCGCCGGCGGCGATCTTGGCATAGGCGTCCTCGGCCGAGGCGATGCCGCCGACACCCACCAGCGGGAACTGCCCCTCGACCCGCCGCCAGGTCTCCGCCAGCATGGCGGTGGAGCGGGCGAAGAGCGGCCGCCCCGACAGGCCACCGATCTCCCTGGCCGTCGCCTGGTCCTTCAGGCTCGCCGGCCGGTCGATCGTCGTGTTGGAGACGATCATGCCGTCGATGCCGCGGCGACGGCTCACCGCCACCATGTCGTCGAGGCCCTCCAGCGACAGGTCCGGCGCGATCTTCACGAGGACCGGCTTGCCTGGCGCCACCCGGTCGCGGGCCTCGAGGCAGCGGGCGAGGACATCGTCGAGGAAGGAGGCCTGCTGCAGGTCGCGCAGGCCCGGCGTGTTGGGCGAGGAGACGTTGACGGAGAGATAGGAGACATGGGGGGCGAGTTTCTCCACCAGCAGGCCGTAATCGGCGACGCGGTCGGTGGAGTCCTTGTTCGGCCCGATATTGACGCCGACGATGCCGCCGCGCCGGAAGCGCTCGGCGAGGCGGCGGGCGACTGCCTCGACGCCGTCGGAATTGAGGCCGTAGCGGTTGATGACGGCCTCGTCCGGCACGAGGCGGAAGACGCGCGGCTTCGGATTGCCGGGCTGCGGCCTCGGCGTGACGCCGCCGACCTCCACGAAGCCGAAGCCGAGGCGCAGGGCGGCATCGGGCACCTCGGCATGCTTGTCGAACCCGGCGGCGAGACCCACCGGATTGGGAAAGTTCAGGCCGAAGGCGGAGACCGCGAGGCGCGCATCATCCGCACCGCAGGCGGGCAGCGGCAGGGTCTTCAGCGCCGCGACGGCGAGGTTGTGGCCCGTCTCCGGATCGGTGGCGAGGAGGATGGGGCGGGCGAGGCGCGAGGCGAGGGAGAGCAGCGACATGCGGGCGTTCTGGCACCGCGCGCATAGGGCGGCAAGGGCATTTGTTCCATCCCCCCACCCCTGACCCCTCCCCCCGCTTGCGGCGCGGAGGGGTCAGGGG
>JAEZGJ010000278.1 GCA_023416965.1 Pseudomonadota bacterium | reverse complement strand
CCCGCTGGAGCCGCTGCTCGCGCGCGACGACATCGCCGACATCATGGTCAACGGCGCCAAGACCGTGTTCATCGAGGTCAACGGCAAGGTCGAGACCACCTCCATACGCTTCCGCGACAACCAGCAGCTCCTCAACATCTGCCAGCGCATCGTCAGCCAGGTGGGCCGCCGTGTCGACGAATCTTCGCCGATCTGCGACGCCCGCCTTCCTGACGGCTCCCGCGTCAACGTCATCGCGCCGCCGCTGGCTATCGACGGCGCAGCGCTCACCATCCGCAAGTTCAAAAAGGACAAGCTGACGCTCGATCAGCTGGTCAAGTTCGGCGCGATTTCGCCCGAGGGCGCCGAGATTCTGAAGATCATCGGCCGAGTCCGCTGCAACGTCGTCATCTCGGGCGGCACCGGCTCGGGCAAGACCACCTTGCTCAACTGCCTGACCAACTACATCGAGCTCGACGAGCGCGTCATCACCTGCGAGGACGCCGCCGAGCTGCAGCTGCAGCAGCCGCATGTGGTGCGCCTCGAGACGCGCCCGCCCAACCTCGAGGGGCAGGGCCAGATCACCATGCGCGATCTCGTCCGCAACTGCCTGCGCATGCGCCCCGAGCGCATCATCGTCGGCGAGGTGCGCGGACCCGAGGCGTTCGACCTGCTCCAGGCGATGAACACCGGCCATGACGGCTCGATGGGCACTATCCACTCCAACAGCCCGCGCGAATGCCTGAACCGCATGGAATCGATGATCGCCATGGGTGGCTACACCCTGCCGCAGAGGACGGTGCGCGAGATCATCGTCGGCTCGGTCGATGTGATCATCCAGGCGGCGCGCCTGCGCGACGGCTCCCGCCGCATCACCCACATCACCGAGGTGCTGGGGCTGGAGGGCGAGACCCCGATCACCCAGGACCTCTTCGTCTACGAGATGCTCGGCGAGGACGACGACGGCAAGATCATCGGCCGCCATCGCTCCACCGGGATCGGCCGGCCGAAATTCTGGGACCGCGCCCGCTACTACGGCGAGGACAAGCGCCTGGCCGCCGCACTGGATGCGGCAGAGGCCGGCGAGCCGATGAGGTGAGCCCATGCCAGAGATCGACACACTCGCCGTCATCGGGCTTGCCATTCTCTGCGCCGGCGGCCTCGCCTATGCGCTGATCTATCCGCTTCTCTCCGGCGAGGTGAAGGCCGAGCAGCGCCGGGAGGCGGTGGCCCAGGTCGCCGCCCGGCCAACCCGCGCCAAGGTCGAGGACACCTCGGCAAAGCGCGTCAGCGTCGAGGACACGCTGAAGGAGATCGAGCGGAAGCAGAAGAAGTCGGCCAGGCCGCCGCTGCAGGTGCGCCTCGCCCAGGCGGGCCTGACCTGGACCGTCAAGCAGTTCTACATCATCTCGGGCGTCCTCGCCCTCGGCGGAGCGCTGGTGACGCTCTTCATGGGCATGCCGCTGCTGGCAGTCCTCGCCACCGCCGCCGTCTTCGGCCTGGGCATTCCCCAGTGGCTCCTCAACCACCTGAAGAAGCGCCGCATGCTGGCCTTCCTCAACGAACTCGCCAATGCTGTGGACGTCATCGTGCGCGGCGTGAAGGCCGGCCTGCCGCTCGGCGACTGCATCCGCATCGTCGCGACCGAGTCACAGGAGCCGGTGCGCACCGAGTTCCGCCACATCGTCGAGCAGACTGCCCTCGGCATTCCGCTCCACGAGGCGGTCATGAAGCTCTACGACCGCATGCCGGTGCCGGAAGCCAACTTCTTCTGCATCGTCGTCTCGATCCAGCAGAAGGCCGGCGGCAACCTCTCCGAGACGCTCGGCAACCTCTCCAAGGTCCTGCGCGACCGCAAGAAGATGAAGTCGAAGATCGTGGCGCTCTCGCAGGAAGCCAAGTCGTCGGCGGCCATCATCGCCTGCCTGCCGCCGGCTGTCATGTTCTTCGTCTATCTGTCGACGCCGCAATATATCTCGCTGTTGTGGACCACCGACATGGGGCGGCTGCTGCTGGCCGTCTGCCTGTTCTGGATGTTCACCGGCGTCATGGTCATGCGCAAGATGATCAATTTCGACTTCTGATGGAGCGACGGACACCATGCTGAAGCTCATCATCGAGAAGATGCACGACCGGGATTTCGTGATCCAGCTGCTGATCGCCGTCGCGGTCTGCGCCACGGTCCTGACCTTCGCCATGCCGCTCCTGGCGGGCGACAACCTCGGCCGCCGCATGAAGGCGGTCTCCATCGAGCGCAACAAGATCCGCGAGCGCGAGAGGGCGCGGCTCGCCAGCGGCGAGCGCATCGCCGTGCGCCGCACGCCGAAGGCCTGGGTGAAGTTCATCGTCGACGGCCTGCAGCTCGGCAAGCATCTGGCGCAGGAGGAGGCGCGGGACAAGCTCGTCCAGGCCGGCTATCGCGGCCAGGCGCCCTACGTTGTCTTCCTGCTCTTCCGCCTCATCGTGCCGGTCGTCACCGTTCTGGCGACGCTGGTCTATCTCTTCGCCGTCAACGATCTCGGCCAGCCCGCCATCGTCCGCGTGCTGCTGTCGCTCTTCGCGGCCTATGTCGGCCTGCAACTGCCGATGCTCTATCTCAAGAACAAGATCGAGCACCGCAAGACATCGATCCGCCGCGCCTTCCCCGATTCGCTCGACCTCCTGCTCATCTGCGTGGAGAGTGGCATGTCGATCGAGATGGCCTTCAAGCGCGTCAGCATGGAGGTCGGCACCCAGTCGATCGCGCTCGCCGAGGAACTGACCCTGACGACGGCCGAGCTGTCCTATTTGCAGGACCGCCGCATGGCCTACGAGAACCTCGCCAAGCGCACCGATCTCGACGGCGTCCGGGCGGTGACCATGGCCCTCATCCAGGCCGAGCGCTACGGCACGCCGCTCGCCAACACGCTCCGCGTCATGGCGCAGGAGAACCGCGACATGCGCATGTCGGAGGCCGAGAAGAAGGCGGCATCCCTGCCGCCGAAGCTCACCGTGCCGATGATCGTCTTCTTCCTGCCCTGCCTCTTCGTCGTCATCATGGGCCCGGCCGCGATCCGCCTGACCGGCGCCAACTGACGCGTCATATCCGGTCGGCGGCAATCGGCATCGTGTCGATGGGCGCCACCTCGTCGGCTTCCGCCGTGCGGGCGCCGGGACTGCCCGGCTCGACCGTCGCGTCCTGCAGGCGCCGGTAGAGGTTGCGGGTCCGCCGTATCGGCCACCAGTCGTAGAAGAGGATCTGCGCCGGCCGCCAGTTGGCCACCCAGCCGAAGACCGAGATGCCGTCCCGCAGTCCCTCGCGCCAGCCGTCGGGCAGGGACGAATTGTCAACCACCCGCGACAGCGCCGTGCAGAAGGCGAGGACGCAGAGCCCGATGGCGAGCGAGATGACGCCGGTGCGGATGAGCTGGCGGAAGTTCTGCTGTTCACTGGTGGCGAGGCGGGTGAAATGGACCCGCACCACCTCCTGGAGCTTGGCCGCCTGCCGCTCGGGCGCGGGTTTGCCGCGGATGCTCAGGGCGATGACGAAGCGGTGGTCGCGCGGAGCGTACCAGGCCTGGGAGGCGATGTACTGGGCGGCCGTGGCGTTGAGGCTGAATTCGTGGAACGGCGAGGGGTCGAAGGTCGAGAACAACTGCTCGACGTCGCGGACGTCGAGCGCG
>JAEZGJ010000166.1 GCA_023416965.1 Pseudomonadota bacterium | reverse complement strand
GGGGGACGCGGCTCGGAGGACCTGCGGGCCGGGCGCTCCTCGCTGCTGCGTTCGCTGCGGCCGGATGGCGCACGCGATCCGCGGCCGCCGCCGGCTCCGCGGCGTTCGCGCCTGGCCTCGCTCGCCTCCTCCTCGGAGATGGGGTCGCCGGCCCATTCGATCGACTGGCCAATGAGCTTCTCGATGGCCGAGAGGTTCTTGGAATCCTCGGGGGTGACGATGGTGATGGCCGTGCCGAGGCGACCGGCGCGGCCGGTGCGGCCGATGCGGTGGACATAGTCCTCCGCATGGTGGGGCGTGTCGTAGTTGAAGACGTGGCTGACGTCGGGAATGTCGAGGCCGCGGGCGGCGACGTCGGAGGCGACGAGAAGCTGCGTCTTGCCGTCCCGGAAGCCGGCGAGGGCCGCCATGCGGGCGCTCTGGTCCATGTCGCCGTGCAGGGCCGCGACGGAGAAGTCGTGCTTCTGCAGGGACTTGTAGACGGTGGCGACCTCGCTCTTGCGGTTGCAGAAGATGATCGCGTTCTTCAGGTTCTCGGCGCCGCGGATGAGGGAGCGCAGCGTTTCGCGCTTCTCGAAGTCCTTCTTGCCGGAGCGCACCAGGCGCTGGGTGATGGTGGTGGCGGTGGAGGCGGCGCGGCTGACCTCGACCTTCACCGGATTGTGCAGGAACTGCTCGGTGATGCGCTGGATCTCCGGCGGCATGGTGGCCGTGAAGAACAGCGTCTGGCGGGTGAAGGGCACCATCTTGCAGATGCGCTCGATGTCCGGGATGAAGCCCATGTCGAGCATGCGGTCGGCCTCGTCGATGACGAGGAGCTCGACACCCGTGAGGAGCAGGCGGCCACGCTCGAAATGGTCGAGCAGGCGACCGGGCGTGGCGATGAGCACGTCGACGCCGCGGGTGAGCTTGGCATCCTGGTCACCGAAGGAGACGCCGCCGATGAGGAGGGCGACGCTCAGCTTGTGATTGACGCCGTACTTGACGAAATTCTCCTCGACCTGGGCGGCGAGTTCGCGCGTCGGCTCGAGGATCAGGGTACGCGGCATGCGGGCGCGGGCGCGGCCCTCTTCAAGCATGGTGATCATCGGCAGGGTGAAGGCGGCGGTCTTGCCGGTGCCGGTCTGGGCGATGCCGAGGACGTCGCGGCGGGCCAGGACGTGGGGGATGGCCTGGGCCTGGATGGGGGTGGGTTCGGTATAGCCGGCCGAAGCCACGGCGGCCTGAACCTTGGCGCTGAGGCCGAGTTCGGAGAACGACATGTTGTGAGAGTGTCCTTGTGGTCTGGCGGGGTCTTGCGACGATGTCTTGAGGCGTTCGGCGCGAACGGATTTCGCGCTTGGCGGCCCCTAGAACCCACGAGGCCGAACGGACAGAGCAGCGAAGGGCCGGCATTCCGGTAATCCTTCGTCGCAGCGCAACATAGTCTCAATTGGTCGATTGTCAACGATTGCGACCTGTGCGAACGGTCTGCCGCGCTGCGGATTTGGCGGGATTCGCCGCGCATGGTGAAGGATTGCGACCATGACGACTCCCGCCTCGCAGCGGCCCTCCGGCCGGCCGCCTCTCGTTCTCGTGCCCGGCCTCAACTGCACCGCCGACCTGTTCGGACCGCAGGTCGAGGCGCTGTCCGGCCGGTTCGACATCAGGATCGCCGACCACTCCCAGGACGAGACCATCGCCGCCATCGCCCGCCGGCTCCTCGCTGCGGCGCCGCCACGCTTCGCGCTCGCGGGCCTCTCCATGGGCGGCTACGTGGCGCTGGAGGTCATGCGGCAGGCCCCGCAGCGCGTGGAGCGCCTCGCCCTGCTCGACACGCGGGCAAGCGCCGATGCGCCCGAGGACACGGAGCTGAGGCAGGTGGCGATCAAGTTCGCCGAGACCGGCCGCTTCGACGACATCCACGGCATTCTCTGGCCGCGCCTCGTCCATATCCGGCGGCTCGGCGACGAGGCGCTGGAGGCGGCGGTGCGGCGCATGGCCGACCGCACAGGCCCGGCGCGCTTCATCCGCCAGCAGCGGGCGGTGATGGCGAGGCCCGCCTACGAAGCGGGACTGAAGGCAATCCGTTGCCCGACGCTCGTTCTGGTGGGAGAGGACGACGCCATCACCCCGCGCTTCATGTCCGAGGACATGGCGGAGGCGATCGCCGGGTCGCGGCTCGTCGTCGTGCCCGATTGCGGCCACCTGTCGACGCTGGAG
This sequence comes from Pseudomonadota bacterium, assembly GCA_023416965.1. Classification (GTDB taxonomy): domain Bacteria; phylum Pseudomonadota; class Alphaproteobacteria; order Rhizobiales; family Phreatobacteraceae; genus Phreatobacter. Next base: position 7,593 of record JAEZGJ010000166.1, on the reverse strand, counting down.
AGGCCCGAGGCGGTCAACACGGCGCTGGAATCCTGGCTCGCCGCCTGACCTCAGCGCAGGGCAGCGAAGCTCACCTCGCCGGGCGGGCCGATGGCGAGGATGTAGCGGCGGCTGCGGTTTGAACCGATGATCCGCCCGTCGATGAGGATGCGGGCACCGTTGGCCTCCGGCTCGACGCGGTAGTCCTCGATGCCGACCCGCCAGTCGAAGACCTCGGGGATCTCCTCGGTGGCGGCGATGGCGGGCCTGCCGGACCCCGCCTCCGACCGGTTCAGCCACTGGACGAAGAGGCGCTGGGCGCCGTCCGGAGAGCCTGTACGGACGATGACGATGCGGGACGTGCCCTCGCGCTCGCCGGTCGTCCAGGTGCCGGTGGCGCGCACGAACATGATCTCGGGGGCGAGGGAGGAGAGGGCGCGGACGGGGTCGGGCGTTTGGGCGGAGACCGGCGCCGACCGGAGGCCCGCCGCGAGCAGCGCCAGTCCCGCAGCGGCCGCGAGGTGCCGGCCCACGGTCAGATGTCCAGTTCCTCGGCGAATTCGGCGCGCTCCTGGATGAAGGCGAAGCGCGGCTCGGCCCTGGCCCCCATCAGCCGCTCGACGCTGTCGGAGGTCTCGGGCCGCTCCTCCGGGACGATGCCGACGCGCAGCAGGGTGCGCACCTTCTTGTCCATCGTGGTCTCCTTGAGCTGCTGCGGCATCATTTCGCCGAGGCCCTTGAAGCGGCCGATCTCGACCTTCTGGTTGCCCTTGAAGGCGGTGCGCAGAAGCTCGTCCTTGTGGGCGTCGTCGCGCGCATAGAGCGTCTTGCCGCCCTGGGTGAGGCGGTAGAGCGGCGGCACGGCGAGATAGAGATGGCCGTTGTCGATGAGGCGCGGCATCTGCCGGTAGAAGAAGGTGATGAGCAGGCTCGCGATATGGGCGCCGTCCACGTCGGCGTCGGTCATGATGATGACCCGCTCGTAGCGCAGGTCGTCGTCGCGGTAATGCGAGCCGGTGCCGCAGCCGAGCGCCTGGATCAGGTCGGAGAGCTGCTGGTTCTGGGCGAGCTTGTCGCGGCCGGCCGAGGCGACGTTGAGGATCTTGCCGCGCAGGGGGAGGATGGCCTGGGTCTGGCGGTCGCGCGCCTGCTTGGCCGAACCGCCGGCGGAATCGCCCTCGACGATGAAGATTTCCGAGCCCGCGGCCGAGGTGTTGGAGCAGTCGGCGAGCTTGCCGGGCAGGCGCAGCTTGCGCACCGCGGTCTTGCGGCTGACGTCCTTCTCGGCGCGGCGGCGCAGGCGCTCCTCGGCCCGCTCGATCACCCATTCCAGCAGCCTGTTCGCCTGGTTCGGATTGCCGGCCAGCCAATGGTCGAAGGGGTCGCGGATGGCGTTCTCGACGATGCGCGAGGCTTCGCCGGTTGCCAGCTTGTCCTTGGTCTGGCCCTGGAATTCCGGCTCGCGGATGAAGACCGAGAGCATGACGCAGCAGCCCGCCAGCACGTCGTCGGCGGTCGCCTGGGCGGCGCGCTTGTTGCCGGTGCGCTCGGCATGGTCCTTGAGGCCGCGCAGCAGGGCGATGCGCAGGCCCTGTTCGTGGGTGCCGCCGTCGGGGGTCGGAATGGTGTTGCAGTAGGAGGAGACGAAGCCGTCCTGGTCGCCGACCCAGCCGATGGCCCATTCCACCGAGCCGTGGCCCTGCTTGTCGAGCTTGCCGCCGAAGATGTCGGGATGGACGCGGGTGGCGCCCTCGAGGGTGGCGGCGAGATAGTCCTTGAGGCCGCCGGGAAAGCGCAGCACGGCCTTTTCGGGCGTGTCGGTGCCCTTCACGAGCTCCGGATCGCAGGACCAGCGGATCTCGACGCCGCCGAAGAGATAGGCCTTGGAGCGCGCCATCTTGAACAGGCGGGCCGGCTTGAAGGTGCTGGTCTCCTTGAAGATCTCGGGATCTGGGACGAAGCGCACCTTCGTGCCGCGCCGGTTGTGGACGCGGCCGAGCTCCTCGAGCCCGGTCTGCGGGATGCCGCGGGAGAAGCGCTGGCGGTAGAGCGTCTGGCCGCGGGCCACCTCGACATCGAGGGCGACGGACAGGGCGTTGACGACGGAGACGCCGACGCCGTGCAGGCCGCCGGAGGTCTCGTAGACCTTGGAATCGAACTTGCCGCCCGCATGCAGGGTGCACATGATGACTTCGAGGGCCGACTTGCCGGGGAATTTGGGGTGCGGGTCGACGGGAATGCCGCGGCCGTTGTCGGTCACCGAGAGGGAGCCATCGGCGGAGAGCTCCACCTCGATCCAGGTGGCGTGGCCGGCCACCGCCTCGTCCATGGCGTTGTCGATGACCTCGGCGAAGAGGTGGTGCAGCGCCTTCTCGTCAGTGCCGCCGATATACATGCCGGGGCGGCGGCGCACCGGTTCCAGGCCTTCGAGCACCTCGATGTCGGAGGCCGAATAGCCCTGTTCGCCCGGCGTGCCGGAGCGGGCGGCCTTGGCCGGCTCGGGCCGGACGCGGGCGCCGGGAGGCACCTTCGCCGCCGGTTCCTTCGGTCCGCCGAACAGGTCGCTGGAATTGTCCATCGTCACTCAATCCTCAAGGCCGCGAGGGCGGCCGCGAATCAGTCGGGTCCATGATGGCACAGCCGGCCCGCGGCGCGAACGGAACGGAAACGGTCGCGGTCCCGCCGCGCCCCGCGAGCCCGCCTGCGGCGGCGGGCCAGTCTTTGTACCGCGCTGCGGAACGGCGGTGATCCCCCCGCGTTGGCCCATCGTAACGGTCCCGGCGAGCATGAGGAAGACAGGCGTGGACAATCGGATTTCGACCGGCGGCATCGTCGCGGTCTACGGGGCGTTCTTCCTCGTCTGCATCCTCATCGCGGTCGCCGGCGGCATCGCCAATTCCTACGGCCTCGCCAGCTGGTACCCGTCGCTGGCCAAGCCCTGGTTCAACCCGCCGAACTGGGTGTTCGGGCCGGTCTGGACCGTACTCTACGGCATGATCGCGGTGGCCGGGGCCCGCTACGTCCTGTCGCCGGCGCGCGAGAAGGAGCCGACGCTCGCCCTCTATACCGCGCAACTGGCGCTCAATGCCGCCTGGTCCTGGGTCTTCTTCTACGGCCAGGCGACGGGTGCGGCGATCGCGGTGATCGTCGCGCTGTGGTTCGCCATCGCCGGCACCATCGCCTTCGGCTGGAACAAGGACCGGCTGGCCTCGCTCCTGCTCATTCCCTATCTTGCATGGGTCAGCTACGCCACTCTCCTGAACGTCGCCATCTGGCGCCTCAACGGCTGACGGGAATCGTCCGATGTCCTTTAGCTTCTTCGTGCCCATCGCCGTCGCGGCGGTCGCCGTTGTCCTGATCATGGGGCTCGTCAACATGATGCGCGGCGGCGATCCCAACCGGTCGCAGCAACTGATGCGCTGGCGCGTGGGTCTGCAGTTCGCCGCCATCGTCGTCATCGTCATCGCCATCTACTACAAGGCGAACGGCGGCTGAGGACGGACGGGCATGGTCAAGCTGAACAAGATCTACACGAAGACGGGCGACGACGGCACGACGGGCCTGGCGGCGGGTCCGCGCCGGCTGAAGTCGGACCTGCGCGTCGAGGCCTATGGCTGCATCGACGAGGCCAATTCCGCCATCGGCATCGCCCGGCTGGCCACGACCGACCAGCCGGTCGTCGACGCCATGCTCATGCGCATCCAGAACGACCTGTTCGACCTCGGGGCCGACCTCGCGACGCCCGATCTCGGCGAGGATCTGGGTTACGAGCCGCTGCGCATTGTCGAGGGCCAGGTCAAGCGCATCGAGCAGGAGATCGACCAGCTCAATGCCGAGCTCGACCCGCTGAAGAGCTTCATCCTGCCCGGCGGGAGCCCCGCTTCCGCCCATCTGCACCTTGCCCGCACCATCGCCAGACGCGCCGAGCGCATCATGGTCGATCTCGTCCGGCGGCCGGGCGAGGCGGTGTCGCGGCCGGCGCTCGAATATGTGAACCGGCTGTCGGACTTCCTGTTCGTCGCCGCGCGCTACCTTAACGACAAGGGCAGGGCCGATGTCCTGTGGGTGCCGGGCAAGAACCGGTAGGGCCGGGCTCGTCTTGACAGCGTCATCAGCCGACTGCATGTAACGGTCATGATCATCACCGCGACCAGCACCCGACGCCGTATCCTCATCCAGCGATGAGCGCGCGGCCGTGTGCCCTGATGATCGACCCGATCGCCGCGCTCCCAGCGCGGTTTTTTTGTCCCTGAAATCCTAAACCCGACTTCTCGCACCCTGCGGAGACTGCCATGGCGACCAAGGCCAGAATCGCGATCCTCGGAGCCTCCGGTTACACCGGCGCCGACGCCGTGCGCCTCGCCGCGCGCCACCCGCATGTCGAGATCGCCGCGCTGACGGCGAACACCCATGCCGGCAAGGCGATGGCCGATGTCTTCCCCCACTTCTTCATGCTCGACCTGCCGAAGCTTGTCGCCTGGGAGACGGTGGACTGGAGCGGCCTCGACGCGGTGTTCTGCGGCCTTCCGCACGGCACCACGCAGGAGATCACGGCCGCGGTGCTGGCCGCCAATCCGAAGATCAAGATCCTCGACATGTCCGCCGATTTCCGGCTGCGCGACGGCGCCACCTATGCGGAGTGGTACGGGCACGAGCACCAGGCGCCCGAGCTTCAGAAGGAGGCGGTCTACGGCCTGACCGAGCTCTATCGCGACGAGATCACCAGGGCGCGGCTCGTCGCCTGCCCGGGCTGCTATCCCACGGCCACCCTTCTGGCGCTTGTGCCGATCGCCAAGGCGGGCCTCATCCATGCCGAGGACATCATCGTCGACGCCAAGTCAGGCGTGACCGGTGCGGGCCGGGGCCTCAAGCAGAACACGCTGTTCTCCGAGGCCGGCGAGGGGCTCTCGCCCTATTCGATCGGCAAGCACCGCCACGCGCCGGAGATCGAGCAGGAGATCGGCGTTGCGGTCGGCGGCAAGGTGAAGGTCAACTTCACGCCGCACCTCATCCCGATGGCGCGCGGCGAGCTCTGCACGTCCTATGTGAAGCTGAACGGCGCCACGGCCGACGACCTGCGACAGGCGCTCGCCGACGCCTACAGGGACGAGCCCTTCGTCCACGTGGCGCCGAAGGGCGTTGTGCCGCAGACGCAGAACGTTCGCGGCTCCAACTACGTGCAGATCGGCGTGTTTCCGGATCGCATTCCCGGCCGGGCCATCGTCATCTCGACGCTGGACAATCTGGTGAAGGGGTCGGCGGGCCAGGCGATCCAGAACATGAACCTCGTCCTCGGCTATCCCGAGACGACGGGTCTGGAGCAGATCGCGCTGTTCCCGTGAGGCGCAAGGCGCCGCGCAGGCGGCGCCGGGCCGTCACCGCATCATCAGCCGCTCGAACTTGGCGCGCTGGACGTCGTTCCAGGGCGTCGAGCGCTTGGTCGCCTTGTCGACCTGGGCAGTGGTCGTGGAGGCCGAGATGTGCCGCACGCCGTCGACGAAGACGGCTTGGTCGAAGGTGAGCGAGGAGGACCCGACCCGCCGGATGCCGGAGACGATCTGGACGAAGCCGGGATAGAGGATCTCCCGGTGGAACTCGACCTCCATGTGGACGAGCGAGATGCCGCGCCCCTCCGCCGTCAGGCGGATGCCCTCGCGGTCGAAGAACTCGGTGCGGCCGATTTCCAGATAGGTGCCGATCACCGCGTTGTTGACGTGGTTGTTCGGGTCGAGATCGCCGTAGCGGACGGGATGCACGGTCAGGAACGGATAGGCTTCGAGCGCCGGGCGCTCGTTCAACGGTACAGGCACTGTCAGTCCTTCACTTTCACGTAGCGCCCAGGGGCGTCCTCGATGGGCGGATAGGCGTTGGAGCCGATGCGGCGCGCCTCGACCTCCTTGCCGTCATGGGCGCGGACCCATTCGCGCCAGTGCGGCCACCAGGAACCCGGATGCTCCTCGGCACGGGAGACCCAGTCCTCAAAAATGCCCTCGGGCTTGCCGCCGGTCCAGTACTGGTACTTCTTCTTCGCCGGCGGGTTGACCACGCCGGCGATGTGGCCCGATCCCGCCATCACATATTCCACCGGGCCGCCGAAGCTCTGCGAGCCGAGGAAGACGGAGCGGGCAGGGGCAATATGGTCCTCGCGGGCGGCGAGATTGTAGACCGGCACCTTCACCTTCTTCAGGTCCAGCGTCTCGCCACCCACCTGCATGCGGCCGTTCGACAGGTCGTTCTGCAGGTAGCAGTGGCGCAGGTAGAAGGAATGGTTCGCCGCAGGCATGCGCGGGGAATCGGCGTTCCAGTAGAGCAGGTCGAAGGGCATGGGCTGCTTGCCCTTCATGTAGTTGTTGACGAAATAGCTCCAGATCAGGTCGTTCGAGCGCAGCATGTTGAAGGCATTGGCCATCTGCTTGCCCTCGAGATAGCCGGTCTGCGCCATGCGCTTCTCGAGGCTCTGGATCTGCTCCTCGTCGACGAAGACCTTGAGGTCGCCGGCATGGGTGAAGTCCACCTGGGTGGTGAAGAAGGTGGCGGTCTTCACGGTGTCCATGCCCTTCGCCGCCATATAGGCGAGGGTCACCGCCAGCAGCGTGCCGCCGACGCAATAGCCGATGGCGTGGACCTTCTCCTCGCCGGTGATCTCGCCCGCCACGCGGAAGGCGGCCAGCGGCCCCTCCAGCATGTAGTCGTCGAAGCTCTTGCTGGCGTGGCGCTGGTCGGGATTGACCCAGGAGACGACGAAGACCGTCAGGCCCTGGTCCACCGCCCATTTGATGAAGCTCTTCTCCTGGGTGAGATCGAGGATGTAGAACTTGTTGATCCAGGGCGGGACGATGACGAGCGGCACCTTGCCGACGGTCTTCGTGGTGGGCTCGTACTGGATGAGCTGGATCAGGTCGTTCTCGAAGACGACCTTGCCGGGTGTCATGGCCAGGTTGCGCCCGACCGCGAACTGGCTGTCGTCGGACTGGCGGATGCGCAGGTCGCCGCCGCCGCGCTCGACGTCCTCGGCGAACATCTTCATCCCGCGCACGAGGTTCTCCGCATTGGAGGAGATCGTCTCGCGCAGCAGTTCCGGATTGGTGACGACGAAATTGGAGGGGGAAAGGGCGTTGGCGATCTGCTTTGCGTAGAACGAGGCCTTGTGCTTCAGGTGCTCGTCGAGTTCGGCCTCCGTGACGAACTTTTCGGCCAGGCCCGTCGTCACCAGGTAGAACTGCTTCAGGAAATCGAAGAAGGGGTTCTTCTCCCATTGCGGGTCCTTGAACCGCGCGTCCCGCGGGTCGGGCCGCACCACCGGCTCGGTCGGCTCGCCCGCCATGGCCTTCAGGGACTGGGCCCACAGGTCCATGTAGCGCGTGGCGACCTCGGACTGGGCGACCATGGCCCGTTGCGGATCCTTCAGCCAGAATTCGGCGACATGGCCGAGAGTCTTGGCCACGTCGGCGACGCTGTCCGGCGAATCGGACGGATGGGTGCCGGTCTCCCGCGGCTTCAGATAGGCGGCCAGCGCCTTGCCGCCGAGCTCCACCATTCGCGCGATGTTCGAGGACAGGCGCTCGACATCGAGCGCCTGGAAGCGGAACGGGTCGTCACCGGCCGCCTCAGCGG
>JAEZGJ010000098.1 GCA_023416965.1 Pseudomonadota bacterium | reverse complement strand
GAGGCCCGAGGCGCAGAAGCGGTTGACCTGCACGCCCGACACCGTCTCGGCATAGCCCGCGACGACGGCCGCGGTGCGCGCGATGTCGGCGCCCTGCTCGCCGATCGGCATGACGCAGCCCAGCACCACGTCGTCGACCAGATGGGTGTCGAGCCTGTTGCGGTCACGGATCGCCTGCAGGGCGGTCACGGCCAGCCGCACCGGGGTCACTTCGTGCAGCGAGCCGTCCTTGCGGCCCTTGCCGCGCGGGGTGCGGACGGCGTCGTAGATGAATGCGTCGGTCATGGTCGGTCTCCTATTCGAATGGCCCTGCTAGAGCGTGCGGCCGATGAGCTCTTTCATGATCTCGTTGGTGCCGCCGTAGATCTTCTGCACGCGCGCGTCGGCGTAGTGGCGCGCGATCGGGTATTCCCACATGTAGCCGTAGCCGCCGAAGAACTGCAGGCACTGGTCTATGAGCTCGCACTGCAGGTCGGTGGTGTGGAACTTGGCCATCGCCGCGGTGGCGACGTCGAGCTCGCCCTTGAGATGGCGGGCCACGCAATCGTCGACGAACACGCGAGCGATCTGCGCCTTGGTCTTGAGCTCGGCCAACTTGAAGCGCGTGTTCTGGAAATCGATGATCGCCTTGCCGAAGGCCTTGCGCTCCTTCACGTAGGCCACGGTGTGCTCCATGGCCGCCTCGATGGCGGCAATGGCCTGGATGGCGATGACGAGACGCTCCTGCGGGAGCTGCTGCATGAGCTGGATGAAGCCCATTCCGGAGCCACCCAGCAGGTGATCGGCCGGCACGCACACATTGTCGAAGAACAGCTCCGACGTGTCCTGCGCCTTCATGCCGATCTTCTCGAGATTGCGGCCGCGCTTGAAGCCTTCGCGATCGGCTTCCACGAGGATGAGGCTGACGCCCTTGGCGCCCTCCTTCGGATCGGTCTTGGCGGCCACCAGGATGAAATCGGCGAGCTGGCCGTTGGTGATGAAGGTCTTCTGGCCGTTGACGACATAGTGGTTGCCGTCGCGGATCGCCGTGGTGCGGATGGCCTGGACGTCGGAGCCCGCCCCGGGCTCGGTCATGGCCAGCGCCCCGATGGCCTCGCCGGAGGCCATTTTCGGCAGCCAGTGGCGCTTCAGGTCCTCGGAGGCGTTGTTGAGGATATAGGGGGCAACGATGTCGGAGTGCAGGCGGAAGCCAGGGCCGGTGAAGACATGGCCCATCATTTCCTCGATCATGATGGCGCTGGTGAGGAAGTCTGCCCCGCCGCCGCCATAGGCCTCGGGGATGTTGGTGAGCAGCATGCCGGCGGCACCCGCCTTCCGCCAGGCCTCGCGGTCGACGATCCCCTCCTTCTCCCAGCGGGCGTGGTGGGGGGCGATCTCCTCGGCGATGAAGCGGCGGCAGGCCTCGCGGAAGAGATGGTGCTCTTCCTTATAGTAGGCGGCGGTGGCGGTCATGGCACGCATCTCCTGATCCGGACGCCGAGGCTCGAGGCCCGACGCCCGCATCTATCCTAAGACAGGCGTTTCGGCGAATGAAACGGGATTTCGTTCAATTGACGATGGGACTATGGTTCGGCCACGGTCGCCATTCAGGCGAGAACGACGCATCGAGGATACGGGGATCAGCATGGCGGGCACGGGCGCTCTGGACGGCAAGGTCGTCATCGTCACGGGAGCCGGGCGCGGCATCGGCCGCGAGATCGCGCTGACCGCCGCCGCCGAAGGGGCGAAGGTGGTGGTCAACGATCTCGGCGGCGCCGCCGACGGGTCGGGTGCCAGCGCCGCCCCGGCGGAAGAGGTGGTCGAGGAGATCCGCGCCAAGGGCGGCCAGGCGGTGGCCAATTTCGACAGCGTGGCGGAGCCCGCCTCCGCCAATGCGATCGTCAAGACGGCGGTCGACGCCTTCGGCGGCCTCGACGCGGTCATCAACAATGCCGGCATCCTCCGTGACGCCATCTTCCACAAGATGAGCGTCGCCGACTTCGAACTGGTCATCAAGGTGCACCTGATGGGCACCTTCTACGTCTCCCACGCCGCGGCCCGCATCTTCCGCGAACAGGCGAGCGGCGCCTTCGTCCATTTCACCTCGACCTCGGGCCTCATCGGCAATTACGGCCAGGCCAACTACGCCGCCGCCAAGCTCGGCATCGTCGGCCTGTCGAAGTCGATCGCGCTGGACATGGCGCGGTTCAACGTGCGCTCCAACTGCGTCTCGCCCTTCGCCTGGAGCCGCCTCATCGGCACCATCCCGACGGAGACCGAAGCGGAGAAGGCGCGTGTCGCCCGCATGCAGGCCATGGGGCCGGAAAAGATCGCGCCGCTCTCGGCCTTCCTCGCCTCCGACCGGGCGAAGGACGTCACCGGCCAGATCTTCGCCGTGCGCATGAACGAGATCTTCCTGATGGGCCAGTCGCGGCCGATCCGCTCCATCCACCGCGACGGGGGCTGGACCTGCGACAGCCTCGCCAGCCACGGCATGCCGGCGCTGAAGTCGTCCTTCTATCCGCTCGACCGCTCGGCCGACATCTTCTCCTGGGATCCGGTGTGATGGGTCGCGGGATGACAGGCGGCGCCCTTCTCCTCTCCCCAGCGGGGAGAGGTCGCCGAGCGCAGCGAGGCGGGAGCGGCGGCCACCCTCGCCGCATAACCTCGCCCCCCTCTCCCGACCTTCGGTCGACCTCTCCCCGCCGGGGAGAGGTGGGTAGCGCATCCGGTGCCGTTACCGGCACCAGCAGTCTTCGGGACCTGATCTGATGACCTTCGGTATTCTCTCCTTCGGCGCCTATATCCCGCGCCTGCGCCTGCAGCGCAAAGCCATCGCCGACGCCCATGGCTGGTTCAACGCCGCCCTGAAGGGACAGGGCAAGGGCGAGCGGGCCATCGCCAACTGGGACGAGGACGCCGTCACCATGGCGGTGGAGGCGGCGCGCGACTGCCTGACGGGCCAGGAGGCCGTCACGGTCGAGGCGGTGCAGATGGCCTCGACCACCTTCCCCTTCCTCGACCGGCTGAATTCCGGCGTCGTGGCGGAAGCCCTCAACCTCGGCCAGGACCTCGCCACGGCCGACGCCGGCCAGACCCAGCGCGCCGCGACCTCGGCGCTGATGACGGCGCTGCGCGGCGGACCGGTGACGCTCGTCGCCGCCGCGGAAAAGCGCCCCGTGAAGGCCGCGAGCCCGCTGGAGATGACGGCCGGCGACGGCGCCGCCGCCCTCCTCGTCGGCGAGGGCCGGCCGGTCGCGACGCTGCTTGCATCGGCAACCCGTACCGCCGACTTCGTCGACCATTATCGGACGCCGGAATCGGAATTCGACTACCAGTGGGAGGAGCGCTGGATCCGCGATGCCGGCTACATGCCGCTGGTGCCCCCCGCGATCAAGGCCTGCCTGGCGAAGGCCGGCCTCGGCCCGGAGGCGGTGACGCGCTTCTGCATGCCGGCCGTCCTCGCCAAGGTCGCCAATTCCGTCGCCAAGGCCGCCGGCATCGCTGACGCGGCTGTGGCCGACAATCTCCATGCCGTCTGCGGCGAGACGGGCGCCGCCCATCCGCTCGTCATGCTGGTGGCGGCGCTCGAGGAGGCGAAGGCGGGTGACAGGATCATGGTGGTCGGCTTCGGCCAGGGCGCCGACGTGCTGCTCTTCGAAGTCACCGACGCCATCGCCGACCTGCCGGCCCGGCTCGGCGTCAAGGGGCACCTCGCCCGCCGCAGGGAGGAGGCGAACTATTCGAAGTTCCTCGCCTTCAACGACACGATCGAGCTGGAGCGCGGCATGCGCGCCGAGGCCGACAAGCAGACCGCCCTCTCCGCCCTGTGGCGCAACCGGGCGACGGTGACCTCCTTCGTCGGCGGCAAGTGCACCCGGTGCGGGACGCTGCAGTTCCCGAAGACGCGCGTCTGCGTGAACCCCAACTGCACCGCCATCGACACGCAGGTGCCCGAGCCCTTCTCGGCCAAGACGGGCAGGATCAACTCCTACACCGCCGACCGCCTCACCTACTCGCCCGATCCGCCGGCCTGCTACGGCATGATCCAGTTCGAGGAGGGCGGCCGCTGGATGATGGACTTCACCGACGTGGACGAGAAGGATCTCGCAGTCGGCCATCCCATGCGGATGATGTTCCGGGTGAAGGACATCGACAGCCAGCGCGGCTTCCGCCGCTATTTCTGGAAGGCGGCCCCGGCCGCGCAGACCGAAACCTCTGGGAGGGCCTGAGCCATGGCCAAGGGCATTCGCGACAAGGTCGCCATTCTCGGCATGGGCTGCTCGAAATTCGGCGAGCGCTGGGACATGAACGCCGAGGACCTGATGGTCGAGGCCTATACCGAGGCGCTCGGCGACGCCGGCATCGAGACCAAGCAGATCGACGCCGCCTGGCTCGGCACGGCCATCGAGGAGCAGCATGTCGGCAAGTCCGCCGTGCCGCTCGCGGTGGCGCTGCGCCTGCCCTACATCCCGGTGACCCGCGTCGAGAACTTCTGCGCCACCGGCACGGAAGCCTTTCGCGGCGCGGTCTATGCGGTGGCCTCCGGCGCCGCCGACATCGCGCTCGCCCTCGGCGTCGAGAAGCTGAAGGACACCGGCTATGGCGGCCTGCCGCAGCGCGGCCGCGGCACCCTGCCGAACATGACCTGGCCGAACGCCTCGGCGCCCGGCTATTTCGCCCAGCTCGCCGCCGCCTACCGCGCCAAGCACGGCTCGGCGCCGGAGGACCTGAAGCGCGCCATGGCCCATGTCTCGGTGAAGAGCCACGACAATGGCGGGCGCAACGGCAAGGCGCACCTGAGGAACAAGATCACCATCGACACGGTGCTGAACGCGCCGATGATCGCCGAGCCGCTGGGTCTCTACGATTGCTGCGGCGTGTCGGACGGGGCCGCCTGCGCCATCGTGACGACGCCGGAGATCGCCCGCAGCCTCGGCAAGCGCGACCTCGTCTCGGTGAAGGCACTGCAGGTCTCGGTGTCGAACGGCACGGAAGCCCAGCACAACTCCTGGGACGGCAGCTATTTCGCCACCACCCGCATCGCCGCCACCCGCGCCTATCAGGAGGCGGGCATCGAGCGGCCGCGCGAGGAGATCAGCCTGATCGAGGTGCACGACTGCTTCTCGGTGACCGAGCTCGTCACCATGGAGGATCTGCACATCTCCGCCGAGGGCCGGGCCATCCACGACATCCTCGACGGATTCTACGACGCCGACGGCACGATCCCCTGCCAGATCGACGGCGGCCTCAAGTGCTTCGGCCATCCGATCGGCGCCTCGGGCCTCAGGATGATCTACGAGATGTACCTGCAGATGCAGGGCCGCGCCGGCGAGCGGCAACGCCAGGACATGCCGCGGCTGGGGCTGACCCACAATCTCGGCGGCTTCCCGCACCAGAACGTCTGCTCGATCTCGATCGTCGGGCGGTACGAGGGGTGAGTTGCAAGCGCCGCCCTGTTCGTCATGCCCGGGCTCGTCCCGGGCATCCATGAATTGTTTCCAGGGCGATGCATCTTCCAGAACTGTGGTCGGCGCCCCTTCGACCTGCGTCGCGGTCAAGTCGTGGATGCCCGGCACAAGGC
>JAEZGJ010000045.1 GCA_023416965.1 Pseudomonadota bacterium | reverse complement strand
ATCGCCGCCGTCGTGGTCCTCGCCGGCTTCATCGCCCAGGCTGCCATCGCGGTGTGGGCGAAGCGGCGGCGCGACGCCACCGGCGCCATCTTCCCCGTGTGGGCGACGGGGCTCGCCCTGTTTCTCGGCGTGCCCGCGGTCGCCTTTGGCGTCGCCTCGGTGGTGAGCGCCTGGGACGTCCCGGCGCTGCGGGGCTTCAACTTCCGCGGCGGCTTCGTGCTGGTGCCGGAATTCGTCGCCCTGTTCGCGGCGCTCGCCACCTACACGGCCGGCTTCATCGCCGAGATCGTGCGCGGCGGCATCCAGTCGGTCGTCAAGGGCCAGTGGGAGGCCGCCTATGCCCTCGGCCTCAGGCCCAACCGGGCGCTGAGCCTCGTGGTGATCCCGCAGGCCATGCGGGTGATGATCCCGCCGCTGACGAGCCAGTATCTCAACGTGCTGAAGAACTCCTCCTTCGGCGCGGCCATCGCCTTTCCCGAGCTGGTCAGCGTCTTCGTCGGCTCGGCGCTGACCAATACCGGCCAGGCCATCGAGATCATCGCCATCACGCTGACGATCTACCTCGCGCTCGGCCTCGCGGTCTCGGCCTTCATGAACTGGTACAATGCCCGCACGCGGCTGGTGACCCGATGACCGCCGCCGGACCCGCTGTCACGCCCACCGCCGGCGTCATGCCCGTGCGCGCCTCGCTGCTGCGCCGCCTCAGGGCAGACTATTTCTCGACGCCGCTCAACGCCCTCGTCTCGCTCGCCTGTCTCGCCGCCATCGTCGCCATCCTCGTGCCACTCCTGCGCTGGGCCGTGATTAACGCGGATTTCGCCGGCACGACGCGGGCCGACTGCACCAGCGGCGGCGCCTGCTGGGTCTTCGTCAAGGCGCGATTCGGCCAGTTCATGTACGGCTTCTATCCGCCCGCCGAGCGCTGGCGGGTCGATCTCGCCGCGCTCCTGATGATCGCCACGACGGCGCTCTCCTTCTGGCCGCGCCTGCCGCGCCGGGCGCTCACGGTGCCGCTGCTCTGGGCGACGCTCCTCATCGTCGCCGCCTGGCTTCTCGCCGGCGGCGCCGGCCTGCCGCGGGTCGAGACCCGCCAGTGGGGCGGACTGATGCTGACCGTCTTCCTGTCCGTCTATGCCGGGGCCCTCGCCGTGCCGCTCGGTATCTTGCTCGCCCTCGGACGGCAATCCGAACTGCCGGTGATCCGGCTCGTCGCCACCATCTTCATCGAGTTCTGGCGCGGCGTGCCGATCATCACCGTCATCTTCCTCGCCTCGCTGCTGTTGCCCCTCGTCATGCCGGCGGGCTGGGACATCGACCGCCTCATCCGCGCCCTCGTCGGCCTCGCCTTCGTCATCGCCGCCTATATGGCGGAGGCGGTGCGCGGCGGCCTGCAGGCGGTCCCGAAGGGACAATGGGAGGCGGCGAGCGCCCAGGGTCTCGGCTACTGGCAGACGACCGGCCTCATCGTCCTGCCGCAGGCGCTGCGCATCTCCATGCCGGCCATGACCAACGAGTTCATCGCCCTGGTGAAGAACACCTCGCTGGTCTCCATCGTCTCGATCTTCGACCTCCTCGGCATCGCCCAGGCCTCCCTCGCCGATCCCGCATGGGTCGGCATGAACATGGAGGCCTATGCCTTCGCCGGCACGGTCTACTGGCTCATCTGTTTCGGCCTGTCGCGCTGGTCGCGGCACCTCGAGACCTCGCGCAGGACGACGCATTGACGGCACGGGTGCCCTGCCACGCGCGTGTTGCCCGCGCCGGCTGCCGCGGCTAGGTCTCGGCGACCAGCGAGAGAGCCCGCCATGACCGAATCCACCGAAACGACGACGACCGGCCCCCTGTCAGACATCCGCGTCGTCGAGCTCGGCTCCTTCATCGCGGGCCCCTATTGCGGCCAGCTCCTCGCCGACATGGGCGCCGATCTCGTCAAGTTCGAGGACCCGGGCAAGGGCGACCCCATGCGGCAATGGGGCTTTGCCAAGAAGGACGGCGCTTCCGTCTGGTGGCCGGTCATCGGCCGCAACAAGAAGAGCGTCACCGTCGACCTGAGGAAGGGCGAGGGGCAGGAGGTCCTGCGCCGCCTGCTGAAGGACGCGGACGTGCTGCTGGAGAATTTCCGGCCGGGCACGCTGGAGAAATGGGGCCTCACCGTGGAAGCCCTGCATGCGCTCAACCCGAAACTGATCATCGCCCGCGTCTCCGGCTACGGCCAGTACGGTCCCTATGCGGAGAAGGCGGGATTTGCCGCCGTC
Organism: Pseudomonadota bacterium; assembly: GCA_023416965.1. Lineage (GTDB taxonomy): Bacteria > Pseudomonadota > Alphaproteobacteria > Rhizobiales > Phreatobacteraceae > Phreatobacter. The sequence goes on along the minus strand of JAEZGJ010000045.1, from coordinate 10,456 downwards.
GCCGAGGCCATGGGCGGCATGCGCACCATCAACGGCTATCCCGACCGGCTGCCGACCCGCACGGGCCTCTCCATCGGCGACACGCTGGCCGGCATCTACACCGCCTTCGGCATCCTCGCCGCGCTCCACCAGCGTTCGCGCGACGGCAAGGGACAGGTGATCGATGTCGGCCTCACCGATGCCATCCTCGCCTCGATCGAGGGCATCGTGGCGGAATATTCGGTCACAGGCCATGTTCGCGGCCGCACCGGGCTGACCTCGCCGGGATTTGCCCCGTCCAACATCTATCCGACTCTGGACGGCCACCACATCGTCATCGGCGCCAATGCCGACACGATCTGCCGGCGGCTCTTCGCCGTGATGGGCATGGACTTTCTCGCGGAGGACCCGCGCTTCGCGACCCATTCGGCGCGCGGCCAGCCGGACAACCAGGCGGAGATCGACCGCATCATCGGCGACTGGACGCGTACCAGGCCGCGCGACGAACTCCTCAAGCTGCTCGACGGCGCCTCGGTGCCGGCGGGCGGGGTCAACGACGCCGCGGCGGTGGCGGTGGACCCGCATTTCCGCGCGCGCGACATGATCGTGGAGGTGGAAGCCCAGGGCCTCGGCCGCATGCTGATGCAGGGCATCGTGCCGAAGCTCACGCGCACGCCCGGCGCCATCCGCTGGACCGGGGCGAAGCTCGGCGAACATACCGATGCCGTGCTCGCGGCGGCGGGCTATTCGGCCGAGGAAATCGCCGCGATGCGCAAGGGCGGGGTGCTCTGAGGGGGGTTCACCAGAGCCATGCCCCCCCTCACCCTCCCCTGTGACCAGGGGAGGGCGACCACGGCGTCGCTCCATCGCCGGGATCGGCTGGGCCGGGCCCAACCCGTCAAATCGCGGCGGGACGTGGAAGTCCCCTCCCATCGCGTCAGCGAGGGGAGGGTGCGGGTGGGGCATTGGTTGCACGCGAGCCGATGGCCGCCGGATGACCGATGCCACGCCGCCACTCCGGGCACTCTCACCCGAACCACCATCGGTCATGCCTGCCCTTGTGGCGGGCATCCGAGACTCCCCTTGCCAATACTCTCCGAATTGACTTCCCCCGCCCGCCCGCGTGAGATCGGCCGATGAGCACCGATCTCGACGCCCTGTTCATGGCCCGCACCGTCGCCCTGTCGCGCGAGCACATGCAGGCCGGCCATGGCGGGCCCTTCGGCGCCGTGGTCGTCGTGGACGGCAAGGTGGTGGCGGAGGGGTGGAACCAGGTCACCTCCACCAACGACCCGACCGCCCATGCGGAGGTGGTCGCCATCCGCCGGGCATGCACGGCGCTCGGCCGTTTCGACTTGCGTGGCGCGACGCTCTACTCGAGCTGCGAGCCCTGCCCCATGTGCCTCGCCGCGGCGCTTTGGGCGCGGGTCGACCGCATCGTCTACGGCAATACGCGCGAGGATGCCGCCGCCATCGGCTTCGACGATGCGCCCTTCTATGCGGAAGTAGCGCGCGCTCCGGACATCACCATGGCGCGGATGGACCACCGGCCCTCGGCGGAGGCGCGCGGCGTCTTCCTCGAATGGGCCGCCAAGCCCGACAAGGTCGCCTATTGATGGCCCCGCTCCTGGAGGCCAGAGGCATCGTCCGCCGGTTCGGCGCCCTCGTCGCCAACGACCATGTCGACCTCGCCGTGGCGTCTTCCGAGATTCATGCCCTGCTCGGCGAGAACGGCGCCGGCAAATCGACGCTGGTGAAGATCCTCTACGGGCTGCTGCAGCCTTCGGAAGGGACGATTGCCTGGCAGGGCCGGACAGTGACGATCGCCAGCCCGGCGGAGGCGCGCCGCCTCGGCATCGGCATGGTGTTCCAGCATTTCTCGCTGTTCGAGGCCCTGACGGTCGCCGAGAACGTCGCCCTCTCCCTGCCGGCCGCGACCCCCATGGCGACCATCGAGGCGGAGGTGGCGCGGCTGTCCCGCGCCTACGGGCTGCCGCTGGAGCCGAAACGCGAGGTCTGGCGCCTCTCTGTCGGGGAGCGCCAGCGCATCGAGATCGTCCGCGCCCTGCTGCAGGACCCGAAGCTGCTCATCCTCGACGAGCCGACCTCGGTGCTCACCCCGCAGGAGGCGGACCAGCTCTTCGTCACGCTCGAGGCGCTGAAGGCGGAGGGGCGCAGCATCCTCTACATCTCCCACAAGCTCGACGAGGTCAGGCGGCTCTGCGACCGGGCGACCGTGCTGCGCCTCGGCAAGGTGGTGGCGACGGCGAACCCGCGGCAGGAGACCGCGGCGAGCCTCGCGCGCCTGATGGTCGGCAGCGAGGTGAAGGACCTGCGCGCCGCCGCCCATGCGCCTGGCGCCGACCGGCTGGTGGTGCAGGGCCTGTCGCTCCCCGCCGCCGACACTCACGGCACGGCGCTGAAGGACGTGGCGCTGACGGTGCGGGCCGGCGAGATCGTGGGCATTGCCGGGATCGCCGGCAACGGCCAGGATGAACTCTTCGCCGCCCTGTCGGGGGAGCGGGCGAGCCCGCCGGAGACCATCAGCCTCGACGGCCGGCCGGTGGGGGCGCTCGGCGTCACCGCCCGCCGCCGGCTCGCGGCCGCCTTCGTGCCGGAGGAGCGGCTCGGCCATGCCGCCGCGCCCGGCTTCACCCTCACCGAGAATGCCCTGCTCTCCGGCCACGCCACCAGCGGCTTCCTGCGGAACGGGCTGATCGACCGCGGCGCGCTCGCCGGCTGGGTCGAGCGTGTGGTGCGTGCCTTCGACGTGAGGATGAGCGGGCCCAACCCGCCGGCGCGGGCGCTGTCCGGCGGCAACCTGCAGAAATTCGTCGTCGGCCGCGAGATCCTGCGCGAGCCGAAGCTGCTGGTTGTGGCGCAGCCGACCTGGGGCGTCGACGCGGCGGCGGCGGCGACGATCCGCCAGGCGCTGGTGGACCTCGCGGCACGCGGCGCGGCGGTGCTCGTCGTCAGCCAGGACCTCGACGAGCTCTTCGCGCTTTCCGACCGCCTGGCGGTGATCTCGGAGGGGCGGCTCAGCGCGGCGACGCCGACGGCAGGCCTCGACCGCGAGACCGTGGGCCTGATGATGGGCGGGATTCACGGGGTGGCGGCATGAGGAAAGAGCGCCGGCAGGATTCGAGGAAGGCATGCCCCACCCGCACCCTCCCCACGCTGCGCGCGGAGAGGGGGACTACGGCGTGGTGCTTATCTTTAGCGGTCGTGCCAGGCGCGGCCGGGAGGGACGAAACGGGACGTCATGGTCCCCCTCTCCGCGCGCAGCGCGGGGAGGGTCCGGGTGGGGCCTTCAGGCCCATCTCCAGGAGGCCCGCATGCGCCTGATCCTCGAGCGCCGCGACAACCGCCCCGTCTGGCTGTCCCTCGCCTCTCCGCTGGCCGCCGTCGGCCTGACGCTGGTCGCCGGTGCCATTCTCTTCGCGCTGCTCGGCAAGAACCCCCTCGCGGCGCTGAAGGTCTTCTTCGTCGATCCGCTCAGCGACGGCTGGGCGCTGCAGGAGCTCGGCGTCAAGGCAACGCCGCTCATCCTCATCGCCGTCGGCCTGACGCTCTGCTACCGCGCCAATGTCTGGAACATCGGCGCCGAGGGCCAGCTCGTCATGGGCGCGGTCTTCGGCTCATGGCTGGCGCTCGCCACCCACGGAACGCCGAATGGGCCCTGGGTGATCGCGCTCATGCTCGTCCTCGGCATCGTCGGCGGCCTGGTCTGGGCGCTGATCCCGGCTTTCCTCAAGGCGCGGCTCGGCGTGAACGAGATCCTGACCAGCCTGATGCTCGTCTATGTGGCCGAACTCACCCTCGACTATCTGGTGCGCGGCCGCTGGCGCGACCCCAAGGGCTTCAACTTCCCGCAGTCGGTGAATTTCGAGCCGGAGGCGACCATGCCGCTGCTGTTCGAGGCGGGCCGCCTGCATGTCGGCTTCCTCCTCGCCGTGGCCGTGGCGCTCGCCGCCGCGCTGATGATGGGGCGCAGCCTCAGGGGCTTCGAGATCCGCCTCGCGGGAGAGGCGCCGCGCGCCGCCCGTTTCGCCGGTTTCGACACGGCGCGCACGACGCTCGTCGTCTTCGCCGTTTCCGGCGGCCTCGCGGGCCTTGCCGGAATCATCGAGGTGGCCGGGCCCATCGGACAGCTCCAGCCCTCCATCTCGCCCGGCTACGGCTTCACCGCCATCATCGTCGCCTTTCTTGGGCGGCTGAACCCGATCGGCGCGCTCGTCGCCGGCCTGTTCCTCGCGCTCACCTTCATCGGCGGCGAGAACGCGCAGATCGCCATGCGCATCCCCCTCGACGTGACGCGCGTCTTCCAGGGGCTCTTGCTGTTCTTCGTGCTCGGCTGCGACACGTTCCTGCTCTACCGGCTGCGGCTGGTCCCCGCCGCGAGGGCCGCCTGATGGGCATGACGGAAGCCATCCTCCTCACGATCATCACCGCCGCGACGCCGCTGCTCATTGCCGCGCTGGGCGAACTGGTCGTGGAGCGTTCCGGCGTCCTCAACCTTGGCGTCGAGGGGATGATGATCGTCGGCGCCGCCACCGGCTTCGCCGCCGCCGTCCTCACCGGCTCCACCCTCGTCGGGGTCCTGGCAGGGATCGCGGCGGGCATGATCCTCGCCGCCGTCTTCGCAGCGCTCGCCCTGGGCCTGGCGGCCAACCAGGTGGCGACGGGACTGGCGCTGACCATCCTCGGCATCGGCCTGTCGGGCCTGATCGGCCGCGACTTCGTCGGCGCGCGGCGCGATCCGCTCGCCAAGATCGCGGTCCCATGGCTCTCCGACCTGCCGGTGGTCGGCAAGGTGCTCTTCGCCCAAGACCCCATCGTCTATGCCTCGGCGCTGCTGGCGGCAGGCGTCTGGTGGTTCCTGTGGAAGACGCGGGCGGGCCTCGTGCTGCGCGCCGTGGGGGAGAGCCACGGCGCCGCCCATGCGCTGGGCTACCCGGTGCTGCGGATCCGCTTCATTGCCGTGCTGTTCGGCGGCGGCTGCGCCGGCCTCGCCGGCGCCTATCTCTCGCTCGCCTACACGCCCTTCTGGTCGCCGGGCATGACGGCGGGGCGCGGCTGGATTGCGCTCGCCATCGTCGTCTTCGCCGGCTGGCTGCCGCTGCGGGCGGTGATCGGCGCCTATCTCTTCGGCGGCGTCACGGTGCTGCAGCTCCACGCCCAGGCGCGCGGCTGGGGCATTCCGAGCCAGGCCATGTCGGCCCTGCCCTATCTTGCGACCATCGCCGTTCTCGTCGTCATCAGCCTCCGGCGGCGGGGCGAGGCACAGGCCCCGGCCGCCCTCGGCACGCCTTTCGTCCCCGACCGCTGAACGGGCACCGCGCGGCCTTCCTCGCGCCGCGACACCGACGTCGGCAGTGAATAAAAATACTCCGTTATTCCAGTTGCTTAACGGATATCCACCGCTCCGCTCCGGGGGGATTCCCGAGCGTCATGGACGGCCGGTCGCATTGACTTGTGCCAAGGCAGTCCTTACCCCTTGGACCATAAGAAGAAGGCTTCGAAGCGTCGCCGTTCGGCGGCGCCGGATCGAACAGAACATCGGAGGAGCCCCATGGCTCTGCGCATTTCCGGCAAGAATCTCGATATCGGCGAGGCGCTCCGCGACAGGATCGCCGGACGGGTGAACGAGGCGGCGCAGCGCTATATCGACGGGCGGGTGACGGGCCACGTCACCGTGGAAAAGGAGGCGCACGGCTTCCGCACCATCGCCGCCCTCCATCTGCCCACGGGAATGTCCCTTCAGGCGGAAGCCTTCGCGCCGGACGCCTATGCCGCCTGCGACCTCGGCGTGGAGCGGATCGAGAAGCGCCTCCGGCGCTATGCCCGCCGGCTGAAGGACCGCGCCGGGCACCATGCCCAGCCGGCCGGCATCGAGATGCCCTATGTCGTCATCGAGGCTCCGAGGGAGGAGCCGGATGACGAGGGGAACGGCGGCGCCTTCGAGCCGGTCATCATCGCCGAGCAGACCTCGTCCATGCGGCGCATGACGGTGGCGGACGCCGTCCTGGAGCTCGACCTGACCGGCGCCGCGGCCCTCGTCTTCCACCACGCTGTTCACGGGCGCGTGAATGTGGTCTACAGGCGCGCGGATGGCCATGTGGGTTGGATCGACCCGCCAGCCGTGGCGAACGGCTCCGCCTGAGCGCGTCATGGCACCGTCATTGCATGGAGTTTAATGGCGGGCCCTGACGAATCGGTCCGCGTCCTATCCGAGAAGGCAGCCATGCCGCTTCCAGACATCATTGCCGAAGGCGCGATCATTCCCGCCCTCAGGGCGACCTCGAAGAAGCATCTGCTCCAGGAACTCGCCGCCCGTGCGGCCGCCCTGACCGGCAGGCCGGCCCAGGACATTTTCGACACGCTGAACGAGCGTGAGACCCTCGGCTCGACAGGCGCCGGCAGCGGAATCGCCATTCCCCACGGCAAGCTCCCGAAGCTCGAGCGGGTCTTCGGGCTTTTTGCGCGGCTGGAGCGGCCGGTGGATTTCGACGCCATCGACGGCCAGCCGGTGGACCTCGTCTTCACGCTTCTGGCGCCCGAGGGCGCCGGGGCGGACCACCTGAAGGCGCTGTCGCGAATCGCCCGGCTCACGCGCGACCCCGGCAATGTGCAGAAGCTGCGCAACGCCCGCGACGAGGCGACGCTGCGCGCCCTCCTCGCCAGCCCGCCGGAAACGCACGCGGCGTGAGACGCCTCGCCGTCTCCGCCTGCCTGATGGCGGCGTGGCTCGGCCTCGCCGAGGCGTCCCCGCGACGCGTCGTCTCCCTCAACCTCTGCGCCGACCAGCTCGTCATGGCGCTGGCCGACCGAGACCAGATTGCCGCCCTCTCCTCGCTCGCCCGGGACGCCACCGTGTCGGCGGCGGCGGAGGTGGCGCGCGGCCTGCCGCAGACCGGCGGCACGGCAGAGGAGGCGCTCGCCCTCCAGCCCGATCTCGTCCTGCTCGGCCCGCTGGACCGGCTCGGCACGGGGCGTGTCCTCGCCGCCCGGGGCCTCAGGGTGGAGCGCCTGCCCCTGCCGACATCGCTGGCGGAAGCGGCGGCCCTGGTGCGGCACACGGCCGCGCTGCTCGGGCACCCCGAACGCGGGGAAGCCCTGGCGCGGGCGCTCGACCTGCCGGCGGCCGGGGGCGGGACGACCGTCTCGGCCCTGCCCTACGAGCGGCGCGGCTATGCGGCGGGACCGAACTCGATCCTCGGCGAGCTCGCGGCGCGCGCCGGCTTTGCCCACGCGGCCCCGGCGACGGGGCTCGGCGGCTTCGTCAGCCTGGAAACGGTGGTGGCGCGGCGCCCCGACGTGCTGATTCTCGGCGAAGGGGCTCCCGGCGCCGCCGACCAGGGTGCGGCGCTCCTCGCCCATCCCGCGCTCGCCCGGCTCTATCCGCCCGGCAGGCGCGTCGTCGTGCCGGATGCTCTGACGCTCTGCCCGGGACCCGGCTTCCTCGCGGCCTTCCGCCTCCTGGAGGAGGCGCGCGCCGGCCTCGCGCGCTGAGACGGGCACCGAACCGCCGCAATTGGCGGCCAGATTTGCCCGCTCACGGCTTGCCGGCGGGGCGTGCCCAGATAGACTGGCCGGGACCGACAAGGTCCCGACCGATGCCAGAGCGGAGACAGCGTGTCCGAGCGGATCGCCTTCGACGAATGCCTGCAGCTCGTGCTGAAGCTCGACGCCATGAAGCCGGCGGAGAGCCAGCCGAAGCGGCTCGACGCCCTGTTCCGCGACCTCGCGCGGTTCAAGCCGCGCCAGCCCGCCTATGAGCTGCAGGACCTGATCTGGGCGATCTGGACCAATCACGAGGACGACTATGCCGACGAGGCGATGGAACAGGCGATCAATGCCATCGCGCTGAAGGATTACGACGTCGCCCAGCTGGTGCTCGACGCGCTGGTCGATGCCCGCCCGGAATGGTCGGAGGCCTGGAACAAGCGCGCCACGCTGAACTTCATCCGCGGGGACGACGCCTATGCGGTGCGCGACGTGATGGAGGCGCTGAAGCGCGAGCCGCGCCATTTCGGCGCGCTCTCCGGCTTCGCGCAGATCTGCCTGCGCCACGGCCGCGAGATGGAGGCGCTGATCGCCTTCGAGGCGGCTCTGGCGGTGAACCCGCATCTGGAGGGGGTCGCCGCCCTCGTCGCCGAGATGCACGCCAATGGCGGGCGCGTCCTGCACTGAGACGCCTGCCCCGGCGCGCCGGAAGAGGATAAGGCTCGGGTCCCTCCCGCCGGCGTGCCCCGAACCCCGTGTTCCTCCTCTCCCTCATCCTGAAGGCCGCGACCACCGCGATCATCGTCGTCGCCGCTTCGCTCATCGCCGAGCGGTCGCGCCCCTTCATCGCCGCGCTGGTCCTCGCCCTGCCGGTCTCCACCGGTCCGGCCTATGTGCTGCTGGCGCTGGACCACGACGCGGCCTTCATCGCCCGCGCGGCCCTGTCGAGCCTTGCCGGCAATGTCGCCATCGTCCCGGCGGCGCTCGCCTATGCCTTTCTCGCCCGGCGCGGCGCCGGCCTCGCCCTTGCCTATTGCGGCATGCTGGCCGCCTGGCTCGCGGGCGTCCTCGCGGTGAAGGCCTTCGACTGGACCATCGGCTCGGCGCTCGTGCTCAACCTCGTCGTCTTCGCCGCGGCCGCCGCGATCACCTGGTCCTGGCGGGGCGGCGAAAAGCCGCCGGCCATGCGGCGGCGGTGGTTCGACATTCCCCTGCGCGCCGCGATCGTCGTCTCGGTCGTGGTCGGCGTCATCCTCGTGTCGGAGCGGGTGGGGCCTGCGGCAACCGGCATGGCGGCGCTGTTTCCGGCAAGCTTCTCCAGCTTCATCCTGCTGATGCACCGGCGCCTCGGCGGCCCCGCCGTGGCGGCCGCCTTCGTCAACGGCATGACCATGATCTTCGGCTTCACCGGCTATCTGCTGGTCATGCATCTCTTCGCCCTGCGCGGCGAGGTGTGGACCGGCATGGCCATAGGCCTCGCCATCCCGCTTTGCTGGTCGGCCCTGCTTCTGATGCTGAACCGCGTCAGGGCGACCTGAGCCGCCGCGCCTTCAGCGCATAGAGCGCCTCGTGCGCCTCGCGCGGCGTCATGTCGTCGGGGTCCATGCCGTCGAGGAGGTCGAGGACCGGATCGGGCGCGGGAGCCGCGACTGGTCGGGGCGCCGCGGCGAAGAGGGGCAGGTCGTCGACCATGCGGCGCGTCGGGGCGGAGCGGTCGGTCGCCTCGAGTTCGGCGAGGACCTGGCGGGCGCGCTCCACTACGCTGGCGGGAAGTCCCGCGAGCTTGGCCACCTGGATGCCGTAGGAGCGGTCGGCGGCGCCTTCCGTCACCTCGTGCAGGAAGATGACGTCGCCGCGCCATTCCTTCACCCGCATGGTGGCGTTGGAGAGCCGGTCGAGGCGGCGCGACAGGACGGTCAGCTCGTGGAAATGGGTGGCGAAGAGCGCCCGGCAGCGGTTGGTCTCGTGCAGGTGCTCCACCGCCGCCCAGGCGATCGAGAGCCCGTCGAAGGTCGCCGTGCCGCGGCCGATCTCGTCAAGGATGACCAGGGCACGCGGGCCCGACTGGTTGAGGATGGCCGCCGTCTCGACCATCTCGACCATGAAGGTGGAGCGGCCGCGGGCAAGGTCGTCGGCGGCACCGACGCGGGAGAAGAGCCGGTCGACGATGCCGATATGGGCCGAGGCCGCCGGCACGAAGGCGCCGGCCTGGGCGAGAACCGCGACGAGGGCGTTCTGGCGCAGGAAGGTCGACTTGCCGGCCATGTTGGGGCCGGTGATCAGCCAGATGCGGCCGCGCGGCTCGTGCCCCTTGCCGTCGGTACCGGAAAGGTCGCAGTCATTGGCGACGAAGGGTGCGCGGCCGCGGATCGCCTGTTCCACCACGGGGTGGCGCGCCTGTTTCACCGCGAAGGCGAGGGAATTGTCCACCAGCGGCCGGCACCAGGCCTCCTCCGCGGCGAGGGTAGCGTTGGAGGCGGCGACGTCGAGCACGGCGATGGCGCCTGCGGCGGCGCGGATCTCGTCCGAGCGGTCGAGCACGGCGCGGGCGAGGTCGGCGAAGATGTCGAGCTCGATGCCGAGGGCCCGGTCGGCCGCTCCGGCGATCTTCGCCTCGAGCTGGCCGAGCTCGGTGGTCGAAAAGCGCATCGCCCCGGCCATGGTCTGGCGGTGGATGAAGGTCTCGTTGAGCGGCGCCTTGAGGAAGGTCTCGCCGTGCTGCTGCGCCACCTCGACGAAATAGCCGAGCACGTTGTTGTGCTTGACCTTGAGGCTGCGGATGCCGGTCTCCTCGGCGTAGCGGGTCTGCAGCGAGGCGATGACGCGGCGGCTCTCGTCGCGCAGGGCCCGCGTCTCGTCGAGGCCGTCACGGTAGCCGGGCCGCACGAAGCCGCCGTCGCGCTTCAGCAGCGGCAGGTCGTCGGCAAGCGCCGCCGCGAGGTGGGCGGCCAGCGCCGGATCAGGGCGTGCG